>VAYJ01000026.1:2410-15258 GCA_005888465.1 Actinomycetota bacterium
CCCGGAGAGCCTGGCGGCGATGCCCGAGTCGATCGCCGAGCCGCCGACCGCGACCTCGCGGATGGCGTGGATCAGCTCGTCGCCCTGCGCGAGCCGGTCCTTCAGCAGGTAGGCGAGGCCACTCTGGCCATGCCCGAGGAGGGCGAGCGCGTACTCCTCGTCGTCGTGCGAGGAGAGCACCACGACGCCGGTGCCGGGGTGGCGCTCGCGGATCGCGTGGGCGCACTCGATCCCCTCGAGCCGGAAGGTGGGAGGCATCTTGATGTCGGTGATCACGACGTTCGGTACGTGCTCCGCCGCCGCCGCCAGGAGCGTGGGAGCGTCTTCGGCCACGCCGACCACCTCGATGTCGTCGGAGAGCGAGAGCAGGCCCCGGATACCCTCGCGGACGAGCACGTTGTCGTCCCCCAGCACCACACGGATCGTCATGCCGGCGGCCCTTCCGGCGATAGCATCCTGCCGTGGCGCTTCGGGTCGTGCTCGCCGAGGACAACTACCTGGTCCGCGAAGGAGCGTCCGCGCTCCTCGCGACGGCCGACGACGCAGCCGTCGAGAAGCTCGCTCCCGACGCGGTCCTCACTGACATCCGGATGCCTCCCTCGCATACCGACGAGGGCATTCGGGCCGCGCTGCAGATCCGCCGGGACCATCCGGCGACCGGCGTCGTGGTCCTCTCCCAGTACGCGGAGGGCGACTACGCCTACGCGCTCCTGGCGAACGGCGCGGCTGGGCTCGCTTACCTCCTGAAGGAGCGCGTGGCCAACCTCGAGGAGATCGTCCATGCGCTGCAGACGGTTGCGGCCGGCGGATCGGTCCTCGACCCGAGGGTCGTCGAGGAGTTGGTCGCTGCTCGGCATGCGGCGGAGGGCTCGCCCCTGGCCCAGCTCACCGATCGCGAGCGCGAGGTGCTCGCGCAGATGGCGCAGGGAAAGAACAACGCGGGGATCGCCCGGTCCCTCTTCCTCTCCGAGCGCGCGATCGAGAAGCACATCAACGCGCTCTTCCATAAGCTGGGGCTCTCTGAGGAGACCGACGTGCACCGCCGCGTCATGGCCGTGCTCGCGTTCCTGAGGGACGCACCCTAGCCGCACGAGCTCACACCGTCGCCGCCGTCCAGGCGGCCTCGAGCCGGTCGGGCCCGAAGGCCGACTTCGAGATGAACGCCGCCGCGCCACATTCCGCGATGCGCGGACCGAACTCGGCCTCCTCGTACGTCGAGAGCAGGAGCACGACGATCCGGCTGGCGTGGTCGGCGAGGATCTGCCGGGTCGCCTCGAGCCCGTCGATGCCCGGCAGGTTCACGTCCATCAAGATCAGATCGGGCGCGAGCTCGCGAGCCATCTCGACCGAAGACTCGCCGGTGATCGCCTCGCCCGCCACCTCGAATCCGTCCGTTGCCTCCACGACCATCCGGGCCGCCTCCCGGAACGGCTCCTGATCGTCCACGATCAGCACCCGAATGCTCATGCCGAGAGCGTCCCACCCGCGGGCGTCACGCGCCAATGGTGCAGCCACGACTAGACGGTGGGGGTAGCACCCTTTCGGAGCGCGACCGTCTCGGGGACAATCGAGGCCGATCATGATCGACGTGAGCACCCCTGCCCGAACGGGCTCGGCCGGGGCCGGCAGCACCTGGCGCTGGCTCTCGCGCGTCGCGTGGCCCCTGGGCGTGTTGAGCCTGCTCCTGACGGCCGCGTCGGGGATCTTCGCCATCCTCAACCTGCACGCCTTCCGGTCGGTCGACGAGGCCGACCCGGTGAGCCTGATCCTGCCGATCAGCTACGCGATCATGGGCGGGTTCCTCGCGACCCGTCATTCCCGCAACCCGATCGGATGGATCTTCCTCGGTATGGCCCTCTGCGGCTCTCTGGCCGGGCTCTCGAACGAGTACGTGTTCCGGAGCTCTCACTTCCACCAATTGCCCGGGGTCGCCTGGGTGGCCTGGCCGCACGACTGGCTGATCTGGCTGGTGTTCCCAGCTGGCCTTGCCTCGTTCTTCTTCCTGCTCTTCCCCGACGGGCACTTCCAGTCGCGACGCTGGCGGCGGCTGGGCATCTTCGCCGCTGTGCTGATCGCGATGGGCACGGTCCTCACGATGCTCGAGAAGACGATCGAGCTCACGGGATCGCCGTCGATCCGAAACCCCCTCATTCCGCTCGTCAACCTCAACGGCCCACTCGGGATCCTCCAGTGGCCGCCCGCGCTCATCGTCCTGGTGGCGGCCATGGTGGGGGTCATCCTCCGGATGCGGCGAGCGACGGGTGAGACACGTCAGCAGCTCCGGTGGCTCGCCTACGCGGCGGGGGCGACCGGGGTCGGGATCGTGGCCATCGTGGTCGCCTCGTCCATCGATCCCCAGCTCTCCAACGCGTGGTTCGACCTTGTGATCCTCCTCGGGTTCGGCATCGCGGTGCCGGTCAGCTGCGCGATCGCGATCCTGAAGTTCGGCCTCTACGACCTGGATATCGTCGTGAGCAAGACCGTCGTGTACGCGGTGCTCGCCGCGTTCTTCACCGCCGTGTATCTCGCGGTCGTGGTCGGCATCGGGACCGCCGTTGGGTCCCGGCGCAATCCGTTCCTCACCCTGGCGGCCGCGGCTCTCATCGCTGTCGCCTTCAACCCCGTCCGCGAGCGAGCCAAGCACGTCGCGAACCGACTGGTGTATGGCAAGCGCGCCTCGCCGTACGAGGTGCTCTCGGAGTTCGTCGAACAGATGGGCGTCACGTACTCGCTCGAGGATGTCCTCCCCCGCATGGCCGCGATCCTGGGCGAGGGGACGGGCGCGCGCCAGGCGCTCGTGTGGCTCAGGATCGGTCGGGAGCTTCGCCCCGCGGCCTCTTGGGGCGAGGACCGAGGCGGCCTCGTGCCGCTCCCGGCCTCCAACGGCGAGCTGCCCGACTTCGCCGGCATGTCGAAGGTCGTCGCCGTTCGCGACGGGGGCGACCTCCTCGGCGCGCTCACCGTGACGAAGCCGCTGAACGAGCCCCTCTCCGCCGCCGAGGGGAAGCTCGTGGACCACCTCGCCGCGCAGGCCGGACTGGTGCTCCGCAACGTTCGGCTGACCGAGGAACTGCGCGCCAACCTGGAGGAGCTGCGCGCCTCGCGCCAGCGGATCGTGGCCGCCCAGGACGCTGCCGCGCGTCGGCTCGAGCGCAACATCCACGACGGCGCGCAGCAACAGCTGGTCGCGCTCGCGGTGAAGCTTCGCCTGGTCGACGGGTTCGTCGGGCGCGACGAGGCACGGGCTCACGCGATGTTGGGCGAGCTGCAGGCCGAATCGCAGGACGCGCTCGAGACGCTCCGCGACCTGGCGCGGGGCATCTACCCGCCCCTGCTCGCGGACCGGGGTCTGCTGTCGGCGCTCGAGGCCCAGGCCCGCAAGAGCCCGTTCCCGATCAGGATCGAGGCCGACGGCGTCGGCCGGTACCCGCAGGACCAGGAGGCGGCCCTCTACTTCTGTGCGCTCGAGGCCCTGCAGAACGTGACGAAGTACGCGAACGAGCCCCTCTCCGCCGCCGAGGGGAAGCTCGTGGACCACCTCGCCGCGCAGGCCGGACTGGTGCTCCGCAACGTTCGGCTGACCGAGGAACTGCGCGCCAACCTGGAGGAGCTGCGCGCCTCGCGCCAGCGGATCGTGGCCGCCCAGGACGCTGCCGCGCGTCGGCTCGAGCGCAACATCCACGACGGCGCGCAGCAACAGCTGGTCGCGCTCGCGGTGAAGCTTCGCCTGGTCGACGGGTTCGTCGGGCGCGACGAGGCACGGGCTCACGCGATGTTGGGCGAGCTGCAGGCCGAATCGCAGGACGCGCTCGAGACGCTCCGCGACCTGGCGCGGGGCATCTACCCGCCCCTGCTCGCGGACCGGGGTCTGCTGTCGGCGCTCGAGGCCCAGGCCCGCAAGAGCCCGTTCCCGATCAGGATCGAGGCCGACGGCGTCGGCCGGTACCCGCAGGACCAGGAGGCGGCCCTCTACTTCTGTGCGCTCGAGGCCCTGCAGAACGTGACGAAGTACGCCGACGCTACGAACGTCACGCTGCGGCTTCGCGAAAGCGATGGCCGCGTCGCGTTCGAAGTGTCTGACGACGGCAGGGGCTTCGACCCATCGACGACCCGACAGGGCACCGGCCTGCAGGGCATGGCAGATCGGATGGCCGCGCTCGCGGGAGAACTCGTCGTGACCTCGGCGCCCGGCGCCGGGACCTCGGTCGTGGGCAGCTTTCCCCTCGCTCGGCCGGCATGAGCACGCAAACGGCCCGGGCCTTCTGCCCGGGCCGTTTTTGCGAAATGCGATCGATCAGTAGTTGCAGAGGCAGCCGTCGCTGATGGTGAGGACGGCGTTATCCCCGACGGAACCCGAGGTGATGACCGCGTAGACGGACTCCCCCTCGAGCTTTTCAATCGTGAGGCCCGCGGGGACCTTGATCGTGAGCTGCAGGGCTCCCGAGTTCCCGACTGGCGCCATGGGCCCGCGGTCCTTGCCGTTGACGAACAGCTCGGCCGTGGTTCCGTCCACCGGCTGGCCGCCCGGCGTGAGCACCCAGTGCAAATGCGGCGTCGAGACGCCCCTCACGCACAGCACCAACGAGTCCAGACCGTTACCGGTCCAGGTGACCTGCTGATCGGCTCGGGCTGCGCTCGCACCGAAGACCGTCCCCAGCATCATGGCCGAAACAGCCAGACTGACGAGTGTTCTCTTCATCCCCCGTTCCCCCTTTCCACCCCGGACCAGGTGGAACCTGCAATCTAGCCCATCGACCTAGCCCGAGACCAGCGCGAACGAAATAAACCGGGGTGCGATCTACCACACACCAAGGGCGGTGCGTCCTCCTGCCACGGCTGAGCGCTTGGTCACACCGGCCCGGCGCGCCTCGTCACTAGGAGGGGCAACATGGGCGATAACGACAGGCTGGCGGAGCGCTTCGAGCTGGACCGCAGGCGCCTGCGCGCGGTCGCCTACCGGATGCTCGGCTCGGTGCACGAAGCCGACGACGCCGTCCAGGAGGCGTGGCTCCGACTCGGCCGCCCCGGCGCGAGCGGCGTCGAGAACTTGAGCGGGTGGCTCACCACGGTCGTCGCGCGCGTGTGCCTGGACATGATGCGGGCGAAGAAGGCGAAGCGCGAGAATCCCCTGGACGAGGTGCCCGCCGACGCGTTCGTGGCTACTGCGGGCGATCCCGAACGCGACGCGCTCCTGGGGGACTCCGTCGGACTGGCGCTCCTGGTAGTCCTCGAGACGCTCACGCCGGCCGAGCGCGTCTCGTTCGTTCTGCACGATCTCTTCGCGGTGCCGTTCGAGGACATCGCGCCCATCGTGGGGCGCTCACCGGCTGCGGCGCGCCAGCTCGCGAGCCGCGCACGGCGCCGGGTGCGGGGCGCGGAGGCCACCAACGAACCGGATCGACTGCGCCAGAGGGCGATCGTCGAGGCCTTCCTCGGCGCGTCGCGCGGTGGCGACCTCGGTGCGCTGGTCGCCCTGCTCGATCCCGACGTCGTGTTCAGCGCCGACGACGCGGCGGTGCGCATGGGTGCTGAGGCCAAGGTGCGCGGAGCCGACGCGGTAGCCGGAACGTTCGCCGGCCGCGCGCGCGTCGCCCAGCCGGCCATCGTGGACGGAATACCCGGCGCCGTCTGGCTTGCCGGTGGCGTGCCTCGGGTCGTCTTTCGCTTCACGATCGACCGCGACCGAATCACCACAATCGAGTTGGTGGCCGATCCGGGGCGGATTCAGGAGCTTGACCTGGTCATTCTCGCGGGCTGAGGCAGCTTGAGCGAGGGCGAACCTGCCTATCGTCCCCAGAAGGGAGGAGCACGCACCGGTGTTCCGTGGTCGGCCCCAAGTAGGGTGCAACGCCCTGCTCCGCTGGGACGATGTTCGAAACATGGTCATGAGGCGCACTCGCCGGATCCTCGTAGGGGTCGTCTCGGCGGCAGTCCTCGGTGGGGTGGGCACGGCGTTCGCCTCCTCCGGAGGATCCGCCGCGAGCACGGGCCTCGCCAACGCCATCTCGCACGTCCAGGCGAACGAGGCCGCGCACCCCAACAAGGGCCTCGCGAACGCGCTCACCCACCTACAGGCGAACCAAGCCAAGCACGCCGCTGCGAGCACGGGCCTCGCCAACGCCATCTCGCACGTCCAGGCGAACGAGGCCGCGCACCCCAACAAGGGCCTCGCGAACGCGCTCACCCACCTACAGGCGAACCAAGACAAGCACGGCACGCACTAGGCGCCGCCCGCGACGTCAGGCGCTGCAACACGAGAGGGGCCCCCAAGGGGGCCGCTCTCCTCATTTCGGGTCTCTCGCCTGGTCTTCGTAAGAAGTGAATGCCACCGCGCTAGCTGGGCAGACGCACCGGCGCGGTCGCATCGATGCTGCCGATGACCCCCAATCGGCGAGCGACGGTGACTGCCTCCAACCGCGAATGGGCGCCCAGCTTCCGCAGGATGCTCTTGATGTGGGTCCTGGCCGTGAGGGCGGTCACGCCCAAGCTGTGGGCAAGGCGTGTGGTCGACGGCCCGGTGGCCATGATCTGCAGGACCTCGATCTCCCTCGGTGTGAGCGACTCAAGCCGCTGGAGGTCCTCGTCGAGGGCCGCGAACGACGCGGCGCGCTGCCCCGTCACCGCCTGGCCCGCGCGCCCTCCCGCGACGTCGGCGATGGCGCGCCGAAGCGACTCGCCGGACTCGAGCTTGGACACGTACTCGTGGGCGCCGGCCGCCATGGCCCGCGCGGCGAGCCCGAGCTGCTCGGGGGCGGCCAGGACCACGACCTTGACCGCGGGATGCCCGCGCCGCAGCCGTTCGACGACCCGAATGCCCTCGAGCCCCGGGAGCGCCATGCTGATCACCGCGACGTCGACCTTGCCGTCTTCGCAGGCATGTACCGCCTCGGAGGGGAAGGCCACCTTGGCGACCACGTCGAACTGGTCGCCGGGCTCGAGGAGCGCGCAGAGGGCATCGGCGGACAGCCGTAAGTGATCAAGCACCACCACACGAACCGGGGCGCCGCCGGCTGCGCTCACCGTCCCCTCCTCCTCGAGGCCGTTCGAGAGCATTCGCAGTGCCCGGCCGATCGGATTACTCGGCCGGCGACCTGTTGGAACCCCGTCCGATCCCCCCTGGCTAAGCCCCCGCCTCGGTGCGGTCGATGAACAGGCGGTGAGCGAGTCCGTCTGCCAGTGGTGCGGCCGTCAGATCTCCCCGACGGACGTGGTCTGCACGGGATGCGGCGCACCGATCACGCACGGTGCTCCGGACCCCAAGCCGGCCCCGGCCCGGCCCGCGCCACCGGCACCACCCGGTGGTGCGGGGGCGCCTCGTCCCCAGGCCGCCGCGGCGACCGCGCAGCGAACCGCCGCACCGCCCTCGAAGAACGTGCACACCGCCAAGGCCGTGAGCCTGATCGCGTCGGCCGTCTCCGCCGGGGAGGCGGGCGTCATCATCCGCTTCTTCACGCCGCAGGGTCAGCTGATCACCGAGATCCGGCCGGGCAGTCCGGCCTACGACGAGGCGCTACGCCTTGCCCTGGGCTGAGCCCCCTAGCCTCCGCCCAGAAACGGGATCACGGCGGCTGAGAGCGACGGCTGCAGGTTGATGTCGTAGTGCGTCACGCCCGGGAGGATCGCCAGGCGATGCGGCGTCATCCCCGACCGGTCCCAGTTCGCGTCCCGCAGCCCGCCGCCGAGGAGCCGGAAGAACTCCACGACGTGCGAGGGTGGCAACCCGTCCGCGTCCCCGATGACGAGCATGACCGGCATCGCAAGCTTCGGAATATCGTCCGACCAGTCGTAGTCGACCTTCAGAAGCTCCGCCACCTGCGCCACGAGGATCGGCCAGTCCGCAACCGTCGGCGCGATGCGCTGGTAGGCCTCGTACATCGGGCTCTGCATCAAGAAGCCGGCCGTGTCCGGCCCCATCGCCTCCATCCCGGCGACCATTTCCGGGTACCAGCCACTGCGCGCGAACGGGGTCGAGACCAAGATTGCGCGCTCGACCACCTCGGGGTGCTGGATCGCGGCGCGGAGCGCCACGCCACCGCCGAGCGAGAAGCCCATAATCACCGCGCGGCCCAACCCGAGATGCGCCATGAGCGCCGCGATATCGTCGGCCATGGTCTCAAAGCGCATCGGGCGATCGGCGGCCGGCGAGCGCCCGTGCGACTGGAGGTCGACTCCGATCACCCGGTGCCCTTCGGCCAGCAGGTCAACGTTTGGTCCGAACATCTCGAGGGACCCGAAGCCGCCGTGGAGCAGCAGCACCGGCGGCCCGTCGCCGAAGGTCTGATAGCCGAGCTCGATCCCGTTCACCTGCACGATCTCGGTCGCGTTCGCGGTCATCACACATCCTCCCCTGAGCGATCCTGGTTAGTTCCGGTTCACGACGAGAGCTCCACCCGAAGCCCCGGACGGCGAGCTTGAGCAGGGACAAATCCTCGGTGATCGAACGCCGATCCCGCAAGGAACCGGCGCCCGAAGACCAGACCGTTCTCCTACGCTTGCCCGATGGCAGCTGAGCCGGCTCGGCCGTCGGGTCCCCGCCGATGGCGTACGGGCGTACTCCTGCTCCTCAGCCTGATCCTTGCCGTGCCCGTGTTCCGAGCCCTCTACCAGGCGCTCGATCTGTTCGGACTGCCCGGCGCGCTCGGGATCTTGTTAGTCGTGGCTGCCGTCCTTGCGGTCGCGTGGACTGTGCACCTCGTTCGAACGTACGGAGGGTCGCTCGCCCCCTTCGCTCGATCCATCGCTGGCTCGCTTCGCGAAGCGTTCGCCTCGAACCCGTACCTCGCTCGCGCCGGACGGCCGCTCGCAGGTCCGTGGGGTTTGGTCCGACGCCGGCTGAGCCGGAGGTCGTCCACGGGCTTGTTCCTGACGACGGGACTGGCCCTGACGCTCCTGCTGCTGCTGGCCTTCGCCTCGATCACGGCCCAGATCGTGCACCACGGGGCGCTCGCACAAGCCGATGTTCGTCTCGAGAACCTGTCCGACCTGCTCCACCACGGCGAGCCGGTCCGATTGGGCACGTTCTTCAGTTCGCTCGGCGGCGCAACCTTCCGGATCCCCGTGTCCATCCTCATCTTCGGCATCCTCTGGGTACCCCGGCCCACGCCGCGGGCTCTCGTCGGTATGGCTGTGGCGCTGGTGCTCGGGCCACTCGCCTCCGACATCGGACGCATCGTCGTGAAGCGTCCCCGACCGCTCGTCGGCGCGACCGCGCTTCCGGGGAGCTTCAGCTTCCCCTCCGGGCACGCGGCCGGGGCCGCGGCCGCGTTCGCGTTCCTTGCCTATCTGGGCATCCGGGCCACCTCTCGTCTGCGAACGCACATCGCCATCGCTCTGCTCGCGGGCATCGCGATCCTCGGCGTCGGCTACAGCCGAGTCGTGCTCGGGTTCCACTGGACGAGCGACGTCCTGGCCGGGACCGTGCTCGGGCTGGTCGTGGCGGTGGCAGCCGCCACGTGGGTCGGGCTGCGTGAAGGGCCGCCGCTGTTCCACGTGCCGCGGCCCCGAACGATCCAGGTGTCCCTCTCGATGACCGTCGCGGCGCTCGTGACCATCGCGGCGTTCCACGCATGGACGAACCCGCGGCACGCTCCCGCGCTCCTGCCGCTGCCGCCGACGCGGCTCGCCGCGCTCCAGATCGAACCGTCGATCCTGCCCCGCTTCTCCCTGCACAGCGAGACGTTGACCGGACGGTCGATGGAGCCGGTGGGGCTGATCCTGGTCGGGACGAAGACGCAGATCGAGGCCACATTTGCGGCCGCCGGCTGGTCGCTCGCCGATCCGGTCGACCTGCACACCCTGTTGCGGGTGTACTCAGCCGGCCTGCGGAACCGGCCGTACCCCAGCGCTCCCGTGACTCCGGCGTTCCTCGGAGGCCGGACTCAGGACCTGGCGTTCGAGAAGGCGGTCGTGGCGGGCTCGATCCGCGAGCGCCACCACATCCGGATCTGGTCCTCGGGGTTCACGCTGGCCGATGGGTCGCCGATCTGGCTCGCGACGGCTCCCAACCATCACATCGCGCCCGACATCGACACCGAGCGTGACTTCATCGCCGCGGCGCTGAGCGCAACGGGGCTCGCCCGCCAGGTGACCCAACTCCAAGTGGTCCCGCCCGAGCTCGGCACCAACGCGGCGGGCGACCCGTTCTTCACCTACGGCAAGGCCGACGTGATCGACCTGCGCGTGGAGTCGGCTCCGGGCTAGTGTCCGCCAGCTCCCACCCCAGGACCGCCAGTCTGGTTCGCCATCACCAGGGCCCCGGCCGCGTAGTTGTGGTCGTCGGTGTAGGCCACGTGGAGGAAGCCGGACGCGTCCACCTGCACGTCGATGAAGTCCAGGAGGTTGCGGTACAGGCCCAGCGTGCAGACGTCACCGTGGTGGATCGGCACCGTGGTCAGGGCCACGTTCGTGAACGTCGGCGACCCCGACAGCAGGTTGATGGACTGAGCCACATAGACGTTCCAGTCGGCGTTGGCGTCGCCGCTCGGCTCGTTCGGCTTGCCGTACGGCGTGCTCCCCACGAGCGTCGGCGTGTCGAGGTACGCTACGTCCACCTGCCCGGGGTTGCCGGCCGCGATTGCAGCGAAGAAATGCGTGCCAGTGTCGGCGTTGACCTTGTACGGCACGCCGGTGCCGTCCGTCTTCCCGTTCCAGGTCGTGCCGCCGTCGAAGGATGCCTCGACCCAGATGTCGTACTCGCTCGCGATGTTCATCACGAAGCCCGCGTAGGGGTTGCCCTGGTTGTCGAGCGTGAGGTCGGCGAAGATCTCCGAACCGTCGTGCAGGACCCCGGCGTCGTAGACGAGCTGGTCGGTCCAGGTCTTCCCGCCGTCGTCCGACGACGCCGACCAGATCGAGTGGAACGCGGCGAGCTGCGTGAGGTTGCAACCCGTGACCGGGTTCAGCGGGTCGGCCGCGAGCCAGAGGATGTAGATGCGGCCCGCGTGCGAGCCCGACTGCACGATCTTCAGGCCGCCAGGGATGGTGTTGCAGTAGGAGTCGGCCTGCGCGAGCGGCGAGGTGATCGCATCGACGGGCAGCCCGAAGTTCTTCCCGCCGTCCACCGAGCAGCTGACCCACAGCTGGCTCGGGCCGAAGTCGTGGTAGGTCATGCACACGGTCGCCGTGTCCGTCGTGTGGCCCGGCGGGATCCACGCGTCCAGCCATTGCCGGTCAACGAGCGCCGGCTGTCCGCTCGCGTTGCTGTCCGAGATCGCCGACGATCCCTTCTGCGGCCAGGTCGCGCCCTTGTCGAACGACTTGAAGACGTCGACCTGCAAGGTGTTCTGGTCACCCGTGATGACGTTCAGGTTGCTCTCGTAAACCGCGCCCGACTGGTCGACGTTGACGGACGTGTCTCCGGACGGCGACTCGGGCGAGCTCCCCTGGGTCCAGGTCTTGCCCGCGTTCGTCGAACGCCAGAACTCCATCGCGTTTCCCGGCGCCGACACGTAGATCGTGCGATCCGGCGAGATCGCGACCGACGGCTCGCCGCCGCCGTTCTGAGGACCGATCTTGTTCAGGGTGAACCGGATCTTCGGTGCAGCTCCAGCAGGAAGCGCGAGAGACAGGAGCGTGAACGTTGCGACGATGAGGATACCTGCGGTTCGTCCGCGCACAGCTGCCTCCCTGGTAGGAACGCCGCCGCATGGTTACCCCGTCCGCGGCCGCTCGAAACCAGATGGGGACCCGACTGTAAGTGGAACGGGGCGACCGGAGTCGGTCGCCCCGTTCCAGGCGCTGCTAGTAGTTGCAGAGGCACCCGTCGCTGATGGTCAGCACGGCGTTATCGCCAACCGAGCCCGACGTGATGTCCGCATAGACCGAGGCACTCTCAAGCTGCTCGATCGTCAATCCCTTGCCGACGTGGATCGTGAGCTGGAGCGCGCCAGAGTTGCCCACTGGCGACATCGACCCCATATCTTTCCCGTTCATGAACAGCTCCGCGGTCGTCCCCGGGACCGGGGTTTCGCCTGGGGTGAGCACCCAATGCAGGTGCGGAGTGTCCACACCCCTGACGCACTGCGTGACCGAGTCCAGCCCGTTCCCGGTCCACGTGACCGTTTGATCGGCGCGAGCAGCCGTCGCGCCGAGCAGCATGGCGCACGTGATCGCCACCGTCATGAAGCCGACGATATTCCGCCTCATGCCTCCTCCTTTCGGTGACCCCCAAATGGGGTACATCAGGCTTACAGCGGTGATCCGTAGGTACCCGGTCTCGTTGTTGATCAAACGCGCAGAAGTCGACCGATGTTCAGTCGAGCGCACCCGGAGGGAAGAGCACGTCCGGATTCACGGTCTCGGCGTTCAACCCGCAGAAGAGGTCGGCCAGCTGCTGGTTCTCGGCGGCCGCCTTGAGCAGCTCGCGAAACGGCGGCGGCAGCGGATCGAACGTAGCGGCCCTGACCGCCCATCGAAACCAGGGCATGGCGGCCTCGTCGCGCCGGCGGGCGTGACGTCGCCAACGCCTCATCTGGGGCAACGGCTCCCGCCGCCCATCGGAGGACCGTGCCCGCCTCGATCGCCGCCTCGACGAGGATCGCGTCCAGCACTGTCCGGCGAGGACCGAACGCATGGGGGACGCCCTCGGGCGTCGGGGGATGACCGGTGAACGTAATGCCTTCGATGTCCCATGCGACCTCGGCCATCGGCGGGCATCCCGAGGCCACGACTCGATCCAGCACGCCCCAGTCCCGCAGTCGAGCGACGCCCGACTGATGGAGGTAGTGGGTCGACACGGTATCGCTGGGGAAATGCGCCTTGTCCAGCAACAGGACCCGCAAGCCGTTCCGCGACAGGAGCATCGCCGTTGGCGAGCCGGCGCACCGGGCTCCGACAACGATGGCGTCGTA
>VAYJ01000282.1 GCA_005888465.1 Actinomycetota bacterium
CCGAAGGCGCCGCCGCGACGTCGGTCGCGGCGGCTTGCGCTGGCGCGGCCGGCGCCGGGAAGGTCGCGTGCGTGATCTCGGGCGGCAACATCAACCTGGACACGCTGAGCATCGTCCTGGCGGGCGGGATGCCGTGAGCGACGAGGATCTGCGCGCGCTCGCGAAGGTCGATCTGCACCGGCACCTGGAAGGAGCGATCAGGCTCCAAACGGTCTTCGAGCTCTCGCGCGAGGCCGGCGTGCCGCTCCCGGCAGATACGGTCGAGGACTTGGCCCGCTATATGCTCGTGCAATCGCCGGTGGAGAGCCTGGAGGATGCACTCGGCGCGTTCGCGATCACGCAGCACGCGGTGCGGACGTACGACGCTGTCCGCCGCATCACCGTCGAGGCGATCGAGGATCTCGCTGCGGAGCGCGTGCGCCTGGCCGAGCTTCGGTTCTCCCCTCACTTTCTCTGCGAGCCGGGCGGCCTGCACTGGGACGGCGCGATGGAGGCAATCGTCGAGGGCCGAGAGCAGGCGCTCGCCGCGGGCCACGACGTGGTCGTCGGCTTCATCGCGATCTTCAGTCGCGACTACGGGATGGAGTCCGCGGAACGCACGGTGGTGTTCGCGCTCCGCCATCGGGAGCGGTTGGTCGGTTTCGACATCGCGGGCCCTGAGCTCGGCTTCCCGCCGGCCAGGTACGCGAGGGTGCTGGAGCCGCTGCGCGATTCGGGCCTGGGGCTCACTGTGCACTACGGCGAGTCGGGCCCGCCCCCCTACCCGCGTGAGGCGGTCGAGGTGCTCGGACCGGCGCGGCTCGGGCACGGGCTCTCGGTCGCGTGGGACCCCGATGTCACGTCGCTCGTTCGCGACCGCGCCGTCACGCTCGAGATGTGCCCCACGTCGAACTGGCTCACGAAGGGCGTCCCGACCGTTGCGGAGCACCCGGCCGGCCGGCTGCTCCGCGAGGGCGTCTCGGTCACCCTCAATACCGACGACCCGGGGTTGATGGGGATCGACCTGACGAACGAGTTCCGTGTGGCACGCGACCAGCTTGGGTTCACCAATGCGGAACTCGCCCATGCGACGGAGAACGCGATCGCTGCGAGCTTCCTGCCTGCCGACGTGAAGGCAGAAGCCAGGGCTCGCCACTTCGGTTGGCTCGATCGGGCTTCGTAGCGCATCCGCCGATACACTGGGAGGGCCCGCACCACCCCGTCGAGCACCGGAGTCCTGATCCGCATGGCCACCCGAGACGATCTGCGCAACGTCGCCATCGTGGCACACGTCGACCACGGCAAGACGACGCTCGTCGACGCGATGCTCTGGCAGACGGGCGCCTTCCGCGCGAACCAGGACGTGGCCGAGCGGGTCCTCGATTCCATGGACCTGGAGCGCGAGCAGGGCATCACGATCCTCGCGAAGAACATCGCCGTCCTCTATCGCGCGGTCAAGATCAACATCGTCGATACGCCGGGCCACGCGGACTTCGGCGGCGAGGTCGAGCGGGGACTCGCGATGGTGGATGGTGTGCTGCTCCTGGTGGACGCGAGCGAGGGCCCGCTTCCGCAGACGCGCTTCGTCCTTCGCAAGGCGCTCGAGGCGGGGCTCCCGGCCGTCCTGGTTGTGAACAAGATCGACCGGCCCGACGCGCGGGTCGCCGAGGTCGTGGACGAGGTCTACGAGCTGTTCCTGGACCTCGACGCTGACGAGCACCAGATCGAATTCCCGATCCTGTACGCGAACGCCAGGGCGGGGAGCGTGTCCGCGAGCGCCGACGAGGAGGGCGCCGACCTCGCTCCTCTGTTCGAGACGATCCTGCGGCACATCCCAGCGCCCACGTTCGACCCGGCGCATCCACTCCAGGCTCTGGTGACGAACCTGGACGCCTCGCCCTATCTGGGCCGCATCGCGCTCTGCCGAGTCCTGAACGGGACGATCACGCGGGGCCAGCAAGTCGCCTGGTGCCGCGCGGACGGCACGATCGAGCGCGTGAAGGTGACGGACCTTTCCGTCGCCGAGGCGCTCGATCGGGTCCCTGCGGACGACGCGGGACCCGGCGAGATCATCGCGATCGCGGGGCTGCCCGAGGTGACGATCGGTGAGACGCTCGCCGACCCCGACGACCCGCGACCGCTCCCCGTGCTGCACGTCGACGAGCCGAGCCTCTCCATGACGATCGGGATCAACACCTCGCCTCTGTCGGGCCTCGAGGGGACGAAGGTGACCGCGCGCCTGGTGAAGGCCCGGCTGGACCAGGAGGTCGTCGGGAACGTCTCGATCCGCGTGGCGGATCTGCCGGATCGCCCCGACGCGTGGGAGGTGCAGGGCCGGGGCGAGCTGCAGCTCGCGGTGCTCGTGGAGATGATGCGCCGCG
>VAYJ01000281.1 GCA_005888465.1 Actinomycetota bacterium
GAGCGCCACGACCAGAGGATCCTGAAGGAACTCCAGGCGGATGGAAGTAACCACCGCCGCGGCCGAATGGGCCTGGCCCCCCTCAGTGCTTCCGATCGCGCGGAGGGAATGGATCCTTCGCGGGTGGAACCGTATCGCTGTCCCTGATGCTGCCATCCGGGCGATGGATAACCGCCTCTCCGCCACCCTGTTTGGCAAGTATCTCTTTGGCCCGCTGCTCGGCCCCAGCCTGGGTCCCTTGATGTGAGCTCGCCCGCGGTGAGCCCGGCTTCTTGACGTCCCACCCTCCGTCGGGGTTGGGCACTACGTGTCGCTCGTTCCTGGGCATCTTGTGCTCCTTACTGGTAACTCACATCAATGTAATTCCGCAGGTGACCCGGCGACAACCACCCGCAGGATCTACGAGCGTCGGTGGCGCGTTTGCAATCCGTTTGCAATCGGTGTCAAGGAGAGGGGGTGCCGGTCTCCGACACCCCCTCTGACCTGCTCTTTTACTTGTTGCGGGGATAGGATTTGAACCTATGACCTCTGGGTTATGAGCCCAGCGAGCTACCAGACTGCTCCACCCCGCGCACTGATGCTACCAAGCTGCTCCCCGAACGGACAACGGCGCGCTACGGAGACGGGGACGGACTCGGCGACGGGGAAGGCGATCCCCCAGCCGCCTCGAGCGCGTTCGCCTGCTGGATCAGCTGCTCCGCCGCATTGATCTCCTGCTGGTAGAGCGCCAGGTTGCCGGCCTTTAGCGCCGCGTCGGCGGCCTGGAAGTGCTGCAGCGCTTGCTGGATCAGCTGCGAAACCGTGAGCCCACCTCCGCCGCCGCCGCCTCCGCCCGTCGGCGGTGGCTGGCCGAACGAGGCCGCGATCGCGTCGGTCAGCGTGTTCGCGATGGAGACGTTCCCGCCGTGCACGACGACGACGCGTTTCAGCTCCGGGATCGGCGCGCCCGAGGAGATCACGAAGATGGGCTGCACGTAGAGGAACGAGTTCTCGATGGGGACGATGAGGAGGTCGCCGAACAGGATCTGGGAGCCTTCGCGGTTGAGAAGCGTGATCTGTTGGGACACCGTCGGGTCCTGGTTGATCAGGCTTCGGACCTGTTGAGGGCCGTCGACGTTCTCGCCGCTCGGGAACTGGAAGATACGCCACCATGTTCTGGCGCTGGGCCGGCACGAAGGGTTGGAACAGCACGAACTGCTCCTGCGCGTCACCAGGGAGCTTCAGCAGGACGTAGTAGGGGCGCATGGTGCCGGTCGCGCTCTGGGTGGGACTCGACGTGAGCGCCGACGGGACCTGCCACACCTTCCCGTTCGCGAAGAAGGTCGGCGCGTCGGTGACGTGGTACTTCGCGAACTCGGCCGTCTGGACCTGCAGGAGGTTCTCCGGGTACCGGAAGTGGGCCACGAGCTCCGGCGACGCCTGGGAGGCCGGCGTGAACAGGTGCGGGAAGGCGTTCTCCCACACGCGGATGAGCGGGTCGGTGGGGTCGACCACGTAGTACGTCACGTTGCCGTTGTAGGCGTCGACCGCGACCTTCACGGAGTTGCGGATGTAGTTCGCCTGACCCGAGAGGTCGCCGTTCGTCGCGGCCCCCAGGTTCGCCTCCTGCGAGTACGGGTAGAGCGTCGTGGTGGTGAAGGCGTCCCAGATGTAGAAGAGCCGCCCGCCAACGATCGCCGCGTAGGGGTCCGAATCGTACTGCAGGAAGGGCGCGGCCTTTTGCACGCGCGTCTGAATGTCACGGTTGATGAGGATCTTGCTGTCTTTGTTGATCAGCCCCGAGATCAGCAGGTTGATGTCGCGGTACCGGTAGGCGAACACGAGGCGACGGAAGAACCCACCGATCGGGATGCCGCCTGTGCCCTGGTAGTGCACGCTGTCGGCGCCCGGGAAGTTCAGCTCCGCCTGGTTCGTGTCCACGACCAGGTAGGGAACGTCGTGGACCTCGCCGTAGTAGACCTGGGAGCCGTGGTCGTCGGGCGGGGAGGCCTGGAGCGGTATCGAGGGGCCGACGGGCGGGATGTCCTGCAGCAGGAACACCGGGGCGCCGGACGCGTCGGCGGTGTTGACCGGGCTCGCGACCGCCCCGTAGCCGTGGGTATAGATGAGGTGCGTGCTCTGCCAACCCGCGCCACCGGGGATGCCGTTCTGGCTCACCTCACGGGCCGACAGCATGACCACCCTGGTCTGGCCGTCGATCGAGTAGCGGTCGACGTCGACGTCGCTGAACTCGTAGTAGGGCTGGATCCGCTGCAGGGCCTGATAGGTCTGTCCCAGGGCGCCCGGGCTCCACAGGCGGATGTTCGACACCGTCGCATCGTTGTTCGACACGTCGGCGGCGCTCAGGTCCGCCCCGGGCGACACGGACTGGGGAGTCAAGTCGATGCCGAAGGCAAACCGCGTCCCCTTGATGTTCCGGTCGATGTATTGCGCCTCTTTCTGGAGCTCCTGCGGGCCGACGCTGAACTTCTGCACGGCCGCCGGGAGCGCCGCGCCCGCCACGATCGACGTGAGCGCAAGCAGGCCGATCCCGAGCACCGGGAGCGCCCAGCCCCGGAACCGGATGTTGACCAGGAACAGGATCGTGCAGAGGATCGCGATGAACACGAGCAGCCGGAGCGCGGGCAGCTGCGCGTGGACGTCAGTGTACGACGCCCCGGTCACCACACCGCGGGGTGAGGTGAGGAGCGTGAACTTGCCCAGGTAGTAGCCCCACGCTTTCACGAGCACGATGAGCCCGAGCAGCACGGAGAGGTGCACCTTCACCTGCGCGGTGACCTTCTCCCCGGGGGTCTGCAGCCGGATCCCGCCGGTCAGGTAGTGGGCGATGGCGGAGATGACGGTGACGCCCACGAGCGCCGAGAAGAACCAGCCCTGGACGAACTGCTGAAACGGCAGCACGAAGATGTAAAAAGCCGGATCTCGATGGAAGAGCGGATCGAGGTGCGCGGCCCCGAACCGAACCGAACCCACCGAGCGCCACAGCAGGAACGTCTGCCACTGCGCCGACGCGGCAACGCCCACGAAGATGGCGAT
>VAYJ01000027.1 GCA_005888465.1 Actinomycetota bacterium
GGCTGCGGGGGCTCGAGTTCACCGACCGCAACGAGCGCGGGTTCTGGGAGGTGCGCGGGTACCACACGCACGCCGACCCGTGGCGCGAGGAGCGCTACTCGTACGAGGAGAGCAAGGAGGCGGAGACCGAGCCCTAGGGGCCGGTCACGTAGATCTTCACCGTGTCCCCGGCGTGCACGGTCGTGCCGGGGTTGGGCGACTGCAGGACCACCTGATCGCCGTTCGTCCCGGGAAGGACGATCACGTCCACGACCAGGCCGAGGCCCTGGAGCTCCGCTTTCGCCGCCTCCATCGTCATGCCGCGCACCTCCGGCATCGCGAAGCTCTTCGGTCCTTTCGAGACGATCAGCGTGATCTTCGAGCCCTTCGGCGCGGAGCTTCCGGCCGGCGGGTCGGTGCCGATCACGTCGCCCGCGGGGATCGTGTCGGAGAAGTCCTGCTTGATCTTCACGGTGAAGCCCAGGTTCTCGAGCGCGGTCTGGGCGGAGGCCTGTGGCTGGCTCGCGAGGTCGGGGATCTGCACCGGGGGCGGCCCGGTGCTCACCGTGACCGTGACGCCCAGGCCCTTCACCACCTGGTGACCGCCCTCGGGGTTCTGGTCGATCACGTGCCCCTTCGGGACCGTCTCGCTCGGGGCGGTCACGACGAGCGGCGTGAACCCCGCCGAGGTGAGGGCCGCCACCGCGTCGGCCTGCGTGGCGCCTCGGACGTCGGGGAGCAGCGCGAGCTCCGGACCCTTCGACGGGATGATCGTCACCGCATGCCGGGTTCGGACCTTCGTCCCGGCGGCCGGGTCGGTACGGATGATGGCGCCGCTCTCCACGCTGGTCGAGAACTCACCCGGCCCGATCCGCGGCGTGAGCCCGAGCCCACGCAGGCGTGCCATCGCCTGATCCTGCGGGACCCCGGTGAGCGAGGGGAGCCGTACGTAGTGGGGGATCGCGTAGACCCATGCGGCCCAGCCGCCGACCCCGAGGAGCGCGAGCAGGAGCACGAGCGCCGCCGCCGCTCGGATCCGGCGGCGGCGGAGCACCTTCGGTGAGACCGGACGGGGGATCGTGACCGTCGTGGCCCGCTCCGGGCCGGCCGCCTCGGTCGGGGGGACCAGGCCGACGAGCTGCACGAGCCCGAGGGCCGGCGGGAGCCCGACGCCGGCCCTGGCCACCTCGTCGCGAAGGGTACGCGCCGATGCCGGCCGTTCCTCGCGATCGCGAGCCGTCGCGTGCAGGACCGCGCGATCGAGCGCCCGCGGCACGTTCGGGTCCAGCCGCGAGGGCGCGGGAACCGCGCTCGAGAGGTGTTGGTAGGCGATCGCCATAGACGTCTCGCCCGTGAACGGCGGCTCGCCGGTGAGCAGCTCGAACATGACGACGCCCAGCGCGTAGAGGTCCGTGCGCGGGTCCGCCGGATCGCCCTGGATCTGCTCGGGCGCGAGGTACTGGACGGTGCCGGTGACGGTGCCCTCCGCCTGGCTGACGTTCGACTCGGCGTACGCGCGCGCGAGCCCGAAGTCGGCGACCTTCACGGTCCCGTCGTGGGCGATGAGGATGTTCTCGGGCTTGATGTCGCGATGGACGATGCCGTGGCCGTGCGCGTGGTCAAGGGCGGCGAGCACGGGCATGGCGACTTCCACCACTTGCGACGGCTCGAACCGCCCCGCCTCGGCCAGGAGCGCCCGCAGGTTCGTCCCGTGCACGAACTCCATGACCATGAAGTACGTCCCGTCGGTGGTTCCCCAGTCGTAGACGCCGACGATGCTCGGGTGGTTGAGGATCGCGGCTGCGCGGGCCTCCCGGCGGAAGCGGTCGACGAATCCGCGATCGCCCGCCAAGTGCGGGTGGAGGATCTTGATGGCCACCTCGCGCCCCAGCACGGAGTCGTGCGCGCGATAGACCTCACCCATGCCGCCGGCAGCGACGCGGGTGATGACCTCGTACCGGCCGTCGATAGTGGATTCGATGACGGACAACGTGTGACTCCCGTGCGCCGGGGAGAGGCGCCCTCCGCGCCATTCTAGGGCGCTCCTCCCGGTTTCACCGCGAAGCCTCCGGTCCCTGCCTGTGGCGAAGGGGCCAGAGGATCGTGGCGCAGATGGCGCAGCCAGCGCCGGCGATCGCGTAGGCGGCCTTCGGTCCCAGGGCGTCGACGACCGCGCCCGCGAACAGGAACGAGAGCGCGAACGTGCCGAGCACCGCCCCGTCGAACGCCGAGAGCACGCGGCTTCGGACCGCGTCGGGGGCTCGCCGCTGCAGGACGCCCAGGGCCGCCACGTCGACCACGCCGTCGCTCGCGCCTGAGGCCAGCATCGCACCGTAGATCGGGCCGATCGACGGCAGCAGGCTGACCGCGCCGAACCCGACCGCCGTGGTCACCGACCCGTACGCGATGGCCGGACCCTCGGTCGTGGCGCTGAGGCGCCGGGCCCAGAGCGAGCCGCCGAGGGCGCCCGCGCCGAAGGCCGTCGCGATCAGCCCATACCCGATCGAGCCGACGCCGAGGGACCGGGCAAGCGGGAGCTCGGCCACGAGCACGCTCCCGACGGCGAGGGTGAAGACGGCGAAGGCGAGTGTCATCCGCCGGAGCGTGGCGTCGCCCGCGATGAAGCGGAACCCGGCCCGAAGGCCGCGGTGATGCTCATCCTCCGAGCGCGCGCCCGCGAACGACCCCCTGACGGTGAGCACGAGGCCCGCCGAGACCACGAACGATCCCGCGTTGATGAGGAACACCGCCGGGACTCCGAGCGCGGCGACGAGCAGACCGCCCGCTGCCGGGCCCACGACGAACCCGATGCTCCGGCCGAACGAGATCGTCCCGTTCGCCCAGGCGAGGTCGGACGCGAGCACGAGGTTCGGGACGGCGGCGTCGGCCGCCGCGTTGAACGGCGACGAGGTGAGCGCGGCCACGAAGGCGAGCGCCAGTAGGGAGGACGGCGATCGCGCAAGCGAGAGCGCGGCGAAACACGCCGCTCCGGCCAGGTCGGAGGCCACCATCACCACGCGCCGGTCGAACTTGTCGCCGAGCGACCCCGCGAGCGGCGTGGCCACCGCGAGCGTGCCGAAGGAGCACAGGAGGGCGGCGGACACCCACGCGGCCGAGCCCGTGCGCTGGTACACGGCGTACAGGAGCGCGATCTCCGCCGCCTGGGTGCCGGCGATCGAGACGATCTGAGCGGCCGTCACGCGACGGACGGCGGTGCGATGTGAGGTGGACGTGGCTGCCATGGGTGACTCCGGTAGTGATGCCGACGAACGAGAAGTGTGTGTGTCGGCGGGTCGGGCCTCTGAACCGAGCCCGAGGACGGCCCGCGCCCGCGTGGAGCGGGGGGAGGGCCTCGAGGTACCTACCGGAACGTGGTCATGGCGGCACGAGTCTACCAAGGCGCCGGCTCGAGTCCGGCTCAGTGCGCTGGGGGACTGGTCGATGCGTCCTGAAATGAGCGCGACGGTCGTCCGGCATCGGCTATTCGCTCTTGGCTTGACGGTGGCCTTCTCCGCCATGGCGGCGGCGTGCGGAGCACGTTCCTTGCCTCCCATCCCGGCGAACTGGAACGGATTCCACGGTCAAGGGTGGTCCCTCCGCTACCCGCCCACTTACCAGCTGTTGGCGTTCTCACCGTGCAGCATCGTGGTCTGGGGACCGGGAGGAATGCCCATGCGCGGCTCCCTTCCGGAGGGGAGTTGTGAGGAGCGTCCTGAGCCAGGAACGATGGGCGGACTCGTGCAGGTGAGGGTGTGGCTTCTGGACCCGGCGAAGGTCGATGCGGCGGAGCGCACATCCGAGACCACTCTGCCGATCGACCCTCGAAGCATCCCTTTGGAGCACTTCCGAGGCACCTACTGGAATGGCATGGACAACATCCCGGTCTCCTACGACTATGGCGAGCGGATCGTCCTCATCGGAGGTCAGGAGTACGAAGTTCGTGTCGACTACGGCCCCAAGGTCTCGTCCGACGACAGGGTGACGGCATCCCAGATGGTGAGCTCCATCACGGTCGCAACGGTCTCCCCAAGCGCGGGTTGACGTCGGATCGAGACGCGCTTGCATCGCAGGTGGAGCACCAGGATGTCGGCGAAACCTGAGACACCACCAGTCCCGGTAGAATCAATGACGAAGAACGAACGACCGGGGAGCTCGGGGCAACCGGGCTGAGAGGCCGGCACGCTCGCGAAGCGGCGGGCGAGGCGCCGGCGACCCGTGAACCTGATCCGGATAACGCCGGCGAAGGGAGCGAACCGCCATCGTCACCGAATCGCCCACCTCGTCCGACCCGCTCGTCATCGCGGGTCGGTCGTTCGGCTCGCGCCTGATCCTGGGGACGGGCAAGTTTGGCTCGTTCGAGACGATGCGAGCGGCGATCGAGGCCTCCGGCACGCAGATGGTGACGGTCGCCTTGCGTCGGATCGACCTGGAGGCGACCGGCGGGCCGGACATCCTCGAGTTCATCGACCGGGAACGCGTCCAGCTGCTGCCGAATACCTCCGGCGCCGTGGACGCCGAGGAGGCGGTCCGGCTCGCGAGGCTCGCGCGAGCGGCCGGGCTCCCGGACTGGGTCAAGCTCGAGGTGACGCCCGACCCGCGGTACCTCCTTCCGGATTCGGTCGAGACGCTCCGCGCCGCCGAACAGCTGGTCGCGGATGGGTTCACCGTGCTGCCCTACATCGGGGCCGACCCCGTCCTCGCCAAGCGGCTGGAGGAGGTGGGGTGCGCGACCGTGATGCCGCTCGGCTCCTGGATCGGCTCGAACCGGGGGATCCGGACGCGCGACGGCCTCCAGATCATCATCGAGAGCGCCACCGTCCCGGTGGTGGTGGACGCGGGGCTCGGGGCGCCGTCGCATGCGGCCGAGGCGATGGAGCTCGGTGCCGACGCGGTGCTCGTGAACACGGCGATCGCGATCGCAGGCGATCCGGTGGAGATGGCGGCGGCGTTCCGTCTGGGCGTGGAGGCGGGGCGCCGGGCGCGCCGGGCCCGCCCGGCACCCGAACGCGGGTCGGCGGAGGCTTCGAGCCCGCTCACCGGGTTCCTGGAGCGGCTGCACAGCTCCCAGGCCGATCCCGCGGTGACCTCCCCGTGAGCGACGAGCGCGGGTTCGTCTCGCCGGAGCCTGTGGAGACCTTTGCGGACGCGTTCGCCGCGCTGCCGATGGGAAATCTCCTCGGGCTGGCGCACGAAGGCTCGCCGGGAGCGGTCGACCGGGCGCTCGGCACGCCGCCGATCGAACGGACCCTCGCCGACTTCGCGGCGCTCGTCTCGCCGGCGGCGGGGGAGCGGCTGGAGGACCTCGCGGAGGCCTCGCACGAGCTGACCGTGGCGAGATTCGGCCGGACGATGCACATGTACGCGCCGCTCTACCTCTCGAACGAGTGCCTGACGACGTGCGTCTACTGCGGGTTCGCGCGGGAGCTCCCCATCGCGCGCGCGACCCTCACGCCCGAGCGAACGCTCGAGGAGGCGCGGTGGCTCCTTCGTCAGGGGTTCCGCTCGATCCTGCTCCTGACCGGCGAGCACGAGCGCCTGACGGGGGTCGAGTTCCTGCGCGAACGTATCGAGCTCCTCGCCCGCGAGGTGCCGTCGATCGCCATCGAGGTGCAGGTGTGGAGCGAGGATGAATACCGCCGGCTCGCGCGGGCCGGATGCGACGCCGTGGTCGTCTATCAGGAGACGTACGACCCCGAGACCTATGGTGCGGTGCACCTCGCCGGGCGCAAGCGCCGGTACCTCTGGCGGCTCCTCGGGCCCGAGCGCGCGGCGCGCGCCGGCATGAGACGCGTTGGCATCGGCGCCCTCCTCGGCCTGCACCATGACTGGCGGGCGGAGGCTCTCGCGATGGCGACGCACGCGCGGTTCCTCATGACGCGGTACTGGCGCACGCAGGTGACCGTGAGCGTCCCGCGCATCCGGCCGTCGGCCTCCGGGTTCCAGCCGCGCGACCCGATCGACGACCGGTCGCTCGTCCAGCTCGTGTGCGCCCTTCGGTTGCTGCTCCCCGACGCGGGGATCGTCCTTTCGTCGCGCGAGCCGGCGGCCCTTCGCGACGGGATGTTCCGGGTGGGCATCACGCACGCGAGCGCCGGGTCCCACACCGAGCCGGGCGGCTACGAGCGTCCGCACGAGGCGACGGAGCAGTTCGAGGTGGCCGACCTGCGCTCGCCCGCGGAGGTCGCGGCCAGCCTCCTCGCGCTCGGCTACGAGCCGGTGTGGGAGGACTGGGCGATCCCGTCGCCCGCGACCGAGGCAATGCTGGCGGGCTTGCACAAGGACCGGCCCTAGCCATCGACCGCGACCACATGCGCATCTTTGCGAACGGCTCGCCCTACGACGTCGATGCTGGTGCGACCGTCACCGACTTCATCCGGTCGCGGGCCCTGGACCCGCGGTTCGTCGTCGTCGAACGAAACGGCGAGCCGCTCGAGCGCGAGCGCTACGACGATGTCCACCTGGGCGAGGGCGACCGCCTGGAGCTCGTGCGTGCGGTGGCGGGAGGGTGAGCACCGAGGGCGAGGGCGAGCGCCGTCGCGAGCGGCTTGACCGGGCGCGCCTGTACGTGGTGACGGGCGCCCGGCAGACCGAGGGCGACCTGTCGGCGTTCCTCGAGGAGATCTTCGAAGCCGGAGCCGACATCGTGCAGCTGCGGGAGAAGGATGCGGAGGCGGGCGACCTGCTGCGCTGGGGAGAGGTCTTCGCGGAGGCGGCGACCCGTTACGGTGGACTCTTCGCGCTGAACGACCGCCCCGACGTCGCGCTCGCCCTCGGCGCGGACGCCGTGCACGTCGGGCAGAACGACCTGCCCGTGGACGTGGTGCGCCGTCTCGTCCGGACCGACGTCCTGATCGGCCTGTCCACGCACGACGTCCGGCAGCTCCGCGGCGCGAACCCGGCGGCCGACTACCTGAGCGTGGGGCCGGTCCACGCGACGCCGACGAAGCCGGGGCGGCCCGCGACGGGGCTCGAGTTCGTTCGCGCGGCGGCGCGCGAGGCATCGCGGCCGTGGTTCGCGATCGGCGGCATCGACGCGGAGACCGTCACCGACGTGGTCGGCGCGGGCGCCCGGAGGATCTGCGTCGTCCGCGCGGTGACGGAAGCCCCCGACCCCGGTCGGGCGGTGCGGGAACTGCGCTCACGCCTTCCCGACTAGTCGGCGAAGCCCGACGGTCCTCCAACCCACGGCCCAGCCCGACAGGGTCACCACCGCGTAGACAGCGGGGCCTCCCACGCCGTGCATCCGCAGCCCGAGCTCGGTGGCCACGAACCCGCCGAGGAGGAGCGCGCCCATGCCGATGACCGGAGTCAGGGACACTCGCACTTCGGGAGGGGGCTCGCGCCCGAGGAGCAGCGCCGTCCAGCCCGACCCGGCGACCCACAGCAGCGCGAGGAGGGCGATGCCTTCCAGGAAGCTGATCACGGTGACGGAGGCGTCGGGCGCCGGTGCCTCGGCGAGCGGACGGGCGGGAGGCGGGCCGCGCACCAGGATCACACCGGGGGCGATCACCGGCGCGCCGAGCCCGGTCCCCTGGCCGAACTCGTCCCGCCCCAGCTCCTGTACGAGGAGGATCGGCGGCTGCTCGGGGAGGATCGCCGCAACCGCTCGCCAGTAGGACAGCGTCACCTGATCGGTTCGGGAATCTCCGGTGATCGTTCGCCGCCCAACGAGGAGGTCGGCGGGGTTGCCGGGGAAGATGCGCAGGCCCGCCTGCCGGTCGGCCGGCAGCTCCATCCGGATCATGCGCTCGCGCAGGACCGCCGTGTAGTGCCCGGCGCTTCCTTCGGGCCCGACGATGACGATGAACGGCTGCCCCGCCGGCAGGTGCGCGACGTAGCCCGCCGCCGTCTTCGCCTCCTGGAGCGCGGCCGAGGACATGAGGATTGGGTAGCGGTACCACCGGATCACGGTGGGGACCAGGAGGATCACCCCGGCGGCGACCACGACTGCCGCGGCGACGCCCTTCCGGGTCAGCGATCCGGCTCGAAGGTTCAGGCGGTCCGGAGCGTGCCGGCTCGCCCACTGGATACCCGCTCCGGCGATGACCATCCCCGGGACTGCGACGAGTAACGTCAGGAAGCGGTGGGGCGGAAGGGACGCGGCGGCGTCGAGCTTGGTCCCGACCACCCCAACGAGGACTCCCGCCGCGGCGACGATGGCCCACGCGACCAGGAGGCGACGCGCGATCCCGTGGTCGTCCGCTCCCCACTCGCGTCCTGCGCGGCTCGCGACGACACCGACCCCGAGGAGCGCGATGAGGGCCGCCGGCCACAGCCGGGCGAGGTCCGTCACGAGCTTCGCGGTGGACTCGAGTGGGTTCGGCTCGAGCTCGAAGGAGGCGAACGGCGCGCGCAGGACGACGACGACGAGGAACCCGATCGCGAGCGCTGCTCCGAGACCGACGACGGCAAGCGATCGGGCGTCGCGCGCGATCGACGCGCGCGCGGTCGCGGTCGCGCGTCGCATCATGACCGCGCCGATCCCGGTCGCAACGGCGAGCGTCGCGCCGCAGACCGCCGCGAACGCCCAGTGGGCGAGGGCGGCCGCGACCAGCAGCAGCGCGGCGCCCCACCTCGCGCGGCGC
>VAYJ01000028.1:0-8493 GCA_005888465.1 Actinomycetota bacterium
ATGCTGCGGTTCGCCTTCATGATCGATCCCTCCTCGATGTCCGTGCGCACCCTGGCGCCTCGAGATGAGGCTTCCATGAGAGCATCCCCGTAATCGAGGAAAGTTCACCTTCCCTGAGGAATGAAGGCCGGTCCACGAGGGTTGGCACCCGCTGTGGACGAAAGTGCATCGAAAGGAGCTTGTTGATGGCTGTTCGTGAGGACGACCGCGGCCCCGTGACGGCGCAGGCGGTCTCAGACCCAGACCCCCGCCGGTGGAAGGCCCTGTTCGTGCTCGCGCTCGTGCAGTTCATGATCATCATCGACATCACGGTCGTGAACGTCGCGCTTCCGTCGATCCAGCGATCGCTGCACTTCACGGGCAGCTCGCTCGCATGGGTCGTCGACGGCTACGCGCTGATGGCGGGAGGCCTGCTGCTGTTCGGCGGGAGGGTCGGCGATCTCTTCGGTCGCAAGCGGCTCTTCCTGATCGGCACCGCGCTGTTCGCGGTCGCGTCGTTCACGAGCGGCGCCGCCCAGAACCACACCATGCTCGTGGCGAGCAGGTTCGCGCAGGGAGCCGGCGAGGCGCTCGCCTCCCCCGCGGCCCTCGCGCTCGTCGTGCTGCTCTTCACCGACCCGGGCGAGCGCACACGTGCCCTGGGCATCTGGAGCGGTCTCGCGGGGCTCGGCGGGACCTTCGGCGTCCTGATCTCGGGCGTGATCGTGAACTTCGTGAGCTGGCGCTGGATCTTCTTCGTCAACCTGCCCATCGCCGTCCTCGCGCTCATCCTCATCCCGGGCCTCGTCTCGGAGAGCCGCGCCGAGGGGACCTCCCGGCGCGTCGACATCCCGGGCGCCGTGCTCGTTACCGGAGGCGTCCTGGCGCTGATCGACGGGTTCCTGGCCGCGAGCCACCACCCGTGGGGCTCCACAGCGGTCGTCTGGCCGCTCGTCATTGGCATCGGGGCCCTGCTCGCGATGGTCGTCGTCGAGCAGCGAACCAAGGACCCGCTCATCCCGCTCACGTTCTTCGCGAACCGCACGCGGGTATCCGCGAACCTGGCCACCGCCGTGATGGCAAGCGGCATGTTTGGCATGTTCTTCCTGCTGACGCTCTTCCTGCAGCAGATCCTGCACTTCTCTCCGCTCAAGACGGGTCTGGGCTACGCGCCGTTCGGGCTCGGGATGGTCGTCGGCATCTTCGCGTCGACCATGCTCCTGCCACGGGCGGGGGCGAGGGTCATCACGACGGCCGCCCTGGTGATCGGAGGGTTCGGAATGTTGCGACTCGGCGGCGTCTCCGTGCATTCCACCTACGTGGCGGACCTCCTGCCGACGATCCTGCTCCTGTCGTTCGGGATGGGTGCGGCGTTCCCGGCCCTGCAGATCGCCGCCATGCATCAGGTCTCGAAGGAGAACGCCGGGCTGGGGTCGGCGGTGCAGAACACCGTGCTGCAGATCGGCGGGTCGCTCGGGTTGGCCGTTCTGGTCACGCTGGCGCTCCGCCGGGCTTCCTCCGCCATCGCCGCGGGAACCGCACCCGCCGTGGCTGCGACCCAAGGCTACGCTCTGGCCTTTCGGGGAGCCGCGTTCGCGATGTTGGCAGCCGCTGTCGTCGCGTTCGCCCTGGTGCCCAGCCGACCGGAGGCGACTGTGACCGAACGACCCGAGCTCTCCGGCGGGGCGTTGGAGGTCGAACGGGTCGAGGCCGACTAGCCCCCGGGGTCAGTCGTCCCAGCGAACGACGATCCTCCCGCCGACACCGGGGAGCGGCAGGGAGGCGGCTTCCGACTCGACGGCACTCTTTGACGCCCGCGAGAGTCGCGTCCAGGGTTGGACGGTCAGCGCCGCGTGCGCTCGCCGCCAGGTCCCGACGACCTCGCCGCCGACCAGGACGGCGCCCGGCCAGACGCGCGAGGTCCAGAGCGATGCGCGACGCTTCGCGTCGGGTACGAGGAGCTCTCGGTCGTGCCCCTGGAGGAGGAAGAACGCGTCGCCGCTCGGCAAGAGACGGGCCGGCGCGACCGCCTTCGCTGCTCGAAAGGCGTCTTCGTCGCTCGCCAGGATCCACGCTTCGCCGATCGGGGTCTGAACGGGCACCAGCGACCCACGGAGCGCATCGAACGCTTCGTGGGCCCGCGGCGGCTTCAGGTCCGACCACCCGGCGAACGCCGCCGGCGTCGCGGGACCGAAGACGTGGAGGTGCCGTCGCGCCAGCTCGAGACGCGCCGCCCTCGGATCGACCCTCGGTCGCGGCACCGTCCAGACCACCGGCCGGCGCGCCCCCTCCCACCGGATGAGCACGGTGCCGGTCGCCGCGGCGTACCGAAGGGAGTTGGGGGGCACGCCGAGCGCGCGCCCAGCCTCCCAGTAGCTCATCGTTCGGCCGGCCAGGTGCTCACGCAGGCGGGCGGCCATGTCCTCCGCCCTGCGCAGGCCGGCCGGATCGTCCCGCAACCTCCCGAGCGTGAAGACCGCGACGTCGCGCTTCGTGACGACGAAGACGCTCCCGCGCGGCCCCCAGATCTGCACGAGCGACGGGTCCTCCCACGTGGACGGTTCGGTCCCCTCGACGCGAGCGTGGATCGACAGCAGCGCGGCCCGGGGCATGCTGTCTTGGAGCCCCGCCCACGCCGCGAGCCGAAGCGAGACCCATCCCGCGGGGAGCCGTTCGTCGAGCGCGCCCACGTGACGGCGGAACGCCAGGATCTGCGCGCGCGTGAGGGCAAGCGTCGGGCCGGTCACAGCATGACGGCCAAGGCCTACATCTTCAACGAATGGAGCAGCCCCCAGACCAGATACGCGGGCCACACGAACGCCTGGAAGACGCCGTACACGCCGTCCCAGAACGACGTGGCGCTCTGGAGGAAGTAGACCAGCGCCCCGATGAAGCCGAGCCCGTAGACGCCGCCGGCGAACTGGCCACCACGATGGTCCGACATCCCGCGCTCCTTGGTCGGTCCGTCCTTGCAGGCAAACCTAGCAAACCGCGCATGGAGGAGAATGGTCACGTGGCGGCGACGGGCGGAGGTGCCTCGATGAAGACGGAAGAGCGATTCCCGCAGCTGCTCCAGGTGGCGTTGGATAGCACGAACGCTCGCGAGCTCGCGGAGTTCTACCGCCGGCTGCTCGGCTTGCGATACCGACCCGGGGACGAGCCGCCGGCCGCGGGACAACCCGACACCGCCGACTGGCTCGTGTTGCTGGATGCCGCGGGTGACCGTCGCCTCGCGTTCCAGCAGGTCGCGAAGCTCCCGGAGGCGACCTGGCCGGAAGGTCCCATCCCGCAACAGCTGCACCTGGACCTGATGGTCCCGACCGCGGAGGAACTCCAGGCGCAGCACGAACGGGCGCTCGCGCTCGGCGCCCGGCTCCTCCGCGATGGCTTCGACGACCCGGAGGAACCGATCCGCATCTACGCCGACCCCGCCGGGCACCCGTTCTGCATCTTCGTGGGCTGACCGGCGCCGGTGACGGCTGTCACCATTCGCGCCTGCTGAGCGTCACACGCTGTCGGTGACACCCGTCACTGACACGCGCCTCCGTCGGAACTACCGTTCGCTCAGGAGCAACACCGACGAGAGGAGGCCCCGATGATGAACAAGGGAGAGGTCGCGAAGTACCGGATGGCGGACCGGATGCGCGAGGCCGAGCAGGCCCGGTTGGCGAACGAGGTCTGGGCCACGCGGGAGCGAAGCGTTCCTCGGACGGTGAAGGCGACGACGATGCTCGCTCGGGCCCTTCGCCCGGTGCGCCAGCTCGCGGAGAGCCTGCGAACGATCCGGCGCGTCGCCGGTCACCGGGTCGCGTAGCACCGCGGTCCCAAGGTCCTCCGGGTCCGGCTCAGTGCTTCGTCGCGCGATAGACCGCGGCTGTCTCCTTCAGCACGGCGTGCATTCCACCGTACGCCGGCCCCGCCGGGAGGTACCGCTTCGGCGCCTTGCAGACGAACGTGTAGTTGGGATCGACCACGTTGGCAACGGGCGACTCCGCCACCTGGGTCAGGAGCTGGTAGGCGTCGAGCCGGTCGAGCCCGTAGTCCTCACTCAGCCAGGTGCACAGGTCCCACTGGGCGATCCGGAAGGCATCCTCTAGCGGCCGGGCGGAGCCTGCCGACATCACGTACGCGTCGTTCTCCAGCCGGGGCCAGAGGGTGACCCGGCCCTTGATCAGGTCGATCAACACGACCGTGTCCATGGCGGCCTCGACGGCCACCCCGCAGAGCTCGCCCTCCCCCTGACGGCAGTGGCCGTCGCCGAGCGCGAACAGCGCACCTTCGACGTTGACGCCGAGGAAGCACGTCGTGCCAGCGCGCATCTCCGGCGTGTCCAGATTGCCGCCGTGCTCGGCAGGGACAAGGGACGATCGCGCCTCGAACGCGGCCGGGGCCACGCCGACGGTCCCGTGCATGGGGTCCATCGGCAGCTCCACCGTCCAGTCTCCTCGGGCCGCGTGGTAGGTCACGGTGCGACGCGCCCGATCGACGTCGTACATCCACACGACCTCCGGAAGGGGTTCCTGCAGGGATGGCGTGCGGGTCGTCGAGCTGAGCGCCCCGAACAGCGGCACCGTGGTCGAGGCGGCCCACTCGCGCGAGGGCTCGATGGACACGAAGTGCACGGCCAGCGTGTCGCCGGGTTCGGCGCCCTCGATGAAGAACGGGCCCGTCTGCGGGTTCACGAACGGCCACTGGATGACCTTGCTGACGACGTCGTCCGGCCCTCGGACGTGGCCGCCGAAGGCATCCTCGGTCCAGAGTTCCACGATGTCGCCGGGCTCGACCTTCATGACCGGCGGAACGCCTCCGAACGTCCAGGAGAACTCTTCAGCGCGCGGGTGGTACGAAACGACCCTCACGCGCTCGCTCCTTGGGGCTCCTCCAGGAACACTTTGCCGGTATCGGTGACGCGTCCGGGGTTCCGCACGTACAGCGTCACCAGGTACACCAGGCCGAGCACCATCCAGATGACCGCGACGAGCCCCGCCCGGCTGGGCGGATAGGAGAGCGGCGCGATGAACCGCAAGCCGGGGACCTTGATGCCGGCGCTCGCGAAGAAGGCGGGGATGAACGCCGCTACGCCGACCAGCGGGATCACCCCGTGCAGGAACCGGTTGAACTCGGCCCGCTGCTTTCGCCAGTAGTACGCCATGGAGGAGAGATTGATCACGATGTACACGGGCACGAACATCACTACGAAGATCGTTGCCACGAGCCCGAATGCGGTGATCGGGTCGTACTGGAACCCCAGCCAGAACGGCACCACGAGGCCGACGATCAACTGGAGCCACACCGCGACCCGCGGCGAGCGGAACCGCGGGTGCAACGTTGCGAGAGCCCTGGGGAGGAGCCGCACGCGGCCCATCGCGAACCAGGTCCGGGTCGCAGCGTTCGAACCGGCGTTGGAGTTCGCGATCGTCGAGTTCACGATGGCGATGAAGACCAGGATCCACGCGCCCCCCCACACGGCTCGGCCGAGCCCCTCCCAACCCGTGCCGGTGGCGAACTTCACCATCTTCTCGGGGCCGGTGAAGACCGTGGCGGCGTACGTGGTGAGGACGTAGTACAGGCCGATCAGCAAGCAGGAGAGGATCACGGCACGCCCGATCGTGCGCGTGGGATCCTTGGCCTCCTCGGCCAGCGGGGCCGCCGCCTCGAAGCCGATGAAGGCCAGGACCGTGAACACCGACGCGGCGAAGACGCCAGAGAAGCCCTTGAAGTCCGGGTTGTTCGCGAACTTCGTGGTGAACACCGACAGCGTGTTGTGGTCGGCGCGAGCGATCAGGAAGACGGCCAGGACGGCGAACACCCCGATCTCGAACAGGCCGAGCACGGTCCCGGTCCGCGCCGAGACGCGAATCCCGCGGTAGCCCAGGAAGAAGACGATGGCCGCCCCCACGAGTACCCACGGCCACCACAGGTCGGCGGCGAGGTGCGGCGGCTCGCGGTGGAAGAAGTCGGCGGCGGCAAAGCCCAGGTTCAGGAACAACAGAGGCGCGACCAGCGGCTCAATGAACGCGTAGACCCAGGCCACCAGAAAGCCAACCGAGGGATGCAGGCCCTGGGAGGCGTAGGTGTAAAACGATCCAGCCGATGGCAGGTGCTTCGCCAACTGGCCGATCGAGATGGCCACGAGCAGGCACGCCACGATCGCGATCAGGACCGCGAGCGGAGTGGCGCCGCCGCCGTAGCTGATCCCAAACGGAATCGAGAAGGCCACGGCAGCCGCCGGCGCCATGTGCGTGATGGACTGGAAGAGGACCCCGCGAAGGCCGATGGCCTCTCGCGCGAGCGAACCGGACGGGGCAGACGAGCTGGTGTCCATAGCCTGAACCCCCTTTTCGACACCCGTGCCTGCGGCGAATTATGCCACCGCTCGGACACCTGGCGCGAGCGTCAGTCCTCAGCTCGCGGCTTGCTTCACGAGCGCGCGGATCTTGGACTCTACGCCGGCGGTCAGCTTCGGCAGGGCGAATGCGATCGGCCACATGGCGCCTTCGTCGAGATTGGCCGAGTCGTTGAAGCCGAGCATCGCGTAGCGCTCCTTGAACTTCTCCCGCTCGCGGAAGAAGCAGACGATCTTGCCGTCCCTGGCATACGCGGGCATCCCGTACCAGGTCTTCGGCGAGAGGTCCGGGACGCTCGCTTTCACGATCGCGTGGAGCCGTTTGGCCATGGCGCGATCCGGTTCCCGCATCTTCGCGATCGCCGCGAGCAGCTCGGTTTCCCCGTCCGCCTTGGCCGCTTCCGCCTTCAGCTCCCGGGCTCGCTCCTTCATCGCGGCCCGTTCCTCGGCCGAGAGTCCCACGAATTTCTTGGGCACCGACGTGGTGCGCTTGGCGGACTTCTTCGTGTCCTTCATCGATGGTCTCCCTTCTTGCTGTCGGCGAACAGCCGGCTGAACTTCGTCACCGGGCGTTCCTGCAGCTCGCCCTCGATGAACAGGTCGACCCGCTCGTTGTAGAAGGCGACCATGCCGACGATCTTCTGGCTCTCCGGGAGCGTCGTGCGGTACGACCAGGCGAGGTCGGGGACGAGCCGATCACCCACGCGGGCGGACCAGTACTCCGCTTGTCCCTTGTACGGGCAGTGCGTCACCGTCGCCGTCGGCTCGAGCAGGTCCATCCGGATGTCCACTTTCGGCACGTACCAGCGCGCGGGGAGCCCCGTCTCGAAGAGCACGTGCGCGTTCCGGGACTCCGCGAGGACGACGCCATCGAGCTCGACCCGCACGTGACGCGACGTGGCGAGGATGTCGATGCGCGTGTAGGGGTCGCGGGGGTGGGTGTGGACCTCCTCGTCCTCTTCGAACCAGGCGTCCATGCCCTCCCACTGGAACCGGACGAGGTCCCGAAGCTCCTGGACCGCCGACTCCGGGTACCGCCAGGCGGCGTCCACCGCCTCCTTGCCACCGGCCTTGACGGTGAAATGCTGGGCGTCGCCGCGGCTCGGGGAATGGGTGACGGTCGAGGTGGGCACGAGGAGGTCCACCCGCACGTCCTCGATCGGGAAGTAGTACGCGGGATAGGAAGGGTTCTCCCAAACGAGGCGAGGACGGACGGAATCGGCCACGCACTCGCCACCCAGATAGGTCCGGACGCGCTTGGCGCTCATCTCGACGCGCACACGGCCCGCCTCGGTTCTGGCTTCCGTTTTCACGTAGACCCCTTTTGCGAGCGGATATCGAGTCTAGCGATCGGCGGCTGACTCATTTGCGCCGGAGCGTGGACGCGCGGCGGCTGGTCGCTGCTCATCACCCTTATCGGCGATGCCGATGCTAGAGACGGCATGAGACTCACCCGGTTCGCGTTCGCCACGATCACGGTTGTCTTTGGACTGCTCTTCGCAGCGGCAGCGGTCCTGGGCCTCTTCGACTATCTGACGTGTCGAGGTGATCTCGCCGAGTTCAATGGCAGCGAGCGCGACATCTTCACTCTCGCTTGCAACTACGACATGCGGGTGACGATCGAGGGGGCCGCTCTCGCGCTCGCGTTGGGGGTCGTGACGTACTTCCTACTCCGCAGCCGTTGGCGGAAAGCGTCGGGCCCAGAGCGGAACGAGACTGCTCCGGTCGCTCCCGCGGCCAACTGAAGATCCCTGGTCTCTTCGGCATGTAACCGCCGCCGGGACTTCCGACGGGGCTCTGTACCCCAACCCCTAGTTAGCGCCACTCTTACCGAGGGAACAGCGCGGAGGTCGCGCCTACCACGGGCAGCAGCGTGATCAGGAGTTTCCGACCACTACACGCTCTCCAAGCGGCTCACTCGTAGACTGCGGCGATGGCGTTCCCGGAAGGCTGGGATCAGTTCGATCGCTTCACCCTGCGGTTTGTCGATCGAGAGCTCGAACGTGCCTACCAGCATGCCGATCAAGCCGAGGGAGTCCGGCGCGCCCGCACCACCAGCCTCGTGGCCGCCGTGGTCTGGGTCGTCGTGGCGATCATCGGCCCGCCTTCGCTTGCCGTGGCACCCGCGACCGCTTGGGCGATCTGCGGAACGATGACCGTGTTCCTCC
>VAYJ01000028.1:8570-10438 GCA_005888465.1 Actinomycetota bacterium
GAAGGTCGCGACGTACGCCATGCCAGGGATGATGCTCACTGCGGTATTCGGGTTTGCCATCACCCGTCACCCTTTCGTCGGCTCGATCGCGATCGGGATGGGCTACTGCCTGCTGTTCCTCGGCGTCGCGGAAGGCAGCGGCCTCGGGCCCCAGCTGGTTCTCCAGCTCTTCCTCGTGGCGGCGACCGTGGTGGCCGGCTGTGTGGGTGCCTACCTGCTCGAACGGTCGCAGCGCACGGCCTATGCGCAAGGACGGCTGGTGCGAGCTCTCCACGAGCGCGTCGATCTCCTCCTCCACCAGTACCTCTCGCCGGAGGTGGCTCGCACGCTGATCGAAGATCCTTCGCGGGCCGCGCTTGGCGGGATGGAGGTCGACGTGACGGTCCTGTTCGCAGATCTGCGCGGCTACACGGCCTTCGCGGAGCGTCGTTCTCCCGCCGAGGTCGTGGCGATGCTCAATGCTGCGTTCGGTGCTTCGGTGCCGATCGTGCTCCAGGAAGGTGGGACCGTGGTGCAATTCATGGGCGACGCCATGATGGCGGTCTTCAACGCCCCCAGCCCCCAGCCCGACCATGCTCGACGGGCAGCTCGAGCCGGTCTCGCGATGCAACGTGCCGTTCTATCCCTGCCGGATGCGGCTGGTCGGCCGCAGTTTCGTGTTGGGATCAACAGCGGCCCAGCCCTCGTTGGCAACATCGGGGCTGCCGACATCCGCAACTTCTCGGCGATCGGCGACACGACGAACCTCGCCGCTCGGCTTCAAACGTATGCGCCGGTGGGGAGCGTGGTCATCGGAGCGCGCACGTATGAGCTGATCCGGGATATCGCCGACGTCCGGCCCCTGGGCACGCCCGCGCTGAAGGGGAAGTCGGAGGCGGTTGAGGTGTATGAGCTCATCGGACTTCGCGACGATCCCGGCGCACGCTCGCTCGAGATGCCGCGACACTCGGGCTTGTGCGACTGACCTCGGCCAGCGAGGTCATTCGAGGTATCGAATCTGGAACGACTTCACCCACGACCTCAGTTCGGGCAACTCAAATGCGACGCACTCTTGCTGCGGCAACCCCGACCGGTGGGGGGCTTGATCCGCTCCCGTTAGCAATCCGTTCGCAAAACAGGCTCGGAAGGTGAGTACCGGTCGAGGGGCCAGCGCGGACCGGCGCCGGTCAACCCTAGTGCGCCAGGAGGGACTCGAACCCCCAACCTTCTGATCCGTAGTCATCCGGGCGCGAACGCTGGTCTACGCGCCGAAAGCCGCAAGACGGCGGGATGCGAGTCGCGCCAGTTATCCGCTCGCCAGCGAAGGGGAACGACGCCTGAACTTCGAGCCAGCGATGCGCGTCCTGGCACGGTCTCTGGTTGACCGAGTGTCTCGGCATCAGGCTCGGGGTAGGCAGTACCTCGGCAATTTTTGCGTTCAGCCTCGCGCAATCTGCGGCGCTTCGCTAGGTTCGGTTTCGGTCCTGCGCGGCATGGTCGGTTGTGGTGCCCGGAGCGATGACGATAGGTATGGTCGGTGGCGCCTTCGGCGCGCCAGCGGCGCAGGCCTACGGCACCGATCACGTGTATCAGCTGACGTATTCGCTCAACTGCAATGACAAGAACTCGCCGCTCTGCGCGCCGGACGTGTTCGGGCTCGGTGGAGCCTGGGGTTGGATCGAGCCCGACTCGGACGGCACCGCCGATGCGGCGGTCACCTTCTGCAGCCATGGCCAGGGACACAACGGCGGCTTTCACGAGAACCTGGACGGCGTCACCTGGTCGATCGTGTCGGGGAGCGACCTCGATGGCAGGTTCGCTGTTGGCGTCGACCCAACGGACCAGTACATCGTCTTCGACATCACTTCGGACATCGGCTTCATCGCGTT
>VAYJ01000070.1 GCA_005888465.1 Actinomycetota bacterium
TACCGGGAGGCATCGAATCCGTCTGATGCGCGGATGTTGCGATCGTGCGGTGATCCCCGCCAGACTGACGGGAGCATGACCGTCGCCGTCGTGATCGTGAGCGTCGTCGCTGCGGCGGCCGTGCTCGGCCTCACGATCCGGGCCCGAGGGCTCGCCCGGTCGGCGCGCGCATCGGACCTCGCCCGCGACGAGGCGATGAACCTCGCCGCGGCGGCTCGGGGAGAGCGCGACGCCCGCGACGCCATCCTTTCGGGCCTGGAGGACGGCGTCGTCCTGTTCGACCCAGACGGGTCCGTCGTGTTCCAGAACCACCGAGCGGGACGGCTGCTCGGAGGCCCCGCCGACCGTGCG
>VAYJ01000071.1:0-4758 GCA_005888465.1 Actinomycetota bacterium
GGGCGATCGCCGAGACGATGGGCTCGGCGGCGGCGGACGACCCCGAGGCGATCGCTCGATTCGCCGTGCAGATGGAACAGGAGGCCGTCCGGCTCTCGCGAATCATCTCCGACCTCCTCGATCTCTCCCGGCTTGAAGGCGAGCCCGCGCAGCGCACGGAGGTTCGGTTCGACCGGTTGGTCGCGGACGAGGCCGAGCGACACCGAGGCCCGGCCGAGGCGGGGGGACTGCAGCTCGACGTGCGCGCAAACGGGCCCACGGTCGTGCGAGGGTCCGCACGGGACCTCAGCCTGATGATCCGGAACCTCGTCCAGAACGCGGTGCAGTACACGAGACCCGGTGGCCGGATCGACGTGCGCGTGGCCGCGGCGGACGGCGAGGCGGTCCTCACGATCTCCGACTCGGGGGTCGGCATCCCGGCGCGCGAGCAGCGCCGCATCTTCGAGCGCTTCTATCGCGTGGACCGCGCCCGATCGCGGGAGACGGGAGGGACCGGGTTGGGCCTGTCCATCGTCAAGCACGTGGTGGAGAACCAGGGGGGCGCGATCGCGGTGCAGAGCGAGCTCGGACAGGGATCGACGTTCACGGTTCGCCTCCCGCTCTCGCGCTAGGGCCGACCTTCTATCCTTCCCGCGTGACCGTCCTGCTGCTGATCCGTCACGCGGTCACCGACGTGACCGGCAAACGTCTGTCGGGCAGGACCCCCGGCATCCACCTATCGCCCGAGGGCCGGCGCCAGGCCGAGGCTCTCGCGGAGCGCCTGTCGGCGGTCCCGATCGCGGCGCTCTATTCGAGCCCGCTCGAGCGGTGCGCCGAGACCGCCGGCGTGATCGGTGAGGGGCGGGGGCTCACCGTGCAGCTCCTGCCGCAGCTGGAGGAGGTCGCGTACGGGCGATGGACCGGGCGCCCGCTCGCGCAGCTCACCCGGACATCGCTCTGGACCAAGATCCAACAGTCGCCCTCGTCGGTCCGGTTCCCCGAGGGCGAGACCCTCGGCGAGGTTCAGGGCCGCGCCGTGGAGGCGCTCGACGGCGTGGCCGGCCGGCACCCGCGCGGGGTCGTCGCCGCCGTCAGCCACGCCGACGTCATCCGTCTGGTCCTCGCGCACTACGCGGGGGTGCACCTCGACCTGTTCCAGCGACTCATCGTGAGCCCGGCTTCCGTGTCCGCAGTCGCGCTCGGGGACCGCGTGCCTCGGATCCTTCGCATGAACGACACGGGCACGCTGGACGGCATGGGCGCCGCGCCACGGAGGCGCGCACCGAAGAAGGGCTCCTAGGATGGCCCGATGCTGATCGAACTGGACCCGGTCGAGCGCATCACGGCGGGGGCGGTCGGCGAGCCCGGGGCGCGCATCTTCTATCTCCAGGGGCGGGCGGGAGGCCGCCTGGTGAGCCTCCTGGTGGAAAAGGAGCAGGTGCAGCTCCTCGCCGCCTCCGTCGTGGAGATCCTCTCCCGCGTCGGCAAGGAGACCGGGCAGGGGCCCGGGGAGGACGAGATGGAGCTCGAGGAGCCCATCCTTCCCGAGTGGCGGGCGGGCAGGCTCTCCATCGGGTATCACGAGGAGCGCGACCTCCTGCTCCTCGAGGCCGAGGAGGCGATCCCGGAGCCTGAAGAGGACGAAGCGGAGGCTGCCGAGCCGCCGGTTCCGCTCGACGCCCCCGAGCCCGAACGCGCGCGCTTCTGGGCGACGCGCGAGCAGATGCTCTCGCTCGCCCGTCACGGCGCCATGGTCTGCGCGCAGGGTCGCCCCCGATGCCGGTTGTGCGGCAACCCGCTCGAGCCGGAGGGCCACCGATGCCCGGCACTCAACGGGCACCGCGACCTGGGCTAACGCCATGACCTTCGCGGGTGTACGGGAGCTGCTCGCGACGGGGGAGATGCGCCTCTTGGGCCTGATGCCTCGGGCGACGAACTTCACCTTCCTTGCGGAGGTCTCGGGTGACGTCGGCACGGTGCTCTGCGTCTACAAGCCGCGCGACGGAGAGACGCCGCTCTGGGACTTCCCCGAAGGGACGCTGCATCGCAGGGAGGTCGCTGCCTCCGTCCTGGCGACCCACCTGGGATGGCCGGCCATCCCGGTGACCGTCCTGCGAGATGGTCCCCACGGGCCGGGCTCCGTCCAGCTCTTCGTGGACGTGGACCCGAACGAGCACTTCTTCACGTTGCGCGACACCAGGCTCGACGCGTTCCGACCGGTCGCGGCGTTCGACGTCGTCGCGAACAACGCCGATCGCAAGTCCGGTCATTGCCTTCTGGACGCGCAGGGCGAGATCTGGTTCGTCGACCACGGCGTGTGCTTCGCCGCGGCGCCGAAGCTTCGCACAGTGATCTGGGACTTCGTGGGCGATCCGCTCCCGCCCGACCTCTGCGCCGGCATCGCGCAGCTGGGCGAGGACCTCGCGTCGGGAGCCCTGCGGGATGAGCTCTCGGACCTGCTCGCCCCCGAGGAAGTCGACGCCCTCGCCCACCGGGCGCGGGCGCTCGCCCGTTCGGGGCGCTATCCGGCCCCCGCGTCCGACCGCGCATATCCGTGGCCGCCCGTGTGAAGCGCCAGTCGCGACTTCACGAAACCCGGCGGCCAGATCGTTCTTTGAGGTTGATGACCCCGCGCGCGGCGATCCCGCCGTTCCAGACCTTCCTCGAGGAGCACCGCTCGATCGTCTACCGGTTCCTGCGGGCATCGGTCGGCGTCGAACGGGCGGACGACGCGTTCCAGGAGACGTTCCTGGCGGCCCTCCGCGCGTATCCGTCGCTCGAGGACGGACGGAACCTGCGCGGCTGGGTGCTGACCATCGCGACGCGCAAGGCCATTGACGCCGGGCGCGCCGGCAGGCGTCGAGCGCTGACGGTGGCGGACGTCGCCGCGGTGGGGGACGCGAACGGGCAGGTCGGGGGCGAGCCCGAGGTCTTCGACGCCGAGGACCCCGTGTGGAAGGCCGTCTCGAGCCTGCCGCCGCGCCAGCGCGCGGCGATCGTGCATCGATACGTTCTGGACCGGTCCTACGCCGAGGTCGCGGCCGCCATGGCCTCGACGGAGGAGGCGGCGCGGGCCAACGTGCATCAAGGACTGAGGAAGCTGAAGGAGGTCGTTCGCGATGAGGACGAGTGAGTTGAAGCAGCTGGGCCAGGATCGCGCCCGGCGGTCGAAGGCGCTCGCGGCGGCGTTCGCCGACGCCGCTCTGGAGGAGGGCCTGCTTGACGTCGGCTACGGGTTCGCCGACTCGCCGTTCGGTGCCCTGCTGGTCGCAGTGACGCGGCGCGGGCTCGTGCGGCTGCAGTACCCCGGCCGGGACGTGGACGAGGAGCTGGCAGACCTCGCGGCCCGGCTCTCGCCCCGGGTGCTCGAGTCGGCGCGGGCGACGGGCGAGGTTCGCCGCGAGCTGGACGAATACTTCGCCGGCGACCGGCGGACCTTCGACGTCCCGGTGGACCTGTCGCTCACGACCGGGTTCACGCGAGCGGTGCTCGCCGCGACGGCCAGGATCCCGTTCGGTTCGACGAGCACCTACGGGGCCATCGCGGAGGCCGCGGGGAGTCCCCGGGCCTCGCGGGCGGCGGGCAACGCCCTCGGGTCCAATCCGGTCCCGATCGTGGTGCCCTGCCACCGGGTGGTCCACACGGGCGGCGGGCTCGGAGGCTACACGGGTGGCCTAGAGCGGAAGGTCGCCCTGCTCCGGCTGGAGGGCGCCACGCCCGTTTGACGAACCTCATCGCGTTCGATATTCTTCGAACGCCATGAAGGTCATGGATTTCACCCGGACGCCTCCCCGCCTCGCGGTCCACGTCGAGGAGTCGCTGCCGCACGAGATGCTCATGAGCCTCACCCGGTTCGCGAGCACGGCGGAGCGCTCGACCTTCGAGGATCCCGACTGGTACGACCGGGTTCGCGCGAAAGCCTCGCCGGACCTGCTCGATGCGATCGAGCGCCTGGGCGGGGCCGCGAAGCCTTGGGGCGGGCTCCTTCGCCTCATCCGGGGGGAGCTGGCCGCCACGACCGTGCCCGAGTTCATCGCGCGCGTCGAGGGAACCGAGTCCGTCGAGCTTCGCCTGAACCTGCTGGGCTACTACGCGCCCTGGTACCCGCCCACCTTCGATCGGGAGCGCATCCGAGCCGCGGCCGAGGGCGACCGGGCGGCCGGCCGGGCCCTTCGCGCCGACCGCGACTACGCGGACGAGGGCGAGGAGGAGCACTGGACGGGCGCGCTCGATTCGCTCGATCCGCCGACGACCAGGTCGCTCATCGTGGACATCCTCCGCGGGTGGCACCGGCAGGTATTCGCCGAGGACGAGGCCTCGCTCGCAGACATCCTCGCCCACGACGCCGCGGCAAAGCGGGCGCTCGCCGAGGTCGTGAGCGCCGAGGCGCTCATCGAATCGGCGACGAACGGCCTCGAGTACCGCGCGCAGCCGTGGACCCGCCGGGTCCTGCTCATCCCCCACGTGACGATGCGGCCGTGGAACGTGATGAACGCGTACGACGACGTGTACGTAATCGGTTACCCGGTCGCGGACGAGAGCCTCGGCGTCGACGGAACGGCGCCGCCTGCGCGACTCGTTCGTCTGCACAAGGCGCTGGGCGACGAGAAGCGGCTGCGGATGCTCCGCATGCTCGCGCGCTCGAGCGCGACGCTGCAGGAGCTGGCGGACGGGGCCGGCATCGCCAAGTCCACCGCACACCACCACCTGGTGATCCTTCGCTCCGCCGGACTCATCCGCGTGACGCTCGAGGAGCAGAGCCGGTACACGCTCCGGCGA
>VAYJ01000071.1:4773-13301 GCA_005888465.1 Actinomycetota bacterium
CACGAACGCCCGCAGCCTCTGGCGCCACCACGACTTCCTGAAGCTCTGGACCGCCGACTCGATCAGCCAGCTGGGCACCCAGGTCACGGCACTCGCGCTCCCTCTCACGGCCATCCTGGTCCTGAAGGCGAACGCGTTCCAGCTGGGCATCCTCACCGCGGTCGAGTTCCTGCCCTTCATCCTGGTCGGGCTCCCGGCCGGCGTGTGGGTGGACCGCCTGCCGCGGCGGCCCATCCTCATCGTGGGCGACCTGGGGCGCGCGGCCGCCCTTGGCTCGATCCCGATCGCCTACCGCATGCACGTCCTGCATATCGGGCAGCTCTACGTGGTCGCGTTCCTCACCGGCATCTTCACGGTGTTCTTCGACGTCGCGTACCAGTCGTACCTGCCGTCGCTCGTCGACCGTGACCAGCTGGTCGATGGGAACGCGAAGCTCGAGATCAGCCGGTCGGGCTCTCAGCTCGCCGGCCCCGGCCTCGCGGGCGCGCTCGTGCAGCTGCTCAAAGCGCCCGTGGCGATCCTCGCCGACTCGCTCAGCTACCTGTGGTCGGCCGCATGGGTCTTCACGATCCGTCGCGCCGAGCCGCCCGTGGAGCAGCACGCGGACGGCGCCCGCCCCTCGATGCGCTCCCAGATCGCGGAGGGCCTTGGCTACGTCTGGCACCATCGGTTCCTTCGGCCTATCGCGTTCTGCACCGCGAGCTCGAACCTCTTCAGCTCGATGGCGATCGCGATCCTCGTCCTGTTCGCCGTGCGAACGCTCGGCATGTCGCCGGGCCTCATCGGGCTCGTGTTCGCCCTGGGCAACCTCGGGTTCCTGTTCGGAGCCATCACGTCGCGGCGGATCGTCGAGCGACTGGGCGTGGGCGCGACGATCGTCGGTGCGGCAGTCGTGTTCGGCGTCGCGGGGCTCCTCGTGCCACTCGCCTCGCGGAGCACCGCCATCCCGCTCCTCACGGCGAGCATCGCCCTCTTCGGGTTCGGCGGGGTCGTCTACAACATCAACCAGGTGAGCCTGCGCCAGGCGATCACACCGCTTCGCATGCAGGGCCGGATGAACGCCACGATGCGGTTCATGGTGTGGGGAACGATGCCGATCGGCGCGTTCGTCGGCGGCGCGCTCGGCAAGGCCATCGGCCTGCGGCCGACGCTCTGGATCGCCGCGATCGGCGGCCTCATGTGCTTCGTGTTTCCCGCCGTCTCGCCGGTCCGAACGCTCGAGCGCATCCCGGAGATGAGCGAGGACGAGTCGATCCCCGCGTCGATCCCCGGCCAGATTCCCACCGGCTCCTGAGGGTTTTCGAAGCTCGGGTCGTACCATCGGGGACATGACCGACCCAGGGGCCGCCGACCAGCCGCCGGCGGAGCGAACGGCCGGCCTGCACATCGAGACCTGCTACCGGCACCCCGGGGTCATCACGGGGGTGCACTGCACGCGCTGTGGCCGCCCGATCTGTCCCGATTGCATGCGACCTGCGCCGGTCGGCTACCAGTGCCCCGAATGCGTGCGCGAGGCGGCCGGGCCAGAGTACCGCCGCCGGGTCCATGTGGTCCTCGGCCGGCCGGGCCTGTTCACGACGAGCCTGCTCGTGCTGAATATCGGGATGTTCGTGATCGAGATCCTGGTGGGCGGCGCCGGCTCGATCTCGAGCGGGCCCCCGGGGGACAAGCTGCTCAACCTCGGGGCGCTGTATCCGCCCGCCATCGCCACCGGCCATCAGTACTGGCGGCTGATCACCGCCATGTTCCTGCACGCGGGCATCCTGCACATCGCGCTCAACATGTACGCGCTCTACCTCTTCGGCTACCTCATCGAAGGCGCCTTCGGATGGCGTTGGTTCCTCGGGATCTACTTCGTGTCCGGGTTCCTCGGGAGCGTTACGTCCTTCGCCTTCGGACCAGCCCTGGAGATCGGCGTTGGCGCCTCGGGCGCCATCTTCGGGCTCCTGGGCGCCTGGGTCGCGTTCAACTACCGGCGCAGGTCGAACCCGCTCGCGTCGGCGAACTTGCGGTGGGCGCTGATGCTCATCGGGCTAAACACGCTCCTCGCCGCCGGCTTCCATGGCATCGACTGGCGCGCGCACGCGGGAGGGCTCGTCGCGGGCGCGGCCGCGGGGTGGTTCGCCGAGGGTCTGGTCCCCGGCCCGGATCGCGTACAGAGGCTCTCGGGGCTCGTGGGGATCGTCGCGCTGGTGGTGTTGGGCGTCGCGCTCGTCGCGTGGCGGGTGAGCTCGTTCCCGTCGGTCCCGGGGCTCTGGCCCCCAGTGTTCGGCTAGCTAGGCGACGCGGACCGACGCGACCGGCGGCAGGTGCTCGGCCACGGTGGTCCACGTGGCGCCGCCGTCCGCGGTCCCGAAGATCTCTCCCGACTCGGCCCCGAAGTACATGCCGAGCGGCGAGCGGCCGTCGTGCCCGAAGGCCTGGCGAAGCACCGTGAGGTACGAGCGGTCCGAGGGAAGGCCCTCGCCCATCGGCTCCCAGCGCTCGCCTCGATCGTTCGTGCCGTAGACCGCCACGCGGCCCTCGGGCGTCACGCGATCGAAGTCGCCGTTCAGCGGGATGACATAGGCGCGGTCGGGGTCGCTCGGATCGATCACCATCGGGAAGCCGAAGTCGGACGGAAGCCCGTGCGCCGTGCCGATGTCGTTCCACGTCTCCCCGGCGTCGTCGGACCGATACACGCCGCCGTGGAACTGCATGTAGAGCGTGTCGGGCTGCAGTGGCGCCCGGTGCATGTTGTGCACGCAGAGCGTGTTCGAGCCGTCGCGGATGTTCTCGGGCAGGTACCGCGCGACGAGGCCCTTGTTCCCTCGGTGCCAGGTGGCTCCGGTGTCCTCGGTGATCCACACGCCCGCCGCGGAGATCGCGATCGCGAGCCGCGTCGGGTCGTCCGGCCACGTGCAGATCGAGTGCAGGCACATGCCGCCCGCGCCCGGCTGCCAGTCGGGTCGCGACGGCTCGTCCCAGAGGCCGCGGTTGATGGTCCAGGAACGCCCGCCGTCCTCGCTTCGGAAGAGCGCCGCCGGCGCGACGCCCGCCCAGAGCACGTCCGGCTCGATGCCCGTCTGGATGACCCAGATCCGCTCGATCGCGGAGTCGCCATCGGCCGGGAAAGCCGGGCCCTCCGCCTGCTCCCACTCGCCCGAGGGATCCATCGCGTGGTATACGCGCGGCCCGAACTGCCCGTGGGTGACCGAAGCGAGGTAGCGCCCGCTCCGCGGATCACGCATCGCGAACTCGACCGAGTTCCCCGAGAACTTCCTGGTGACCTCGGTCATCGCGCCACCTCTCGGTCCTCGCAGCACGAACAGTCCCTTGCGGGTGCCGACGAGGAGCTCGGTCTGATCCAGGTCGCTCCCCACCGTCTGCGTCTCCGGCCGCTCCTGCGTCTGGACCGCGCCGCCCGAGATGGCGGGCAGCACGTGCACCTTGTCGCGCGGGCCGACGGAGGTCTCGAGCGACGCTTTCTCGCCGTTTACGAAGAGCACGACGTGGGGACGCACCGCGCCGCGCTCGTCGACCACCCAGCCCTCGAGCTTCGGGTAGCTCTGCTGCAGCCGGCCGAGGATCTCGCGGAGCGTCCCGCCCTCGACATCCAGCTCGGTGTTGCCGCCTGCGAGCTCCCGGAGGGGTGAGCGAAGGGCTACCAACGCCATGACCGTGTGAGTTTACCCAGCCCGCTGCGCGCCAGCCTAGCGCGCGTTCCTGGCCCCTCAACCAGGACGGAACGAGGGGAGGCCGTCGCCCTCGACCGAGATCGGTCGGGCGGCCACGTCCAGGAGCGCAGCGAGCTTCCCCGAGAGGTCGTTGAAGCCCAGGCGGTCCCAGGATTCGGCGACCCCCGCCACCGAGCCGCTCCCGTCGATCACGAACAGGGTGGGGACCACCTCGATTCCGTACGCGTTCGACGCCGGATAGGGAGGGAGGTCGGGCACGGAGCGGAACGTCATCCCGTACTCCGCCTCGAACCGGCCGAGCTTCTCCGGGGGGTCCTGCCCGATCCCGACGATCCGGCCCGGGTAGGCGTCCTCGAACGTCTGCACCTTCGGCGCCGAGAGCTGGCAGACGGGACAGGTCACCTTGTAGAAGAAGAGCGCCAGCGGCCCGTCCGAGCCGGACGGTACGCCCGGGATTGGTGGCGCCGGCGTGCCGACGGCGATCGCTGTCACGGGATCAGGGTACCTCGGCCGAACGAACTGGACCGAAGCGATGCTTCGGAACACGACGACCAAGAGAGCCTCGGGCTACTCGCCCCCCACCCCGATCGCCGTCAGCTAGCCGGTACTACGTCGATACCGAGCCAAGGTAGATATCGGTATTCCCGAAGGCGACAGGGCATTGCTGGATCACGTTCGGCTTCGGCCCCGTTCCCAGCGCATACGCATCGATCGCGGCACAGGTCGAGCCGTTACGCCCGTCGGTCCACACGCCGTACACGTGTGAGCCATCGGCGGTCGCGGAGATGTAGTCCCCGATGAATTGCGGGGCGAGCTGGTTGAAGGCCGAGACATCCGGGTCCGATGACTGTGAACTGATCTTGAGTGGCGTGCTCCAGGTCGCGCCACCGTCCGTCGATTGCGTCCAGTACGCGTCGTAGAAGACAACCCCAGCACCCGGCGGCGTCCCCACGGGCACATCGTCAAGCGCGTTGAAGACGAGCTCCACTCTCCCCGTCGGATCGACCGCGACCGCCTGGAAGATCTCGCTTCGCCCGAGGACATCCCCGGCCACAACGGGGACTCCCCAATTGAGTCCGCCATCGGAGGCCTTCACCACCATCGCCACGGTGTGATCGTTCGTCCGGCGCCCCCAGGCGACGTAGAGGTCCCCGTCTGCAGCGACCGCGAACGATGGGAGGCCGGTGCCTCCGAAGAAGCTGGCCCCGGGGAGCGGATCGTCGAACGGGTTGTCGGAGGCCAGCGAGGCAACCTTGACGTCCTTGTTCGGGAACGTCTTGCCCCCGTCATGGGAGATGGCTACACGAATGTCGGGATCTCGCTTCACGACGTCGGCCCACACCACGTAGACCGTCCCATCCGGCCCGACCTGAACCACGGCTCCGGTTCGACCGCCCTCGGAGAACGTCGCTTGGCTGATCTGCTGGGGTTTCCCCCACGTGGCCCCGCCGTCGGTCGAACGATTGAACACGATCTGGATGTTCGAGAAGGTCTTCCCGAATTTCGTCCATGCCGCGTAGACGTTGTCGCGAAAGGGACTGCTGGGGTGGGCGTCTGCGGCGATGGAATCCTTGTCGTCGTACTTGGCTTTCGAGGAGCCGCTGGCCTTCGCCGCCGAGCTCCACGTGCAACCACCATCGGTCGACTTCGCGACGAAGATGTCCGCGACACTGGCGGGTGGTCCCGGAACGTTGTCGAAGGCGAGCTGCCCGTAGTAGGCGTTTCCCTGGCTGTCGAAGGTCACCCACGGATCGGCCTCGGCCCACTTGCCGAAGGCCGAGAGGTCGATAAGGCCTTGGCAAGGAAAGGTCTTCCCGCCATCGAACGATGCATAGAATCCCGAGATCGAGATTCCGGGCACCACCGGGCATGACGACGGGAACGTGTCCGTGCATGGCGGCTCGGCGATCTCGTCACCTGAGCCCACGATGATGTTGAGGGGATTCGTCGGATTCTGGGCGATGCTCGGTTCGGCCTGCTTGTTCGTCGGGAACCAGCGTTGGGCACGTTCACCTGCAGTTCGGTTGATGTGGTGGAGGGCTTGGCCAGAGAGGGCGGCATCAGCGCCACCACCGTGACCAGCACGATGAGCGCTCCGAATAGCGTCTGGGCTCGTCGAGTGCCCCTCATCGCATCCTCCTTTTCTCCGTAGCGCGACGCTAGCCTCGGTCGATCGGATGCGTCAACGCCGGACGGGGAAACGCCTGAAGGGCTCGCTGCGGGCCTCAATGACTTGTCCACAGGTCTCCGAGGGGCTAGGATACCCCCCCAGGGTATCGGAGGAGGACGAGAGTGCGCACATCGACGCGTGACGACGCGCTCCTCCGCGTCAAGCGCATGCAGGGGCAACTCCGAGGGATCGCGCGCATGATCGAGGAGGACGCCTATTGCATCGACGTCCTCACGCAGCTGCAGGCCGTCTCGGCGGCATGCGACGCCGTCGGTCTCAAGCTCCTGGATGATCACGTTCGGACCTGCGTGACCGACGCCGTAAAGGTCGGCGAAGGCTCGCAGAAGCTCGACGAGCTGACGGCGGCCGTTCGCCGATTCGCACGCAGATGACCCCCATCGCCGCCCTCGGAGGCGGCATCCTGCACGCCCTTCGGCTGAGCTTCGGCATGACATGGGAGATCCTGTGGGCCCTGATCCTGGGGTTCGCGCTCTCTGCGGTCGTCCAGTCGGTCGTGTCCAAGGCCGAGATGACGCGCCTGCTGCCCGACGACCGCCCGCGCACCCTCGTGATCGCGTGCGGGCTCGGCGCGGCTTCGAGCTCGTGCTCCTACGCCGCGGTCGCCCTCGCCCGGTCCCTCTTCCGCAAGGGCGCGAACTTCACGGCCGCCATGGCGTTCGAGATCGCCTCGACGAACCTCGTGATCGAGCTCGGCATCATCCTGGCGCTCCTCATCGGTTGGCAGTTCACGCTCGCCGAGTTCGTCGGCGGACCGATCATGGTCGTGCTCCTCGCCGTCGTGTTCCGGACGTTCCTGCGGCCTCCGCTCCTCGACCTCGCAAAACGTCAGGCCGAAAAGGCCCTGCGCGGGCAGATGGAGGGCCACGCGGCGATGGACATGTCGGTCTCGGGCGGATCGATCTGGTCGCGCATCACCTCGGCACGGGGGTTCACGGCAATCTCGCACTCGTTCGTGATGGAGTGGGCGGCGATCATTCGCGATGTCGTCATCGGCCTCCTCATCGCGGGCGCCCTGGCCGCGTGGGTGCCGAACTCGTTCTGGCAGGGGTTCTTCCTGGTCCACCACCCCGTGCTCGCGAAGCTCTGGGGGCCGCTCGTCGGACCAGTGGTATCGATGCTGTCGTTCGTGTGCTCGATCGGCAACGTGCCACTCGCGGCCGTGCTCTGGAACGGCGGGATCAGCTTCGGCGGCGTGATCGCGTTCATCTTCGCCGACTTGATCATCCTGCCGATCCTGAATATCTACCGGAAGTACTACGGCGCGCGGATGAGCCTGTTCCTCCTCGCGACGTTCGCCGCGACGATGGCCGTGGCTGGCTACGTCGTGGAGATCGTCTTCGGCGTCCTGCACCTGGTGCCAACGGGACCACGCCATGCGAAGGTGCTCGAGTCGACCGTGCACCTCAACTACACAAGCGTGCTGAACATCGTGTTCCTGGTGGTCGCCGCGGTGCTCGTCGTCCGGTTCCTGCGCACCGGCGGACCGGCCATGCTGAAGCAGATGGACGACCCGAACGCGGGCGAGCACGGGCACGAACACCATCACGGGTCCTGAGCCGGTAGCTCAACCCCACAAGTTGCGCGGGCCGATCCCGGTCGCCATCGAGACGTCGGGCACGATCGTCGCGAGCTCCGAGCGGCGGCCGAGGGCCAGCCCGAGGCTCCTTGGTTGGCTTGCTCTGAGAAAAATAGGTCAAAGTCAATATATTGCGACTTCGAGATAATTCCGCACAGCATCCAGACCACCACCCCCGCCACGCCCGCGGCGCGGGGTCAGTACTTCGCGAGCAGCTGCTGGATCAGCGACCGATCCTCGTCGAACGAGATGTCCGCCGTCACCGAGACCAGAACGTCGTGGGGGCTGAGCGCCGCCATCCCGCCCGGTTTGCCGTTCGAGATCTCGAACGCGGTCGTACCGAGCCCGCTCACCGTCGTGGTCGTCCGATTTCCCCCGCCGGAGGCGCTTCGGAGTGCGGCGAACTCGTCCGGCGTGGCGAGCCCCATGTTCAACACGACGATCGTGGAGGGGTTCGCGTTCGCGAACTCGCAGCTCACGCCCTCCAGGGGCGCGCCGAGCGACTTCGTCGTCGTGACGCCACCGACGTACGGGTCGACGAACGACTTCACCTCACTGCAGGATCCGGGAAGAGCCGCCCGTGCCGGCCCGCCGTTCGTCACCTCCGAGGGTTGGGAGGGAACTCGGACCGGCGCTGCTCGTGGTGGTCGCGCCGCTGCACGCCGCTGCCACGATGGCGAGCACGCCGAGGAGCAACAGCCGCCTCATTCGGAATCCTCCTCGTCCCTCTCCTCGGCGGCGAGCTCCTCGATCCGCTTTCGCACGGCATCGATATCGATCCCCCAGATCCCCAGCGCGTCGGCGACGTTCGCGTCAGCGCCAACGATCAAGCCAATGAGGATGTCGGAGGGCTCGATCAGTTCGTGCCCGAGATCCCGGGCAGCGTCCGCAGCGAGCTCGAGCATCCGGTGCGCGTCGACCGAGAGCGCGCTGAGGAAGACGCTTCCGGGCACTGGCTCCTCGATGGAACGACCCCCGGCGTATCCGGCTAGGAGTTGGAGGACCTGCTGACGGACGCGATTGAGGTCGGCGCCGAGCTTCTGCAGGACCTGGGCGGCGACCCCCTCTCCTTCGCGGATCAGCC
>VAYJ01000283.1 GCA_005888465.1 Actinomycetota bacterium
CGGCTGAAGTGGTTGCCCTCGCCGAGTCGGTACAGGCAGAGCACCCCCTTTAGCTCGCCGCGCACCAACAGGGGGATCGCGAGCATCGACTCCGGCTCGTCGGGCGTGTTGGGGATGCGCGCTGCCCGCGGGTCCAGATGCGCGTCGTTGATGAGCTGAGGCTGGCGCGACTCCGCGACCATGCCGGTGATGCCCCGGCCGTAGGGGATCTGGCCCATCGCAAGGATTTCCTGCGAGTACGCATCGCGCACCAGGACCGGACGGAGAAGACGAAGTGGCTCGTCGACCTGGAACAGCGTGAGCGTGTCGTGGGGGATGACCTCGGTGAGGGCGTCCGCGACGGCGTCGAGGACCCGGTCGGGCGAGCCAGCCGAGACCAGCAGGTGGGTGATGCCGGAGAGGACCCCGCCGGGCAGGGGCCCGCGGTCGGCAGCATCCACATCGTCCTCGTGCGCGAACTCGAGCGCTTGGATCGGTTCCATCCCTCCTCCACGGGGCAGCATCGTCCAGGCGGGCGCGGTCCCACCCCGGATCGGGTCGTGCGATTCGGTCCTGCTCCAATCCATCGGCCGGCGTACTGGCCGATTGAGTGCACCGGCTGCATTCGCCGGTTGGCCGCGGCTATGCTGGGCGCGATGGACCACGTCCGGTTCGTGGAGACGCCGACGGCGGACCACCCACCCGTGGTGTGCGCCTTCCGCGGCTGGAACGACGGCGGCGAGGCAGCGTCGCTCGCCTTGCGCTACCTGCGCGAACGCTGGGGGGGCCGCACGTTCGCCCAGGTGGACCCCGAGGAGTTCTTCGACTTCCAGGTGAGCAGGCCGACGGTCCGCCTGAGGGACGGCGTGACCCGCGTCATCGAGTGGCCCGAATGCGACTTCTCGCGCGCGACGGTAGACGGGCGCGGGGTAGTCCTCTTCTCCTCATCGGAGCCGAACAACCGGTGGCGAACCTTCGCTCGGACCGTGGTGGACGTGGCCGGGAGCCTGGGCTCCGGCCTGCTCGTGACCCTCGGCGCGTTCCTCACCGACGTGCCCCACACACGTCCGGTCCCGGTCGTGGGGTCGGCGGCGGACGAAGACACGGCCGAGCGGCTCGGGCTTCGCCGCTCGCAGTACGAGGGGCCCACCGGCATCGTGGGGGTGCTGCACGACGCCTCGATCCAGTCGGGCCTTCCCTCCGTCAGCCTGTGGGCGGCGGTCCCCCACTATCTGCCCTCGTCGCCCAACCCCAAGGCCGCCCTGGCGCTGGTCGACCGCGCCTGCGCGCTGCTCGGCGTCGGGGTGGACACGTCGTCGCTCCAGAACGCGGCGGCCACGTGGGAGCGAAGCGTCGCGCGGCTCCTCGCGGAGAGCGAGGAGCTCACCGAGTACGTGTCGCGGCTCGAGGCCGCCTCCGAGGAGGACGCCTCGGAGCTCAAGCCCGAGGACCCCGTATCGGGCGAGGCGCTCGCCGCCGAGCTCGAGCGGTTCCTGCGCGAGCAAGACGGTGGGTGACCGAGCGCCCGGAGACGTCGACCGGGCTCGCATCGACCAGCTGAAGGGGTTCTACCGGATCACGCGGCGTTTCTCGCAACGCCGCCACGTGGCGCTGCGCCCCCATCAGGGACCGGTGCCGAACCCCGACGAGCCGATCGGCGCGGGAGGCCGAAGCGGCGCGCTCCGCGCGGGGATCTTCGGCATGAACGACGGCCTCCTGTCGAACCTTTCCCTGATCATGGGCGTGGCGGGAGCATCGGTCTCGAACCATGTCATCCTGCTCGCGGGCGTCGCGGGCCTGCTCGCTGGCGCCTTCTCGATGGCGGCGGGCGAGTACGTCTCGATGCGGGTCCAGCGCGAGCTGTTCGAGCGGCTGCTGCACATCGAGGCTCACGAGCTCGCGACGGAGCCGGACGAGGAGCTCGAGGAGCTGCAGCGGATCTACGAGACGAAGGGCTTCCCCGCCAATCTCGCGCGGCAGGTCGCCGAGGTGGTCATGCAGGATCCGGACGTGGCCCTGGAGACCCACGCGCGCGAGGAGCTGGGCCTGGACCCCGGGCAGCTCGGCTCGCCGTGGGGCGCAGCGCTCTCCTCCTTCCTCACGTTCGCCTTCGGTGCCCTGATCCCCCTCGTCCCGTTCATCGTCGGGTCGGGTACGGCGGCCGTGGTGGCGTCGATCATCGCGAGCGTGGTCGCCTTGCTCTCCGTCGGATCGGCGATGTCGATCCTCACCGGCCGTTCCGCCTGGCTCTCGGGAGGGCGGATGCTGCTCGTGGGGGCGATCGCCGCGAGCGTGACCTTCGGGGTCGGCCGGTTGCTGCACGTGAGCACCGGCGTCTAGCGGGCGCTCACTCCTCCTCGGACGCGAGCTCCACCAGCGCCAGCTTCAACGCGTCGATCCGGCGGCGTCCGACGCGCCGGCGAGCCCGCGCCTCTACGGCGGCGATCGCACGGCGCGCCTCGGCCCGCTCCCGGAGGCCCCTGGCGGTGAGCTTCACCACCTTCGCGCGCGCGTCGGTGGCATCCGGGACCCGCCGCACCAGGCCGAGCTCGGCGAGCTCGTCGACCAGTTGCATCATCGCTTGCTTCGTCACCTGCGCCCGCGAGGCGAGCTCGCCCAGGCGCGTGCCGGAGCGATCGATGAAGAGCATGGCACGGGCGTGGCTCGGGCGAAGCTCCGCGATCCCGCGATCCAGGAGGGCCGCCTGCGTTTCCCGGTCGATCGACCGGAAGGCATCCAGTAGCAACCACGCGAGCCCGGGTTCGGCCACGACCCATCTTGGACAGGTTGCGGCGAATCCGTCAAGGCGGCTGACTACCCGGAGTCGGCACGACCTGTCCGGTCGTGAGCACGACGCCGTCCTCGCACTCGGCCTCGACCGCCCCGCTCTGGAACTGCTGCTGGTACAGGCGCGCGTAGAGGCCACCCTCGCGGAGCAGCTCGGCGTGCGTGCCTCGCTCGACGATGCGGCCCTGGTCGACCACGAAGATCACATCGGCGGCGAGGATCGTGGAGAGACGGTGCGCGATCGCGAGCGTCGTTCGGCCGCGCATGAGCGGGCGCAACGCCTCCTGGACCAGGCGCTCGCTGGTCGTGTCCAACGACGAGGTGGCCTCGTCCAAGATGAGGATGCGCGGGTCCTTGAGGATCACGCGCGCGATCGCGAGGCGCTGCTTCTCCCCGCCCGACATGCGGTACCCGCGCTCACCCACGACGGTGTCGTATCCCTCGGGCATCTCCGCGATGCGGTCGTGGATGAACGCGGCGCGCGCCGCCGCCTCGAGCTGTCCTTGCGTCGCATCCGGCTTGCCGTACAGGAGGTTTTGCCGGATGGAGGTGTGGAACAGGTAGGTTTCCTGGGTGACCATGCCGATGATGTCGCCGAGCGAGGCGAGGCGGATCTCCCGCACGTCGACGTCGTCGATCCGCACCGCGCCCCGGTCGACGTCGTACATCCGCGGGACGAGGTAGGTCACCGTCGTCTTCCCGGCGCCGCTCGGCCCGACAAGCGCGGCGAGCTGGCCCGGCCGGATGTCGAGGTCGACGGCCTGCAACGTCCACTCGCGCGCGACCGGCGCGGGTGCGGCCTGAGCCTGGTCGACCG
>VAYJ01000284.1 GCA_005888465.1 Actinomycetota bacterium
CGACAGCTGAGATCTTGCGCGTTATCTCCAGTTCGCCGACAGATGGCCAACCTGTGTTCGATGTCATCGTCGAGAGCGCCTGCCGGCTCTGCGATGCTGTCTTCGCCAACGCCGTTCAGTTCGACGGGGAACTGATGCACAACATGGCGCACTACGGCTTCAGCCCCGAGGGGCTGGACATCTTGATGCGGGCCTTCCCGAGAGCGCCCACGCGCGAGAGCATGTCAGGCCGGGCGATCCTCGATGGCGCCGTGGTCCAGTCCGAGGACATGAGCACCGATGAGGGTACGGCCCTCTCTCACCAGCTCTCTCGGGTGGTGGGGGCTCACGCCTACCTGTCCGTACCGATGCTGAAGGAGGGTGTGCCGGTCGGCGCCATCACCGTGGCCCGCCGCGAGCGGGGATCGTTCCCGGCCCGGCAGGTCGAGTTACTCAAGACCTTCGCCGATCAGGCCGTGATCGCCATCGAGAACGTGCGGCTGTTCACCGAGCTGGGGGCGCGCAATCGCGAGCTGACCGAAGCGCTGGAGCAACAGACTGCCACCGCTGAGATCTTGCGCGTGATCAGCCAATCGCAGACCGACGTGCAGCCGGTCTTCGACACGATCGTCAGAAGCGCCGTGAAGTTGTGCGATGGACTCTTCAGCGGGCTCAATCAGTTCGACGGCGAGCTGCTCCATTTTGTCGCCGGGTACAACTACACTCGTGAGGCCCTCGCAGAGGTGCATCGCGTATACCCAGCACGCCCAACTCGGGCCCTCGGGGCAGGGCGGGCAATCCTGGAGCGTGCGGTGGTCCACATGCCTGACGTCGAGGTCGATCCGGAGTACCAGCATCACGCCATGTCTCGCGCGATCGGCTTTCGAAGCGGCCTCTATGTACCAATGCTACGGGAAGGCGCTCCTATCGGCGTCATCCTTGTGGCACGCGCCGAGCCCGGGCCATTCTCCGACAACGAGATCGAGCTGCTGAAGACCTTTGCCGACCAGGCGGTCATCGCCGTCGAGAACGTCCGATTGTTCAAAGAGGTGCAGGCGCGGACGCGCGAGCTGACCCAATCGGTCGAAAAGCTGACGGCGCTGGGCGAGGTCAGCCGGGCCGTCAGCTCCACGCTGGACGTCGAGACGGTACTCGACACGATCGTCTCGCGTGCCAGCCAGCTGGCCGGCGCTGCCGGCTGCTCGATCTACGAGTATGACGAGAGCGCCGAGCAGTTCGAGCTGCGTGCGACCCACAACGACGACACGGAGTTCGTCGCGGCCCTCCGGGCCGTGCCCCTCCGGAAGGGGGAAGGGCTCATGGGGCGCGCCGCCGCGATGCGCGAGCCCATCCAGATCCCTGACATCACCCAGCCTGGGGCCTACGAGAGCAGCGTCCGGGACACCCTCATCCGCTTCGGCTACCACGCGCTGCTCTCGGTGCCTCTTCTCCGCGAGGACCAGATCATCGGCAGCCTGTCCTTCAACCGGAAGGCGCCCGGCGAGTTTCCCCCGGAGGTCGTGGACGTCCTGAAGACGTTCGCCACCCAGTCCGCCCTGGCCATCCAGAATGCCCGTCTCTTCCGGGAGATTGCGGACAAGAGCGCCCAGCTCGAGGCGGCCAGCCGCCACAAGTCGGAGTTCCTCGCCAACATGTCCCACGAGCTGCGCACGCCGCTGAACGCCATCATCGGGTTCTCGGAAGTCCTGGCCGAGAAGATGTTCGGCGACATCAATGAAAAGCAGACCGAATACCTCCAGGACATCCTGGAATCGGGACGGCATCTCCTGTCCCTCATCAACGACATCCTCGATCTCTCCAAGATCGAAGCGGGCCGAATGGAGCTGGAGGCGACCGACTTCGATCTGCCGAGCGCCATCGACAATGCGCTGATTCTCGTGCGGGAGCGGGCGAGCCGGCGCGGGATCACGCTCGGACATTCCGTAGACGAACGGCTGGGGCAGATCCGGGGCGACGAGCGAAAGGTCAAGCAGGTGCTCCTGAACCTCCTGTCCAACGCCTTGAAGTTCACTCCGGAGGGAGGCCGGATCGATGTTCGGGCCGTCCCCCACGACGGTGTGGCAGAGATCTCTGTGGCGGATACCGGCGTGGGCATCGCGCCCCAGGATCAGGAGGCGGTCTTCGAGGAGTTCCGGCAGGTGGGGACGGCGGACAAGAAGGTCGAGGGGACGGGGCTCGGGCTGGCCCTCTCCCGGAAGTTCATCGAGCTCCATGGGGGGCGGATCTGGGTGGAGAGTGAGGTGGGAAAGGGCTCGACCTTCCGGTTCACGTTGCCGAGCGCATAACTCCTGATGATCAGCCGGCGGGCATTCCTTGGTGGCCTGGCTGGCGGCCTTCTCGCCGCGCCGCTCACCGCCGAGGGGCAGCAGCCGGGGAGGGTCGCTCGAATAGGCTACCTGGCGGCCAACCTGGCGGTCGCCGATCCCCGTACACGAGAGGCCTTCCTTCAAGGACTGCGTGACCTTGGGTACGTCGAGGGTCGTAACCTCCTGATCGAATACCGGGATGCCGCAGGGAAGACCGAGCGGTTCCCCGCTCTTGCGGCCGAGTTGGTTGCGCTCAAGGTCGATGTCATCGTGGCCGCCGGAGGCACCCTCGCCGCTCTGGCCGCCAAGCAAGCGACGACGACCCTCCCCATCGTCTTCGCTGCCGTTGGCAATCCGGTGGCGGAAGGGCTCGTCACCAGC
>VAYJ01000285.1:0-1688 GCA_005888465.1 Actinomycetota bacterium
TCGATCATGCTCGCAGTGGCGCGCGGCATGGGCGAGACCGCCCCGATCCTGCTCACGGCGCTCGGTAACGAGTTCGTCAACATCCATCCGCTGCAGCCGACCGACGCGCTGCCGCTTCGGATCTACGAATACGCCCGAACCCCGGTCGCGTCCCAGCATGCCATCGGTTGGGGGGGCGCGCTTATGCTGTTGGTGGGGGTGTTGTTCCTATCGATCACAGCCCGAATCCTGTCCAATCGGCAGCAGCGCCGGAGCCGGTGAGCGAGGAGCGTCGCATCGAGACCGCCGGCCTGAACGCCTGGTTCGGAGCCAAGCAGGCCCTGTTCGACATCACGATGTCGGCGGAGCCGCAGAGCGTCACGGCCCTCATCGGCCCCTCCGGCTGCGGCAAGTCCACGTTCATCCGCTGCCTCAATCGCCTGCACGAAGAGGTGCGCGGGGCGCGGGTGGAGGGCAAGGTGCTCTTCGACGACCAGGACATCTACGCGCCGGGGACGGACCCGGTGGAGGTTCGCCGCCGGATCGGCATGGTGTTCCAGCGGCCGAACCCGTTCCCAACCATGAGCGTGATCGACAACGCCGTCGCCGGCCTGCGCCTGTCCGGCGAGCTCCCGCGCTCCGAGCTTCGCGCTCGCGGCGAGGGGGCGCTCCGGGCGGCGGGGCTCTGGGAGGAGGTCAAGGACCGGCTGGACGAGCCCGGCGGGAGGCTCTCGGGCGGGCAGCAGCAGCGCCTGTGCATCGCCCGCGCGCTCGCCGTGGAGCCTGAGGTCATCCTTATGGACGAGCCGTGCTCGGCCCTCGACCCTGCCTCGACGTACCGCATCGAGGAGCTGATCGAGGAGCTCAAGTCCCAGTACACCGTGATCATCGTCACGCACAACATGCAGCAGGCGGCCCGCGTCGCCGACTGGACGTTGTTCATGCTGCTCGGCGAGATGGTGGAGGCCGGGCCGACGAACAAGATCTTCGCCTCGCCCGACGACAAGCGCACCGAGGACTACGTGACGGGAAGGTTCGGCTGATGCAGGAGACGAGGAAGCGCTTCCACGACGAGCTGGCCGCGCTCGAGGACACCGTGCTCCGGATGGGAGAAGGCGCGCAGCGGGCCGTGGAGCGGGCGGTTCGCGCCCTCGTCCATCGAGACGCCGAGCTCGCGAACTCGGTCGTCGCCGGCGACGATGAACTCGACGCCGCTTACAAGGACATCGAAGAGCGGACGTTCAACCTCCTCGCCACGCAGACGCCCGTCGCGTCGGATCTTCGGCTCGTGTTCGCGATCCTGCATACGAGCGTGCATCTCGAGCGAGTCGGCGACCAGGGCGTGAACATCGCGAAGATGGCGCTGGTCACCAATGAGCTCCCCGCGAACCCGACCATCCTCAGCCAACTCGAGGAGATGGGCGAGGTCGTGAGCGCGATGCTCCGCACGGCGATCGATGCGTTCGCCCGGCGCGACGCCGAACTCGCCGCGCAGCTCGAGTCCATGGATGAGCCCGTCGACCGGCTGAACCGGAACATGTACCGAGAGGTCGCGACCCTCGCCGATGACCTGCAGGCGCTGGAGTGGGGGATCCGGATGAACGTCGTGTCGCGCCAGCTCGAGCGCGTCGGCGACAACGCGGTCGACATCGGCGAGCAGGTCGTGTTCCTGCGGACGGGCGAGTTCACCGAGTTCAGCGACGCGTCCC
>VAYJ01000285.1:1743-3712 GCA_005888465.1 Actinomycetota bacterium
CTTGTCCGCGAGGGCCTGACCGTCACCACAGCGCCAGACGGCGAGCGCGCGCTCGAACGCTTCCGGAGCGAGCCGCCCCAGATCGTGATCCTGGACCTCATGCTCCCGAAGCTCGCCGGCCTGGACGTCTGCCGCGCGATCAGGGCCGAGTCGCAGGTCCCGATCCTCATCCTTACGGCGAAGGACTCCGAGGCCGACAAGGTGGCAGGGCTCGAGCTCGGGGCCGACGACTACGTGACGAAGCCCTTCTCCATGCGCGAGCTGGTCTCTCGCGTACGGGCGCACCTTCGCCGCGCCGGCATGCGCCAGCCGGCGCGCCTGCCCGAGGGCCGGCTCGCCGGCGGCCCGGTGCAGCTCGACCCCGCCAGCCACGAGGCCCTCGCTCACGGCGAGCCGATCCAGCTCACCCCCAAGGAGTTCGAGCTGCTGGAGCTGCTCCTCGAGCGCAAGGGGCGGCTCCTCACCCGCCAGTTCCTGATCGAGGAGATCTGGGGACCTGGGTATGTGGGTGACACCAAGACCCTCGACGTGCACGTCAAGCGCGTGCGACAGAAGGTCGAGCCGGACCCCCACCGGCCCCGGTACCTGGTCACGGTTCGAGGCCTCGGGTACAAGTTTGTAGACTGAGCCGGCTCCGGCCGGCGTTATGGGTAAGGAGACGAGCGTGAGGTTCCAACTCATTCCCCGCGAGCAAGGCTTCTACGAGCTGTTCGACCAGGCCGCGACGAACCTCTCGGACGCGGCGAACCTCCTGCTCAAGCTGTTCACCGACTACCGAGACCCGGAGTCGGCCCATGCGGAGATCCAGCAGCGTGAGCACGAAGGCGACGAGATCACCCACCAGGTCATGCGGGCGCTCAACACGACGTTCGTCACCCCTTTCGACCGCGAGGACATCCACCGTCTCGCCTCCAACATCGACGACATCCTCGACCTGATCGAGGCGGTGGCCGACCTCCTCGTGCTGCATCGCATCGAAAAGCCTCTGCCCGAGATGCGCTTGCTGGCCGACGTCCTGCACCGGGCCACCGAGGAGGTCCGCAAGGCGATGCCGGGCCTTCGGCGCTTCGCCGGGCTCGACCATTATTCGGTGGAGATCAATCGCCTCGAGAACGAGGGCGAGCGCGTCTACCGAAAGACCGTTGCCAAGCTCTTCTCAGGCGACTACAAGGCGATGGACGTCCTCAAATGGAAGGACCTCGTCGATCAGCTGGAAGCGGCCATCGACGGCTGTGAGGACGTCGCCGACACGATGGAATCCATCGTGCTCAAGCACGCCTAGGCGTGGTAAGCGTCGGGCTCGTCTTCGTCATCCTGGTCGCGCTTGGCTTCGACTTCTTCAATGGTTTCCACGACGCGGCGAACTCGATCGCGACGGTCGTCTCGACGCGCGTGCTCTCGCCCCGCCAGGCGGTGGTGTGGGCCGCGCTCTTCAACTTCATCGCGTTCCTGGTCTTCGGGACGAAGGTCGCGAGCACCATCGCCAAGGGCGTCGTGCAGCCGGGTGTGTTCACGCTCGGCGTCGTCTTCGCTGGTCTCGTGGGCGCCATCGTCTGGGACCTGATCACCTGGTACTTCGGGCTGGCCACGTCGTCCTCCCGCGCGCTGATCGGCGGCATGGCGGGTGCCGCCGTCGCGAAATCAGGCTGGAACTCGCTCATCGGATCGGGATTCCAGAAGATCGCCGTGTTCATCGTCCTCTCACCGGTCCTCGGGCTGCTACTCGGGTTCACCCTGCTCGTCCTGGTGCTGTGGGCCTTCCATCGGTACCGCAGGGTCGACCGGCTCAATCGAGGGTTCCGCGTCGGCCAGCTCTTCTCCGCGGCTGCCTATAGCCTCGGCCACGGGGCGAACGACGCGCAGAAGACCATGGGGGTCATCCTTGCGCTCCTCATCGCCGTCGGCCTCAAGCCCGCGTCCGCGGGTGTGCCGCTCTGGGTGGTGCTCTCCTGTCACGCGGCCATCGCAC
>VAYJ01000018.1 GCA_005888465.1 Actinomycetota bacterium
CGAAAGCGACCAGGACGGGGGCCAGGCTGAAGGAGATCAGACCCACGAGATACGCGCCCCCAGTCACCAAAGCCAGCGACCCCAAGAAGAAGACTGCAAGCAGAAAGTGGCGCGCCACCATGTTGGCGAAGAGACGGACCGACAACGTAAGAGGTCGAACCAAGATCACAGAAATGAACTCGATCGGCGCCAACAGGATGTACATCCACCAGGGTGCACCGGGTGGGAACATCACGATCTTCATGTAGCCGAGGAACCCGTGTCGGGCGATGCCGATCGTGTTGAAGGTCACCCACGAGATGATCGCGAGGACGATCGGAAAGGCGATGCGCGAGTTCAGGGGAAAACCAATGAACGGAACGACCTCCAGGATGTTCCCAAGGAAGATGAAGAAGAAGAAGGTGCTCAGGAGCGCGAGGAACTTCATCCCGTCCGGTCCGACCATCTGCATGATGATCTGCTGACGCACGAACTCCATGCCCGTTTCCATGATGAGCTGGTACTTGCCGGGAACGATCTGGGGGCGACGGAATGCCAACCAGAACATGAGGATGAACGTCACGACTACGACCGTCAGCAGGAAGAAGATGAAGTTGTAGCACCAGGGCGCCTTTCCAAACCAACAGGACCATACGAAGTCCTTCGTCGTCGGTTTCTCGAACACGACGGCAAGCATGTTCACGGCACCAGCTCCTCGTGCTTCCCTTCCTTCGGCAGCACGAGCTCGCGCCCGAGCGGACCCGCGACCATCTTGATCTCGAACGCTAGCAGCAGGATCGTCGCCGGGACGACGGCCAGGCCGAAGGCGAGCGGGGAGAAGAACGCGAACCGATTGAGGATCGCCATGATCGCGACGATGATCCCGAGCCGCACGATGAACCCGCCCATCACGACCGCGGCGTAGGCCGTCAGGGAGACCTTCGCGGCCCACGCGAGCGAGAGCCCGTTCCCGGCGAAGTTCAGGAGCACCACGGTCGCGCCGATCGCTGCCGACCATCCGGCGGCCCAGCCGCCGACGGCCGCGCCGAGGCCGAACGCGAGCGCGATCGCCGGCGCCCCGAAGGGAAGCGCGCGACGCACCATCACGCGCTCAGGATCGGTGACCGTCACTCTCTCCCCTGCCGTATCGGATGTAGACGAGATACACGCCCAGCCCAGCGCCCAGGACCATCCCGATCGCCGTGAAGACCTTCGGCGTCCCAACGAGGTGATCGATCAGCCAGCCGACCCCACCCCAGACCAGGATCCCGCTGAGGAGATAGGCGCTGATCGTCCACCCGGTCGACATGCCGCCCCAGGCGTCGTTGGGGTTCGGTCTGCCGCTCATCGAGCCGGCGAAGTATAGCGGCCGAAAACGTGCCCCCGCAACTCGGCTCCTGACCCGTTTGCACTGGTAGAAGGCCCTATTTCGGCATCAGCCTACCAGCTTGTGAAAACTTTCACGAGCCCTGCAGGTGCTCTGAAAGCTGCTGTGGGGCAGGGGGTGTGGACGGGGCGGCCGCGGCGGCAGCCTTCGCCGACCGCTTCGCGCGGCGCCCTTCGATGATCCGCTTCGGGACGTACGTGAGCGCGATCAGGGCAAGGACCCCCACCCCGATGAGGATCACAGCGCTGCGACTCGATACGCGGCTCGCCCAGAGGGCGGCGCCCGCGAGGAGCGCGCTCCAGAAGTACATGGTGAGCACGGCGCGCCGGTGGGTGTTCCCGATCTCCATGAGCTGATGGTGGATGTGCTCCTTGTCGGGCGCGAAGACCGGCCGGCCGTGGCGCATGCGCCGGATCACGGCGAGCAGGACGTCGGCGAGCGGCACGGCAAGGACGATCGCCGGGATCAGCACGGGGATCGAGAACGCGGCGATATCGCCACGCGTCGGCTGGATCGTTCGTCCGACGCCGGAGATCGTCGCCGCAGCGAGGAGCAGCCCGAGCTGCATCGCGCCCGAGTCGCCCATGAAGATCTTCGCGGGATGGAAGTTGTAGGGCAGGAACCCGATCGCGCCTCCCGCGGCGATCGCCGAGAGCAGCGCGGCCGTGGTCGCCGAGGTCTCGAACACCGACGGCGTCGCCGGCGTCGACTGGATCCAGGCGAAGAACGCGATCGCCGCGATCGCGACGATGCCCGCCGCCAGGCCGTCCAGCCCGTCGATGAGGTTGATCGCGTTCACCATGATCAGGACCCAAGCGATCGTGAGCGGGACCGCCAGGTCCGAGCCCAACGAGACCACCCCCTGGCCGGGGAACCAGAAGAAGAGGATCTCCACGCTGTTCAAGATCAGCAGGCCGGCCGCGAGGACCTGGCCGGCCACCTTCGCCGGCGCCGAGAGCGTCCGGAGGTCATCGACGACGCCGACCGCGGTGATGACCAGGACGGCGAGCAACGCCCCTTGCACCTCCGAGGACTCGCGAAACACCGGGCGGAGGGAGGGGATGAGGTGCGCGACGCCCATGCCCACGAGCGTCCCGAACAGGATCCCGATCCCGCCGCTCGTGGGCGTCGAGCGCGGGTGGACCTTGCGGTCGGACGGCTGGTCGACGGCGCCCAGTCGAAGCGAGAGCAGCCGAACGAGCGGCGTGACGGCCGCCACCGTCGCGGCCGTGGCCAGGAACACCCAGAAGAAGGGACCCATGGATCTCACGCGGGGTAGGCGGGAAAGCGCGCCATCAGGTCGCGCACCACCTCACGCGCGCGCGTCTTGGCGCCCTCGGCCTTCGGCGCCGTGAGCAGGCCTCCCATCGCCCGGGCGACCTCGGCCATCTCGGCCGCGTCCATCCCGAGCGTCGCAGGGCCCGGCGTCCCCACGCGGATACCCGAGGCCTGTGCCGGCGGGAGCGGATCGAACGGGATGGCGTTCTTGTTGAGCGCGATCCCGACGTCCTGGCAGAGCGCCTCCACCTCCGCGCCTGTCATCCCCGTGGATCGCACGTCCACGAGCGCCAGATGCGAGTCCGTCCCTCCGGAGACGACGCGAAGGCCCTTTGCGGCGAGCCCGTCGGCCAGCGCCCGAGCGGCGCGCACGGTCCGGTGCGCGTACTCGGCGAATGCCGGAGACATCGCTTCGCGCAGGCACACGGCCTTCGCGGCGATGACGTGCTCGAGCGGGCCTCCCTGCATCATCGGGAAGACGCCCTTATCGATCGCCTTCGCGTGCTCGGCGCGACAGAGGATGATGGCGCCGCGCGGACCGCGGAGCGTCTTGTGGGTCGTGAACGTCACCACGTCGGCGAAAGGAACGGGGCTCGGGTAGGCGCCGCCCGCGACCAGCCCGATGAAGTGCGCCGCATCCACCATGAAGATCGCGCCGACCTCGTCCGCGATCTGGCGGAACGCGGCGAAGTCGATCACCCGCGGGTACGCGGTGAAGCCGGCCAGGATGAGCCGCGGGCGGTGTTCCAGGGCCAGGGCGCGGACGCGGTCCATGTCGATGCGCTCCGTCTCGCGGTCCACCTCGTACCCGACGAACGAGAACCACTTGCCCGAGACGTTGACCGGCGACCCGTGCGTCAGGTGGCCGCCGTGCGGCAGCGTGAGCCCGAGCACCTTCTGGGTCGTGTCCTTCGGATCCAGGAACGCGGCGTACACCGCAAGGTTCGCCTGCGCGCCGGCGTGCGGCTGAACGTTCGCGTGCTCGGCGCCGAAGAGCTCCTTCGCGCGTTCGATCGCGAGCGTCTCGGTCACGTCGACGAACTGGCAACCGCCGTAATACCGCCGGCCGGGGTAGCCCTCGGCGTACTTGTTGTTCATCGTCGAGGCGAGCGCCGCGAGCACCGCTGGGCTCGTGTAGTTCTCCGAGGCGATGAGCCGGAGCGTCGTTCGCTCGCGCTCCACCTCCGACTCGATCGCGTCGGCGACCTCCGGGTCGTTGGCGCGCAGGGCGTCCCAGTCCGCCACGAACCCGCCCGCCATGGGACGTGGCGCGCCAAACAAGCCCGACATCACGCGCTCGGTCAGCGCGTCGAGCTCCCAGGCCGTGGCGCGGAACGCTTCGAGTCCCAGGCCGAGTGGGTCGGCGACGTCGCGGTCGAGGCTCTCGTCCATGTCGTCCCGGCGCGCGTCGTTCGCGTCCGCCACCAGCGTGTGCAGCCGGGCCGTGGCGTCGCCGTTCGTCGACCACGAGTCGAGGCGCGGCATCAGGGCGGCCAGCTCCTTCAGAGTGAAGGTCTTCGACGCCGCACCCGGGGCCAGCCGCACGATCGCTTCGCGATGGTCGGACCCCATGGCGATCACGAGTTCCGCCGCGTCGATCATCTGGCGGCTCAGCCTGCGGGACTGGTGAGGAGCGATGTCGATCCCGAGTTCTTGCATCGCGATGACCGCTTCCGGAGATGGCGTCTGCTCGTCCCAGGCGGCGACGCCGGCCGAGCGAACGTCGACGTCACCGACGCCGCGGCGACCGAGGCCGCGACGCATGAGGCCTTCCGCCATCGGGGAGCGACAGATGTTGCCGGTGCAGACCAATAGGATCGAGCCCACCGTCTCGAAGTCTATCGAGTGCGGCACCCTAGGCCGTCGGGGGCTCTCCCGTGATCAGATGCCCGTGGGACGGGAGCGCCTCGGCCAGCCTATCCCTGCCGATCGGGCCTTCGCGCAGGAGTCGTGCCGCAAACGACGTGAGGTCGACGACGGTCGATGACGCCCCGGTCGGTGGCGGCGCGCCGGCGGGAAGCACCAGGATGACCGCCACGGTGTCGACGAACGTCGCCTCGAGCAAGGTGCGGTCGGAGCGTGGAGGCTGGCCGCTCAGGTTCGCGCTGGTCATGGCGAGGGGTCCGGTGCGCTCCAAGAGCGCCGTGGCGATCGCATGGCTGGGGACTCGCACGCCGACCGAGTCCGCCAGCTCTCCGAGCTGCCACGGGCGAGAGCGCTCCGTCCGCTGCAAGACGAGTGTGAGCGGGCCGGGCCAGAAGCGTTCGGCCAGAGCCAAAGCTTCCCTCGATCGCTCGCCCACGAGCCATGCTGCGTCGGTCGTAGCGGCGAGGATCGGAAGGTTCAATGTCCCCGGACGCTGCTTCGCGGCGAAGAGCCGGCCAGTGGCCTCGGAGAGGTCGGGACGGCACGCGATCCCGTAGACCGTCTCGGTCGGGAGCACGACGAGCCCGCCGCTTTCGAGCGCCCCAGCGGCCGCGACGATCCCCTCGGACCATGCATCGGGACGCGCGGGGTCGAGCTCGAACGTCGTGCTCATGGTCGTCGCCCGCGAACGACCCGGTCGCGGCCCGCGAGGTCCGGCAGCGCCTCGACGTCGGTGAGCGTCCATTCGAACATCTCGCGGACCTCGTCGCCCTGCGTCGCGCCGATCTCGACGACGAGCCAGCCGCCCTGTGCGAGCCATGCAGTCGCCGCGTCCGCGAGACGAGCGTGGAGCTCCGTGCCTCCGACGAGCGCGATCCGTGGATCCGCAAGGACGTCCGGCGAGAGTGATGCGTACTCGGGCTCCGTGACATAGGGCGGGTTGCTCGCGATCAGATCGACCGAGCCACGGAGCTCACCAGGCACCGCGTCCAGGAGATCGCCCTCCAGGACGTCGATGTGCACCCCCAGCCGCTCCGCGTTGGAGTGCGCGAGCGCCACCGCTTCGGGCGAGACGTCGGTAGCGATCACCGTCGCGTCGGGCCGCCGGTGCGCGATGGTGATCGCGAGAATGCCCGTTCCGGTCCCCACGTCGATCACGAGCGGCTTGGTTCGTCCCTCGAGTGTCTCCAGCGCGGCCAGCGCCACGACCTCCGTCTCGGGCCGCGGCACGAAGACGCCCGGCGCGACGGCGAGCGTGAGGTCGAAAAACTGTTGCTCGCCCGTCACGTGATGCAGCGGAACGCCGGTACCTCGGCGTCGCAGCAACCGCCCAAATCGCCGGGCGGCATGCAGATCAAGATCCTCGCCCCGCGCGTACAGGCCGGCGCGCGTCGTCCCGAGCACCCGCATGAGCAGCGTCTCCGCCTCCGCCGTCGGGCTGTCGACGCCGTGTCGCTCGAGGTAGGCGGCCCCACTCCGCACCGCCTCGGCGGCGCGCATTCAGCCCGCCGCCAGCTGCGCCCGCCGCTCCTCCGCGAGGAGCGCCTCGACGAACCGGTCCAGGTCGCCGGCCAACACCTCGGGCAGGTTGTGTACGGACAGCTCGATCCGGTGGTCGGTCACTCGATTCTGCGGAAAGTTGTACGTGCGGATCTTCTCCGAGCGCTCCCCCGTTCCCACCTGCGCCCGCCGCGTCGCAGCCTCCTCCCGTTGCTGCTCGTCCTGCGCGAGCTTGAGTAGCCTCGCGCGCAGATAGCGCATCGCCTTCTCACGGTTCTGGCGCTGCGAACGTTCCTCCTGCACGGAGATGACGATGCCGGTCGGCTTGTGCGTCAGGCGCACCGCCGAGTCCGTGGTGTTCACGCTCTGCCCACCTGGCCCCGACGAACGGAACACGTCGATCTCCAGGTCGTCGGGGTCGACGTGGACCTCGACGTCGTCGGCCTCCGCCAGCACCGCGACCGTCGCGGTCGACGTGTGGATGCGCCCTCCGGCCTCGGTCACCGGGATGCGTTGCACCCGGTGCACGCCCGACTCTCCCTTCAACCTGGAATACGCGCCGGCTCCCTTCACCTCCAGCACGACCTCCTTGAACCCCCCGAGGTCCGACGGGCTCGAGGAGAGCACCTCGGTCTTCCACCGGTTGCGCTCCGCGTAGCGCTGGTACATCTCGTAGAGGTCCCCCGCGAAAAGGGCCGCCTCCTGTCCGCCGGTCCCCGCCCGGATCTCGACGACGACGCTCTTCTCGTCGTTCGGGTCCTTGGGCACGAGCAGTGCCTCCAGCTTCGTCTCGAGCTCCCCGGCCTTCCGCTCGGCCGCGTCCTGCTCGCCGCGGAGGAACGCCGCCATCTCAGCGTCGCGCTCCTCCTTCGCCAGCGCCCGCGCCTCCTCGGCCTGCTGGAGCGCGTCCCGCCACGCACGGTACGCCGTGACCACCGGCTGCAGCGCGGCGTGCTGCTTGCCGAGGTCCCGAAGGCGCCCAGGGTCGGACACGACCTCGGGCTTCGAGAGCTCCCGGGTCAGCTCCTCAAAGCGTTCGACGAGTTCGTTGAGGCGTTCGTGCATGACCGAGCCATTATCGCCGCGTGCCGGGCCCGGCTAGCGGTCGTCGGCGCGGTCGTCGAGAAGCTCGAAGAGGGAGCGATCGAACCGGATATCAAGGTCGTCCGCGTCCTCGTTGGGGGCGGCGGGGGGCGGCTCAGGCTCGGGCGCGGCTTCGGGCTCCCAGGCCTTCGGGTCCGTCGGCATCGTGACGAACCACTCCGGCCGCTCGGCGGGGTGGTCCCAGATCTTGCCTTCCAGCTCGGATCGGCGCTCGGGTTGCTCGGCGACGGTCGTGGTCGCTTCCGAGGTGATGCGCTCGGCGCGCGCCTTCGCGGCGGCGATGACGCCCTCCGCCTCCGATTTGGCTCCGGCCACGATCTCGTCGGCCTCGTCGTGCGCGGCCGCCACTGTTCGCTTGGCCTCGGCGTCCGCCTCGGCACGCACGCGAGCCGACGCCGTGTCCGCGGCGCGGACGACCTCCTGGAAGTCCTTCGCGAGGCGCGCGTAGGCAGCGTCCTTCGCGCCAGCGGTCTGCCGCTCGAGGAAGTCCGTACGGGCCCGGTGCCAGTCCACCTGAGCCTGCAGGCGCGCGACCTGCTCGGCGAGGGACTGCAGGAACGCCTGGACCTCGTCGGGGTTCACGCCCTTGCGTCGGCGGGCGAACGTGCGGTTCGCGATGTCGGCGGCCGAGAACGGTGGCGGCTCGGGTTCCGTCGTCGCCATCGCAGGCTCCTTCCCGCGGGCAAGGCGAATGCTACCTCTGCGAGGCGCCCTCTCGCCGGAGCAGCTCTTGGAACGAGGCGATCGCCACGTCGAGCTGGTCGTGGTCCGGCCGGCGCGTGGTGATCTTCTGCAGCCAGAGGCCCGGCGCCATCAGGGCCCGCATGACAGGCGAGTGGGGGAAGCGGGCGCCGAGCCTGAGAAGCTCGTAGGAGAGGCCCGCGATCACGGGCACCGTCACGAGCCGAAGCGCGATGCCCCAGGCGATCCCGTGGTTGCCGAAGAGCGTGTACACGACGATCGCGAGCAGCATCACGATCAGCAGGAAGTTCGTCCCGCACCGGACGTGCAGCGTCGAGAACCGATCGACCGACTCCGGCTCGAGGGGAGCGTCGTGCTCGAACGCGGCGATCGTCTTGTGCTCCGCCCCGTGGTACTGGAAGACGCGCCGGATCTCCTTCATGCGCCCGATCAGGGCGAGGTAACCGAGGAAGAGCGCCACGCGAACGACGCCCTCGAGGACCGTTCGGGTCACGCTCGCCGTCACGTGATGACGCAGCAGACGAAGCCCGAGGTACGGCCCGACGACGAAGACGTCACGGACAGGCCCATCTGCCGCGACGACAGCTGCTCCTCTTCCTTCACGGACTGGTTCGCCGACACGGTGAGGGCCCGCACGCCGATCGAGAGCGCCTGGCCGAGCGCGAGGACGCCGCGGAGCCCTGGCTTCGCGAGCCAGGGATGTCGTTCGGCGATCGAGCGGATCGCGTGCGATTCGAGGTGGATCGTGTGATCGGGGCGGCGCACAGCAATCGCCCAGTCCCGGCGCCCACGCATCATCACGCCTTCGATGACCGCCTGGCCACCGTAGAAGTGCTCGGGCGCCCGGGCGGGCACGCCGGACCGCCTAGCCGGTCGGGGCGCGCTGCGCGTAGCGCCGCTGGAACCGCTCGACCCGGCCCCCCGTGTCCACGAGCTTCTGCCTGCCCGTGTAGAACGGGTGGCACGCCGAACACAGCTCGAGATGGATCTCCGGCTTCGTCGAGCGGGTCTGGAACGTGTTGCCGCACGAGCAGCGCACGTTGCACGTTACATATTCGGGGTGGATGCCTTGTCGCATATCACTCCTTTGTAACCCGATCGTATTCCCGTCACGAGTAGGAGAGCCCGAAGTCCTCCATCAGGCCCTCGACGTAGCGATGGAAGGCCAAGTGGTCGCTCCGGAACTCCCGGGTCGCGCCTTCCTTCTCGAGGGTCACGACGTCGAAGGCCGTGCCCGTCGCGTCGCGCTCGTCACGCACTTTGGACGGCACCCAGCCGTCCGCGAGCATCGACTGGACCTCGGCCATCACCGGATCGTCTCCCCACCCCGCCATCGCGACCTCAGAGCCTAGTCGCTCACGGGGGCCTTGGAGATCTCGCGAAGGAACTGCTCGTTCGACTTGGTGACCCGCATCTTGTCGATGAGGAGCTCCAGCGACGCCCCAGGGTCCAGGGCGTGCAGCACGCGGCGCAGGCGCCACGCGAGCGCCAGCTCCTCGGCCGGCATGAGCCGCTCCTCCTTGCGGGTGCCCGAGGCCTCGATGTTGAGAGCGGGGAACATCCGCTTCTCGGAGAGCGCCCGGTCCAGCCGGATCTCCCAGTTCCCGGTCCCCTTGAACTCCTCGAAGATGACCTCGTCCATCCGCGAGCCGGTCTCGACGAGCGCGCTCGCGATGATCGTGAGCGAACCCCCCTCCTCCAGGTTGCGCGCGGCGCCGAAGAACCGCTTCGGCGGGTAGAGCGCGGTCGAGTCCACGCCGCCCGACAGGATCCTGCCGGACGCGGGCGCGGCCAGGTTGTAGGCGCGGGCGAGCCGGGTGATCGAGTCGAGCAGGATCACCACGTCTTTCCCTTGCTCCACCAGGCGCTTGGCGCGCTCCAGGACGAGCTCCGTCACCTGGGTGTGCTGGTCGGCCGGCTTGTCGAAGGTCGAGTACACGACCTCGGCCGCCGCGACCGTTCGCTGCCAGTCGGTGACCTCCTCCGGCCGCTCGTCGACCAGCAGGATGATCACGTGGGAGTCG
>VAYJ01000064.1:0-5717 GCA_005888465.1 Actinomycetota bacterium
GAGATCGACACGTCGCCCGTGCCGGGGGGCAGGTCGGCGAGGAGGAAGTCGAGCTCGCCCCAGTAGACATCGCCCAGGAACTGCTGCACGGCTTTGTGCAGCATCGGACCGCGCCAGATGACCGGCTGCTCCTCGGGCACGAAGAAGCCCATGGAGATCACCTTCACGCCGTGGGCCTCGAGCGGCATGATCATTCCGTTGAACCCGACGGGCTCGCCCGAGACGCCCAGCATCCGCGGCACGGAGAATCCCCACACGTCGACGTCGACGACGCCAACGCGGTGGCCCTCGGCGGCGAGCGCCGCGGCCAGGTTCACCGTCACCGTGGACTTGCCCACGCCGCCCTTGCCCGACGCGACGGCGATGACGGTCGTCCGGCCGTCGGCGAAGAAGGTCGGCTGCGGCTGAGGAGCCGCGCCTGCCGGTCCTCGGAGCTTCGCGACCAGCGCGGCGCGCTCCTCCTCGGACATCGGCGAGAGCCCGACCTCAACGCGATCCACGCCCGGGACCGTGCTCAGGGCCTTCGTGACGTCGCTCTCGATCCGGTCCTTGAGCGGGCAGCCTTCGATGGTGATGAGGACGTGCACCCGAACGGTGCCGCCCTCGACCTCGATGTCCTTCAGCATCCCGATGTCCTCGATCGGGCGGCCGATCTCGGGGTCAAGGACCTCACGAAGGGCGAGGCGAATCTCTTCTCGGGTCGGCATGGCTTCCTCGATACTACGGGGTATGGCCGCGGCGAAGACGCTCGATCTGCACAAGGCGCTGGCCGACGACACACGCTACCGGCTGTACCGCTACATCGGGTTGGCCGGCCGCCCCGTGTCCGTCCGGGAAATGACCCGGCGCCTGTCCCTGCACCCCAACACGCTCCGGCCCCACCTGCGCCGCCTCGAGGAGGCGGGGCTCGTCGCCCGAGAGGTTCGGCGTTCGGCGGCCGTCGGCCGTCCGCAGACCCTGTACACGATCAAGCCCGCGGAAGCCGAAAGCCCTGGCGGCTACCGCCTCCTCGCCGAGATGCTGTGCGGGCTCGTCCGCAACAAACGGCAGCTCGACGAAGCGCGGGAGCTCGCGCGCCAGTGGGGCGCCTACTTCGTGGGGCAGGACCGGCCCAAGCCAGCCGGCCGGCCCCCCGCTGGAATCAACCTCGCGGTCCTGCAGGAGGCGATGGCCAAGGCCGGCTTCGACCCGCGGTTCCGGCGCATCCAGTCCCCGAAGAGCGCGATCGAGGTCACGCTCCGTGACTGTCCCTTCCGCGACCTCGCCGACGAGTATCGGGACCTCGTCTGCACGCTGCACCTCGGTCTGATCGAAGGCATGCTGGCCGGCCTTCGTCCGACGCTCGCCATCAAGGAGTTCGAGCCCTTCGCCGAACGAACGATCTGTCGAGTTCGAGCCGGCTAGCCGCCTAGTACCTGGAACTGAGCTCAGCTCACCGCCTTCTTCACGAGCGCGCCGATCTTTGCCTCTTCGGTTGCGGTTAACTTCTTCAACGCGAAGGCGGTCGGCCACATGGCGCCTTGGTCGAGGTTTGCCGAGTCGTTGAAACCCGTACCTCGCCTTGAATTTGCCCGCGCTTTGGAAGAAGCAGACGACCTTGCCTTCCTTGGCATACGCGGGCATCCCGTACCAGGTCTTCGGCGAGAGGTCCGGTGCGTTGGCTTTGATGATGGCATGGAGCCGCTCAGCCAAGGTCCGATCTGGTTTCGGCATCGCGGCGATCGCCGCCAGCGCGGCCCTTTCGTCGTTCTCGCCGCGCGCCTCCGCCTTCCGTTCTTGGGCGTACGCCTTCGCCGCGGCTCGTTCCTCGGCGGTCCATCCCTTGGACGCCTTTGCGGTCGCGGTGGTTCTCTTGGTGGACTTCCGCGAGGCCTTCTTTGCGTTCATCCGTCGCCGCCGTTCCCGAACGACTTGCCGGTGAGCCCCGCCACGCCGGAGATGAGGTTCGCGAACTCCATGGGGACGACGAACTTCGTTGAGGGCGACGACCCGATCTGCTTGAGCGCGTCCAGGTATTGCAGACTCATCGTGTTCGCGTCGACGGTCTTCGCGATCTGGAAGATCTTGTCGAGCGCCAGGGAAAATCCCTCGGCGCGAAGGATCGCGGCCTGCCGGTCTCCTTCGGCCTGCAGGATCGCGGCCTGCTTGTTGCCCTCGGCGACGGTGACGGCCGCCTGCTTCGTGCCCTCGGCTTCCGTGACCACCGCGCGCCGCGTGCGCTCCGCCGACATCTGACGCGTCATCGCCTCTTGCACGGCGGGCGGCGGGATGATCTCGCGCACCTCGACGTTGGTGACCTTCACGCCCCAGCGCTCGGTGACCTCGTCGAGCTTCACCTGCAGGACCTGGTTCATCTCCCCGCGCTTGGAGAGCACGTCGTCCAGCATCATGTCGCCGACGACGCTTCGAAGGATCGTCGCCGCGATGTTCTGCGCCGCGCCGGCGAAGTTCTGGACCTGCAGCACGCTCATCACGGCGTCCACGACCTTGTTGAAGATGATGAAGTCGATCGAGATCGGCGCGTTGTCCTGGGTGATCGCCGTCTGGTGGGGGATCTCGAGGTACTTCTCGCGCAGGTCGACCCACGTCACCCGATCGAAGACGGGGATGATGAAGACCAGGCCCGGACCGCGTGTGCCCAGTGCGCGTCCCAAGCGGAAGAGCACGACGCGCTGGTACTCGCGAACGATCTTGATGGCTTGGGAGAGCACGAACAACACCACGATGACGATCAGGCCGGCAACGATTGCGGCGGTCATGGAACCATCCCCTTCTCCTGTGCTTCCCCGGCGGCCGACGCCACGGGGGCCACGTCCCGTTCGACCAGCAGTATGACGCCGCGGACCGCGACGACGCGGACCGGGGCCCCTGCGGGGATCGCTTCGCCGGAAGCCTCCGCCGTCCACGTTTGGTGCTGCACGCGGACGGTGCCGCGCGGATCCAGCGCGGTCTCGGTCACCCCCGTGCTCCCCGGGAGCGTCTCGATGCCGGTTCGAATCGGTGCGTCCTTCGCGGAGAGGATCGAGCGCAGCATGAAGAAGGTCGCGAGCGCTGCCGTGACGGCCACCCCGATGATGAGGGGTCGCGACACGCGGGCCGTCGGGACCGTCGGGTTGAACAGCAGCAGCCCGCCTAGCACGAGCATCGCGATCCCGGCGGTCGTGAGGACCCCGTGGGCCTTCGCCTTCACGTCCAGCACGAACAGGATCGACGCGATCAGCAGGAGGATCACTCCGACCAGCCGAACGGGCAGCGTCTCGAGGATCGCGAGTCCGATCACGGTGGAGACGATGCCGACGGCAAGCAGCACGTGGAACGCGGGGTGGATCACCCAGACGATCAGGGCGAGGAACCCGATGTTCAGGAGCAGGAACGCGACGTTCGGATCGGCGAACGAATGGAAGAGGCTCTCCGCGAGCGACATATGGAAGGCCGCAACGTCGGCGCCGGCCAGTCGTCAGTGTGGGAGCCGACGGGAAGCAGGGGCCGATGGCGAGCGCCGCGCGCGTGTCGGGGGCGACGTAGTCCACCACGTGGAGCTGTGCAGCCTGATCCGCAGGGGCGCTGATGGCGTCGCGAACCGCCTTCGCGGCCCAGTCGGCGTTGCGACCCCAACGATTGGCGAGCGAGACGATGTAGGCGGCAGCGTCGTTGGTGACCTTCTCATTCTCGATGGCGCCGCTCACGCCGACGGGATGGGCGGCCCCGATGTTCGTCCCGGGGGCCATCACGTTGATCGGGCAGGCGAGCATGATGAACGTGCCGGCCGAGGCGGCGCGCGCGCCCGACGGCGCCGTATAGCAGATCACCGGGACCTTCGAGGCCAGGATCGCCTGGGTGATCTCGCGCATCGACGAGTCGAGGCCGCCCGGCGTGTCGATAGTGAGCAGCACCGCCGCATCGTTGTCGGCGTTCGCCTGGCCGATCCCGCGCTTCACGTACGAGGCCATGAACGGGTCGACGACGCCGTTCAGCTTCAGGGAAAGCACCACTGGTCGCCGCGTCGCCGTCTGGGCTGACGCCCCGTGGGCGGCGAGGAGCGTCCCGGCCCACGCCAGGGAGATCAGGATCAAGCACCCCACCCTGGCCTTGCTCATGGCGCAATGATCGCACGGCGGCGCGAATCCAAGGCTGGGCACGCGAGCCCGCGCCCAGCGGCCCATAATGGCGGACATGGAGAGAGGAAAACTCGGTATGGCCGCCTTCCCGTATACCCAGATGGAGGCCACATGACCTTCGGCCGTGAAGGTCCCCTCTCAGCTGAATCGGAGCAGGAACTGATGCGACAACTGGTCGCCGGAGAAGAGCACGCCATCCGCACGCTCTATTCGCGGTTCGGGCGGCCGATCTACACGGTCGGCCTGCGCATGCTCGGGAGCGTCGAGGCGGCCGAGGAGCTCACCCGGGACGTGTTCCTGGCGGCGTGGCGCAAGGGCGGGCGATTCGACTCCGAGCGTGGCCGCCTGTCGACCTGGCTGATGGCGATCGCGCACAACATGGCCGTCGATCGCCTGCGGCACGACCGGGGTGCGGGACGGCCTCCGCTTGTCCTGGTCGAGGAGGTGCCGGAGCCCGCCCCGCTGGACGAGGAGGAAGTCCTCCTCGACCGCGACCGGGCCCAGCGCGCACTGGCAGGCCTCTCGGCCGCCGAGCGGCACCTCCTGTCGCAGGCCTACTTCTCCGGCTGGACGGCTCGTGAGATCGCCGAGAGCGAGGGCATCCCGCTCGGGACGGTGAAGACTCGGCTTCGTGCTGCGCTCATCAAGTTGCGCAAGTCGGAGGCCGAGCAGAGTCGTATGGCGACGCGACGGGGGATTGAGCGATGACCTGCCTCGAGGCGCGCGACCAGCTGCCCGAGTACGCCCTGGGCGTGCTCCCCGCCGAACGGGTGCGGGACCTCGAACGGCACCTGGAGGGCTGCGCGGGATGCCGGCGCGAGACGGCCGAGCTGCACCAGGGCGTGGAGACGATGAGCTTCTCGCTTCCCCAGGCCTCCCCGCCCCCGGCGCTCGCCGACCGGGTCGTGCGCGGGCTCTTCGAGGGCGCGCGGGCGAAGCCGTCGCAGCCGCGCGCTTCGCGACGGGCCGTGCGGGTGCTCGCTGCCGCGACGCTCGCGGCCGCGCTGGTGGCGTTCGGGGCGATCGGGTGGGGGGTGGCGGAACGCCATCGAGCCCAATCGATCAACGCGATCGCGATCCGCCGGATCGAGAACATCGACAAGCTCGACACGTTCATCAAGAGCCTGGGCGGGCAGCCGTTCCAGGCCCAGCTGGTCCCGGTCGCCGGGATCGAGAGCTCCGGGACCGCGGTGATCGTGAGCGCCTCCGGCGCGAACAGCGTGGTCATCATCGACGTGCTGCCGCTGATCCCGAACCACGGGCCCTACAGCGTCCAGCTGATCGACCGGTCGGGCAGGGTGTTCTCGCTGGGGCATCTCCAGAGCAGTACGAGCGGGGATCTCGTGTTCGTGCAGTTCACAGCCCAGGACCTCTCGCGCGTGCTCTCGGTGACGATCCTCGACGCCCACTCCAACGTGGTGATGACGGGGAAGGTCGCGCCGTACTCGAAGGGCTGACGCACGTTACTTCGTCAGACGCTCCGCTAGGTAGTGCAGGCTGAGCGGGTACCGGTATTCGATCGACATGTGCGTCGCGTCGAACAGCTCGAACGAGACGTCCGTGACGCCGATCGCCTCCAACGCCCGGCGGAACGCGTCG
>VAYJ01000064.1:5920-7221 GCA_005888465.1 Actinomycetota bacterium
GCCGGGATCGGAAGTCCTCCCAGAAGCGCTCATACGAGCCGCCGTACTCCTTGCGGAGCGTTCGGGCGCAGACGCGGAACTCCGGCAGGTAGCACGCCTCGAAGAGCGCATCGCCGGCGTGCGTCGCGAACCCGCCCCAGAGGTCCGGGCGGAGCATCGGCGTCACCATGGCGCCGTAGCCGCCGCTCGACTTGCCCGTGATGCCGCGGTGCTCGCGCGAGGCCATCGTTCGGTAGCGCGCGTCCACCCACGGCACCACCTCATCGCAGAGGTAGGTGTGGTAGCGGCCGGTGCCCGGCGAGTCCACGAACTGGCTCCCCCCGATGGAGGTCCAGCAGTCGACCCAGACCAGGATGCAGGGCGGCGCGTCGCCGGCCGCGAAGAGCCGGTCGGCCAGCTCGGGGAAGTTCAGCCGGAACGCGGCGCGGTTGTGCCACATGTCCACCTGGCCCGTGTAGCCCTGGATCACGTAGACGCTCGGGTAGCGGTGGTCGCGCTCGTCGTCGTACCCCGGCGGGACGTAGACCGAGATCGGACGGACGTGCGGGTCGCCGAGCGGGTTGCCCTTCAACACCTCGCTCTCGATCGTCCCCTCGTCCATGCGTCCGGCGAGCTCGACCGACCAGGGCAGCATGGCGAGGGACGCTATCAGACCTTCACATCGGACCGTTCGACCCGGAGCCAGGCGAGGGCGAGGCAGAGGCCGATCGTCACGAGGAGGCCGACCAGGCCCAGGACGTGCGACGGATACCGCGGATTGATCTTGATGAAGAAGCCGGAGCCGTCCCCTATTTGGGAGAAATCGTCGCGCCAGAGGTGATTCAGCACGATGTCGCTCGGATGGAAACCCATCCACCCAGCCACGTGCTGGGCGAGTGTCCAGCGCCCGATGACCTTGTACCCCGCCATGAACTGCGATGCGATGACGAAGGCGAACCCGAGGAAGAACGCGCCCAGCGTGTTGCGCGTGACCGCCGCCGACAGGGTCCCGAGCGCGGCGAACGCCGCGAGCACCAGCAGCGATCGCCAAGCGACGTGGAGGGAGATCGCGAGCGCGCTGCCCGCCGAGACCCCCGGAACGCCCAGGTGGTAGCTGCTCGCGAACACGGGCGCGAGAGCGGCGAGCGCCGCCCAGAGCACGATGAGCAGCAACACGCCGATCATCCAGAGGCTGAGGAACTTCGCCAACAGCACCCGCCACCGGCGCCCCTCCTGCACGAAGACCTGCTTGATGGTGCGGCCACTCCATTCGTTGCCGACGTGGCCCGCGGCGAGCAGCAACATGGCCACCGCGCCGACGA
>VAYJ01000064.1:7302-31139 GCA_005888465.1 Actinomycetota bacterium
CCGTATTCGCCCGGGCGACGAGCTGGTCGCACTGGGCACCGGGATCCAGGTTCTGCGACGCGCAGAAGACGCGCTTGTTCTGCTCTTGGACCCTCTGGCACTGCGTGCTGCCTTCGGCAAGGCCCATCTGCTGGCAGGTTGGTATCGGCCCCGCGATGAACTCTCTACCGGAGAGTGTCGTTCGCGCGCTACGCTGGATCCCCCACGCGTGGAGGGCGACGATCGCGACGACGGCGACGGCGGTCCAGACGGCCAACGGCCGGCGGAGCTTGCGAAGCTCAGCCCCGAGCAGGCGCATCGTCGCCTCCCTCCGTCAGCGCGAGGAACCGCTCTTCGAGGCCCGAGCGTTCCGGGGCGATCGACTCCGCAAAGACGCCGCCGCGCCCAAGCGCCTCGTTGACCTCCCGGCCCGAAGGTGCGGTCACGAGGATCACGTTCGGCGATTCCAGTCCGACCGGATATGCACCGAGCAGTCGGACGGCCTCGTCGAGGTCCTGCGGGCGCAGCGTCACGCGCACCCGCGCGGACGCCGCACGCCCCAGCTCGTCCACATGCCCGACGGCAACCAGGCGCCCTTTGTCCACGATCGCCACCCGGTCGCAGATCCGCTCGACCTCGCCCAGCAGGTGGCTCGAGAGGAACACGGTCACCCCGGCGTCGCCGAGCGCCCGGAACCGGTCGCGGAACTCCCGGATGCCGGCCGGGTCCAGGCCGTTCGCCGGCTCGTCCAGCACGAGGAGCCGGGGCTTGCGCAGGAGTGCGACGGCGAGGCCGAGTCGCTGGCGCATGCCCTGCGAATACGTCTTGACCTTTCGGCCGGCCGCTTCGCTGAGGCCGACGGTGTACAGGGCCCCGTCCACCGCGCCTGTGGGCGTGGGAGCCCCCGTCCGCGCCAGCACGTCGAGGTTGCGTCGTCCCGAGAGCCATGGATAGAACGCGGGCTCCTCGACCATCGCCCCGATCTCGTGCAACCGGTCGGGGCACGGCACACGATCGCCGAAGACGAACGATTCGCCGCGATCCGGACGCAGGAGCCCGAGCAGCAACCGGATCGTGGTCGTCTTCCCGGCCCCGTTCGGACCCAGGAAGCCGAAGACCTCGCCCTCTCCGATGCTGAGGCTCAGGTCGTCTACCGCTGCGCGCCCACCGAAGCGCTTGGTGAGGCCATGTATTCGGATGGCATCGGACACCGTCTGGGTAGTATCCCCCGCGCGATGAGGATCGGCTTGGCGCTCCCGCACTATGACTACTCGTTCCCCGGCGGCGAGCCCCTCACCTGGTCCGCCCTCCTCGATGCCGCGGTCCGGGCCGAATCGCTCGGCTTCGATTCCGCCTGGATCTCGGACCACTTCTTCACCGAGATCCGCCGCTACGGCGGCCCCGAAGGCCTCTTGGGTTCTGTGGAACCCTTTACCGCGCTCGCGGCGATCGCCGCGGCGACCTCCCGCATACGACTGGGGACGCTCGTCGCCTGCGCTCCCTTCCGCCACCCCGCGCACGTCGCGAAGATGGCGACGACGATCGACCTCTTGAGCGGCGGCCGGTTCGACCTGGGGATCGGCGCCGGCTGGTACGAGGCCGAGTTCGACGCGTTCGGCTACGACTTCGCGACGCTCGGCGAACGCTTCTCGATCCTCGAGGAATCGGTCGAGGTGATCGCGAGGCTGCTCCGCAACGAGCAGGTGGACTTCGACGGCGAGCACTTCCAACTCGACGGGGCGTTCAACCATCCCGCACCCGCCCAACCAAATGGCCCGCCCATCTGGATCGGCGGGAAGGGCGGGCCCCGGCAATTCAGGCTCGTGGCTCGACACGCCGCGGGCTGGAACTCCGTCTGGCGGTGGGCCCCCGAGCCCTTCGGCGAACGCGTGCAGGAGCTCCGCCACGTCGCCGAGTCGGAAGGCCGCGATCCGGTCACCGTGCGCGTCTCGCTCGGGCTCTACGCCCTCATCGGAGAGGACAAAGCCGACGTCGCGGCGCGGTTCAAGGTCCTCCAGGCCTGGACACCCGGCGGTGGGATCAACGCGGTCAGCCTGGATGCGTACGCGACCGACACGCTCACCGGCACGGTCGACGCCTGCGTCGAAACGCTTTCGCGATTCGCCCAGCACGGCGTCGAGGAGCTGATCGTCTCAGCTGCCACGCTGCCGTTCGCGATCTCCGACTGGTCCATGGTCGAGCTGATCGCGGAGCAGTTGATCCCGAAGGCGAGACCGCTCTAGCCGTGGACTTCCTCGAGGCCGCCGTGACGGTCCTCCAGGAGGAACGAGCATCGCTGCACTGGACCGTGATCCAGGACCTGGCGCTCAAGCGCGGCTACCTGGACCCGTTCACCCAGGGCGACATCCGCAAGCACCTGCTCGCGGCCCTCGCGCGCGGCGCGAAGTCCGGCCGGCTCGTGAAGGAGTCGACCGGCGTCTACGCCTTGTCCGAGTAGTCGCTACTCCGTCGGGTCGACGGCGTCCAGGAACGACCACCAGGCGTCGAGGGCTTCGGCGGTCGATGCCAGGACTTCGTCCTCGTGGCCGGCGCCGAACTCCTCGATCAGCGCGCGCTCGGCGTTCGAGTGCTCGATGTCAAGCGACGCGTGCGTCTGGAAGAACCCGAGCGTGCGGCCGTCCGCGATGTCGTAGTGCTGCTTCAGCCCGTCGATCTTCGCCTGGGCGACCTGGGGCACCTGCGCCTCATAGGCGTAGAGGGCGGCGACGCCGGCTGCTACAGGAGCCTTCGTCGAGGCATCGAAGTAGGTCTCGACGAGGTAGGTGGTCGCGTCGTTGCGGCCTGCCCTCTTCACGTCGTCGCGGGCGACGCCCATGCCTTCGGCGAACCGGATCCACATCTCGGGGTGGTTCGTCTCGCCGTGCTCCTCGTCCCACAGGTTCTCCAGGAGGGCCTGGCGGGCCTGCGGGGACTCGGTGCGCGCGTGGATCCCGGACAGGAACCGGGGGAACGTCGACTCGAACGCGTAGTACTGGCGCGAGTACTCCTGCATGGCTTCCTTCGGGAGCGTGCCGGCCACCCACTTCGTGTAGAACGAGTGGCGGAGCAGGTGCTTCTCCTCGATCAGGGCGTCGATCTTGTCGAGCAGGTCCATTCGTGTCCCCTCCCTCTGCGGTTGGGGAAGTCTGCCAGCTTGTCGTGCGGGGTGGCAACTGGAGGGTCCCGGGAGCTGAGCGAGCCGCAGCGCGCCGCGTCGACAGCAGCCCAGGGGTTGACTGAGCATACCGGCCAAATTATCTATGATGCGGCATATTGCGACTGGTAGATAATTCTGCACAGTATGGCGAGCATCACCCCTCCGATACCGCCCCCAACCGTCGGCCACTGGCAGATGCCGTGAGCTCGCTATCGGTACTCGATCCGCGAGTACTTCATGAGCTTCTCGAACGCATGCGTCGCCTCGATGCGCCGGACCGTGCCGGAGCGGGAGCGCATGACGATCGAGTCGGTGACCGCGCCGGCGGCGGTCGGACGAACCCCCTGGAGGAGGGCGCCGCTCGTGACGCCGGTCGCGGCGACGAAGATGTCTTTGCCCGCGACGAGGTCGTCGGTCGACAGGACCCTGTCAACGTCGTAGCCTGCGTCGAGGAGCTTCTGTCGCTCGTCGTCGTCCCGAGGCCAGAGGCGACCCTGCATGCCGCCACCCAGGCACTTGAGGGCGGCCGCGGAGATGACCCCTTCGGGGGTGCCGCCCACGCCCATCAGGAGGTCGACGCCGGTGCCCTGGTAGGCGGCGGCGATCGCCGGCGCGACGTCGCCGTCGGTGATGAGCATGACCCGTGCCCCCGATTCGCGCAGGTCGGCGATCAGCTGCCGGTGGCGATCGCGGTCGAGCACGACGACCGAGACCTCCTCCGGCGCGATGCCGCGGGCCTTCGCGACCCGGCGCACGTTCTCAGCCGGAGGAGCCGTGATGTCGATCGCGTCCGCGACCTCGGGGCCGCCGGCGATCTTGTCCATGTAGACAGCCGCGCCGGGGAAGAACATCGTGCCCCGTTCGGCGAGCGCGATCACGCTGATGGCGTTCGGCATGCCGAGGGCGGTGAGCCTGGTTCCCTCCAGCGGATCGACCGCGATGTCGACCTGTGGCGGCTGCCCGTTCCCGATGGCCTCGCCGTTGTAGAGCATGGGCGCTTTGTCCTTCTCGCCCTCGCCGATCACGACGACGCCGTCCATCTGGACACTGTCAAGGATCAGGCGCATGGCATCGACCGCCGCGCCGTCGGCCGACTCCTTCTCGCCCTTGCCGATCCAGCGAGAGGCGGCGAGGGCGGCTGCCTCGGTGACGCGCACGAGCTCAAGGGCCAGGTTGCGGTCGGGGGCAGAGGGAGTGAGGGTGGCGTCGCTCATCGGGTCATCCTTTCAGACAGTCCAGCACGCTCTCGGCGGGGGCGCCGTCGAACAGGATTGCGTGCACCTGCGCGAAGAGGGGCAGGCGCAGGTCGGTGTCGGCGGCGAGACGGCGGACGTCGAGCGTGGACTCGACGCCCTCGACCGTCATCCCTCTGTTGGTGAGCTCCCTGAGCACCCTGGCGGGCTCGCCGCCCTCGCCGACCAGCTCGCCGTACAGGCGGTTGCGCCCTCCGAGGCTCGTGACCAGGACGTCCCCCAGGCCGGCCAGCCCGCGGGCGGTCTCGACCCGCCCGCCGAGTGAGACCACCAGCCGCTCCAGCTCCAGGAACGCTTGGGAGAAGAGCGCCGACTTCGCGTTGCGGTACTCCATGCCCGTCACCTTCGCGAGGCCGTCCACGATCCCGACCCCGATCGCGGCGACGTTCTTCGCGACCGTGCAGTACTCGACGCCGACCACGTCGTCGGTGACGGCGACGTGGAAGTCCTTCGACCGGAAGACCGCGGCCGCAGCCTCCGCGTCGGCCGGGTCGGCCGCGGCGAAGACGACCGAGGAGGGGAGGCTCTGGGCGACCTCGGGGGCCAGGCACGGACCCCCGACCGAGACCACGCGGCCGTGGCCCGCCTCGGCGGTGTAGACCTCGGACATCCGAAGGTAGGTCTCGGGCTCGAGGCCCTTCGCGACGCTGACGAGTTTGGCCGGCGCGCCGCAGCCTTCGACCACGAGGCGAGCGAGCGTCCGGGCACCCGCGGAGTTCGCGCCCATGACGGCCATCTCGAGATCCTTCGCGGCCGCGGCGAGGTCGTCGGGGCCGAGGACGGCCAGCGACTCGGGGAGGTGCTCCGGAAGGCCCGGGTGCTTGCGCTCCTTCGTCAGGGCCGGGAGCACGGCGGCATCGAACGGGCTCGCCCAGAGCGCGATCTGCCGCCCCTCCCTGGCGAGGTGCATGGCCAAGGCCGTCCCCATGGCGCCCGCCCCGAACACGGTGACCTGTGCCACCGGCGTAGAGTACCCGGACCGAGGATGGACGATCGAGGCGACGCGCCGATCACGCTGGACGACTATGAAGCCGCCGCGCTGGCGCGCCTGCCGACGATGGTCGCCGACTACTACGCGGGCGGCGCGGGGGAGGAGCGTACCCTCCGGGAGAACCGGGCCGCGTTCGCCCGCTGGACCTTCCGGCCGCGGGTCCTGGTGGACGTGTCGAACGTGGAGCTGGCCACGACCGTGCTCGGCGCGAAGGTGCCATTCCCGATCCTGGTGGCGCCCACCGCGTTCCACCGGCTCGCGGACACCGAGGGGGAGGTCGCGACGGCCAAGGGCGTGCTGGCCACGGGCACGACGATGGTGGTCTCCACGATCGCGTCCGTGCGGCTCGAGGACGTGGCCGAGACCGGCGCCGACCGCTGGTTCCAGCTCTACGTCTTTCGCGACCGGGAGCTCACGAGCACGCTCGTCAAACGGGCGTACGGGGCGGGCTACCGGGCGATCGTGCTGACCGTGGACACGCCGCTCCTCGGCACCCGGTATCGCGACGAACGCAACCGCTTCCAGCTCCCCGACGGTGTGGGCCTGGCGAACCTCGCCGTGAGCGACCTGCCCCCGGAGGACGAGGCCGGGCGGCCGGGATCCAGCCTCTCCCACTTCTTCGCGGGCGAGCACGACGCGTCGCTCTCGTGGGCCGACCTGCCATGGCTCCGGTCGCTCGCGCCGCTGCCCCTGGTCCTGAAGGGCATCGTGACGGCCGAGGACGCGCGGCTCGCGGTGGCCGCCGGCGTGGACGGGATCGTCGTGTCGAATCACGGCGGGCGGCAGCTGGACGGGGCGCCCGCGACGCTCGATGCCCTCCCGGAGGTCGTCGAGGCGGTCGCCGGCCGTGCCGAGGTCTATCTGGACGGCGGCGTACGGCGAGGGAGCGACGTGCTGACCGCCCTCGCGCTCGGCGCGAAGGCGGTGTTCGTCGGCCGTCCCGTGCTCTGGGGTCTCGCCGTCGATGGCGCCGCGGGCGTCACGGCGGTGCTGGAGATGCTGCGCGACGAGCTTCGGCTCGCGATGCAGCTCACTGGCACGCCCTCGGTCGCGTCGATCACTCGCTCGCTCGTCGGGCCGGCGGTAAGGTCGGACTGATGGGCGAGCCTTCGATCCCGCCGCGCTTCGAACCGCCGCATCGCCGGCTCATGGCGCCCGGCCCGAGCACCGCCGACATCCGGGTTCGCCAGGCGATGGCTCAGCCGGTGATCGGGCATCTCGATCCCGCAACCGGCCAGCTGCTCAACGAGATCCAGGCGATGCTCCGGACCGTCTTCCGAACCGACAACGTCCTCACCTTCCCCGTGTCGGGAACCGGGACCGCCGGCATGGAGTGCGCGCTCATGAATGTGCTCGAGCCGGGCGAGGTGGCGCTGCTCGTGGTCGGCGGGGCCTTCGCGGAGCGCATGGTGGAGATCGCGAGCCGGTGTGGCGCCGAGGTCCAGGTGATCGGCGGCGAGTGGGGCCGGCCGGTGCCCGATTCGGAGGTGGCGGCCGCGCTCAAGGAGCACCCGGACGCGAAGATCGTCGGCGTCGTCCACGCCGAGACTTCCACCGGCGTGCTGCAACCGTTGGAAGGGATCGGCGAGCTCTGCCGCGACCACGGAGCTATGCTCGTCGTGGACGCGGTGGCGTCGCTCGGCGGGATCCCCGTCGAGGTCGACGCGTGGGGGATCGACGTCTGCTACTCGGGCTCGCAGAAGTGCCTGTCGGTGCCGCCCGGGCTCGCGCCGATCACGTTCTCGGAGCGTGCCGTGCATGTTCGAACGAACCGCGCGACGCCGATGCACTCGTTCTACCTGGACGTGCTCCCGATCAGCCAGTACCTGGGGAGCGAGCGCCTGTACCACCACACTGCGCCGATCTCGATGCTCTATGGGCTGCACGAGGGCCTTCGGATGGTGCTGGAGGAGGGCCTTGACCAACGGTGGCGCCGCCACGCGGAGCTCGGGGCCGAGCTGCTCGCCGCCTTGCAGGAGCGCGGCTTTGACCCCTACGCGCCCGAGGGCCACCGGCTCCCGGAGGTGGTCTGCGGGCGCCTTCCCGACTGGGTCGACGATAAGCCCATGCGCCGGCGCCTGCTGGACGAGTTCGGGATCGAGGTCGCCGGTGGCCTGGGCGACCTCGCTGGCAAGGTCTGGCGCCTGGGCCTCATGGGCGAGTCGTGCACTCGGGACAACGTCGACGCCGTCCTCTCTGCGATCGACGTGCTCGCCGCCTCCGTCCGGTCCGGGGTCAGCTCTGACGCGTGAGCGTCAGGGTCATGCTGCCGGCGAATGCGACCTGACCGCCGCCGGGGAGTTGCTTCGACGGGAACCCCTTGAACTGCATCTGCATGTCGAACTGCGCCACGAGCAGCGTCTTCACGAGTGACCCGCCGGTCGGGTCGAACCACGCGGTCTGGTCCATCGAGACGCTGCCGCCGTACTGGATCGTCGGGTGCGACCCTTTCGGGATCGGGGCGCCCTTACCGTACATGTCGAGCAGCTTGCGGAGGTCGATCGTGAGGTCGAGGGGCACGGACATCGTGCTGCGGATGACGGCTGCCTTGACGCCGCTCACGTTCTCGTACCGGACGAGCGTGTTGTGCGACGTGTAGCTGAGGTCGCCCCCGCCGAACGGGAGCGTCTGGTCGAAGGACTTCGTCCACGTGTCCCCGGGCTTCACGGGGTGATCGGGAAGGACGGGCGTGAACTGGTCCGTGCCGGGGAAGTCGAATCCCGATCCACCCGTGGTGGAGGCCAGGTCGCCGCCGACCAGGATGCGGCCGTCGCGAGCCACCTGGATCCGGGATGTGTATTGGGAGGTGTTCGCGACCGGTTGCCCGTTGAAGTTCCCCGAGATGTTCGCCGCCGTAAGCTCCACAGTGGCGATGCCCTTGGGATCGACGTCTCGGCGATCGTTCCCTTGAGCGGCCCGGACTGTGTCCCGGCCCGGATCATGCCGTCCATGTTCATGGAGAGCGCGTAGGTGAAGGTCTGACCCGTCGGGAAGGACATAGCGAGCGCCGTCGCTTGGCCGCTCGAGCGCCGGAGCGAGAGGAACGCGAATGCGCCTGCGGCGAGCGCCACGACGAGGGCGGCAGCGACCAGGATCCTGCCCTTGGACCGGCCGCGCCGCCGACGCCGAACCGGCAGCGACGGCAGGTGCATCCCGCCGCCGCCCGAGCCGCTGCCGAACGCCCACGTGTGGTCGAGGGCGGACGGCGACGGAGGGGGCGGGATGGTGGCGGTGGGGGCCGACGACGGCTCGACGCCAGGCATGGGTGGCGGTTCGTTCGCGCCGTATTCGTCGAACAGGCTCACTACGCACCCCCTGGACGGTCCCGACCTGGTCCTACAACGAATCGACCGGCCGGGGGCGCCGGTTGAGCATGTGAGAACATCGTCGGGCCATGCCCGGGATCGACCTGCACGTGCACACGCGGTACTCCGACGGGACGTTCACGCCCGAGGAGGCGCTCTCGCTCGCAGGGGAGCTAGGGTTGGACGTCCTGGCCATCACCGACCACGACACGACGGAGGGGCTGGCCGAGGCGGCCGACGCCGGCGCCTCACGCGGGATCCGGGTGGTGCCCGGCGTGGAGTTCTCGACGGTGCGAAACGGGGAAGGCGTCCACGTCCTCTGCTACTTCATGGACGCCGAGCACCCGGAGTTCGCGGCGGAGCTCACGCGGCTGCAGGAGGATCGCTTCACGCGCGGCGAGCGCATGGTCGCGAAGCTCCAGGAGCTCGGTTACCCCATCAGGTTCGAGCGCGTGCGGGACATCGCCCACGGGGGGAACATCGTTCGCCCTCACGTCGCGCAGGCGCTCGTCGAAGCCGGCGTCGTCCCGACCTTGGCGGACGCGTTCAGCGACGAGTTGATCGGATCGAGCGGGCGGGCCTACGTCGAGAAGCACGCCCTGGAGCCGCTGGACGCGATCGCGCTCATCCACCGCGCGGGAGGCGTCTGCGTGCTCGCGCACCCGGGAACGTTTCGGGAGACCACACCGGTCCCCGAGGGCCTGATCGACGAGCTTGCGCAAGCCGGCCTGGACGGGATCGAAGCCTCACATCCCGAGCACACCCCCGAGGTCGAAGCCCGGTATATCGCGAAGGCTGAATCGCTGGACCTCGTCTGGACCGGGTCGTCGGACTGCCACGGAACCCGTTACGAACCGGTTCGCCTGGGCGTGCGGACCACGCCGCCGGAGCAGTTCGAGCGGTTGGAGGCACGCGCCCGGGACGTTCGCGCGGCTCGCGCGACGTAGGGGTTACCTGCCGAGGCCGATCCCGAAGCGCTCCGCCATGGCGCGCACCAGTGGGTGGCCGGTGGTGAGCGGATCGGGCCTGCCGCCGACGCGGAGCCGCGGGATCGCGCGTTCGGCGAAAAGCGTCACGTTGGACCAGCCGGCCTCGATCGTCGACCACCACGCGAACCCGTCGCTCCCGTCGTCGAAGGCCTGCAGCGCGATCGGCTGGGTGACGGACCGGTCGCTCGTCGCGACCCAGGACGGCCGAAGGCGTCGGCGGACGAGCTCCTGCGGGTCATCGAGGTCGTGGACGGCAGAGAGCCCGGCGTCATCGATCGCGGCGAGCGCGTACCGGCGGCCGTCCGCGCGCACCAGGTCGCCGTCGGACAGACGCTGGCCCCGGAAGCGCAGGAGGCGCTCGGCGACGGCCGAGAGCGCCACGCGCGTCGCGTAGAGCGCGCCGTAGCGGTCGGGGTTGTCGTGCCGGCTGGAGCCCTGGAGGGCCCGCGCCACGAACAGGGGTCCGCCGTCCTCGGCAGGGTCGGCCCCGTCGCGCGCGGGGAACACGCGGTACAACACGCTCAGGCGTAGGACTCGGCTTCGTCGGCGTCGATCGCCTGCAGCACGTCGGTGATCCGCCCAACTGCGAGCAGGTCGATCGGACGACGGTCGCCGAGCTGGGGGTTGATCCCCTGCAACCAGGAGATCGCCGTCTCTCGCTGATACAGGCCGAGCAGCCGGGAGAGGATGAACTCGGTGCCCTCGAGCTTTCGCCGGTTCTCCGCGTCGGGCTCCTCCGTGCGAAGCCAGCGGCTTACGCGAGATGGGCTGACTCCGAGCGCCCGGGCTACGCGGGCCTGACTTCCCAGGTCCCGGGCTACGGCCTCGAGCTTCGTTCGGGTCGCCACCGGCATGCTTCGAGTATAGCGCAATGGAATCCGTTGCGGTCGTGAGCGTCCTGTCGGTGGTGGCTCATAGCGTCACCGGCGAACTGAGGGGGAGGAGCCATCGTGAAACGAATGCCCGCCATGCTCGTCTGCGTCGCGGCGTCGGCGCTCGTGATCGGAGTCCCATCCCCGGCCCGGGGCCAGGCCGTTCGCCATCTGCAGCCGCCGCGCCGCGCCGCCGGACCCTTTGGGGCGACGCCCGCGGCCTCCCAGCAGGCCCGGCGCGGCTACCTCGTTCCGGATCCCGCCGGGCTCGCGCGCGCCAAGGCTACGGCCACGTCGCGACACGTGGCACTCGCACCCCCCGACCCAAGCTCGCCCGTCGCCTTCCGAAGCTGGAAGGGCGTCTACGACACCTCGGTGTCGCCGCCGGACTCGACCGGGGCGATCGGGCCGACGCGCTACATCGAACTCGTGAACGACCAGTTCGGCATCTACGACCGGACGAACAACACGGCGCTCTCAAGCGGGACGATCGCAACCCTCACGGGTGACGCCTCGGGCTCGCTCACGGACCCGCAGATCCTCTGGGACCCGGGGACGGCGCGCTTCTACTACGTGGTCCTGGACACGAGTAGCAACGTCTTCGACGTCGGGTTCAGCACCACCGACACGCCGACGACCGCTGCCGATTGGTGCCAGTACACGGACGACCCCGGCTACGGGTCGAGCCTGCCCGACTATCCGAAGCTCGGCGACACCCAGGACTTCCTCCTGATCGGCGTGAACGTCGGGCTCTACCTGCGCTCCGACGTGGACTGGGTCACCAAGCCCGCTCCCGGGCCGACGTGCCCGTCGGCGGGCTCGTTCCGCACCGGGCAGAAGCAGACGCTCAAGAACGCCGACGGGACGAAGGCCGTCACGCCGGTGCCGGTCAACCAGATCGACACGAGCGCCGGCGGATGGATCATCGCGGCGAAGGACCTCACCGGCAGCACGCGTCGAACCCTGTCGCTCTTCTCCGTCACCACGAACCCTGACGGGACCGCGAACATCGCCGGCACGGCGACGTCGGTCATCGTGTCGACGTACGCGCTCCCGCCCCCGGCGCCGCAGAAGGGCACCACCGCGGTGCTGGACACGATGGACGGGCGGCTGACGCAAGCCGTGTCGGCGATCGATCCGACGATCGGGTCCGTCGTGATTTGGACCCAACACACGATCTCGGGCGGCGCGGGCGTGTCGCTCGACGTCTTCAACGGGGCGATCGCGCCCGACCGAGCGATGTCGGCCGGCGGATCCGCCTTCGGCGACGCGATGGTGCTCGCCTTCGACACCTCCTCCTCGAGCACCGACGTGGCGTTCCAGATGGTGTCGAAGATCGGCGCCAGCGCGCAGTCCGCCTTCGTGCTCGTTCGGCAGTCGGCCGGCCCGAACGTCGACTTCACGTGCTTCGCGCCGGACGGGCCGCCCTGCCGCTGGGGCGACTACGCGGGGGCCTCGCCGGATCCCGCCGCGACCCTCACGGGAAGCCACGGCCAGGTCTGGCTGACCGACACGTACAACGTCTCCAGCACGAACAACACGAACGTCGACTGGCGAACCCAGAACGTGGGCGCAGCCCCCTAGCGCTTGCGGAGGATGGCCCGGCGGTGCTATTCGATGCGCCGCAGATGCAGATCGACAACGAGTTCACGGTCGCGGCGCCGATCCATCGGGTGTGGGCGTACCTGCTCGACGTCGAGCGCGTCGCGCCCTGCATGCCGGGGGCCGAGCTCACGGAGGTCGTCGACGACCACACGTGGAAGGGCAAGACCAGCGTCAAGGTGGGGCCGGTCGCGCTCTCCTTCGCCGGGACGGTCGTCGTGCAGGAGCGCGACGACGCCGCGCACCGGGTGGTGCTGAAAGCGCAGGGCATGGAACAGCGCGGCAAGGGTGCTGCCTCTGCGTCCGTTGTTTCTCACTTGGAGGAGGTCGCCGACGGGACGAAGGTCACCATGCAGGCCGACCTCACGATCTCGGGCGCGGTCGCCCAGTACGGCCGAGGCATGATCCAGGACATCTCGCAGCGGCTCACCGCCGAGTTCGCCGCGTGCCTCGCGCAGAACATTACGGCCGAGGCTGCCTCGACCGAGGATGCCACCCCAGAACCGGCGGCTGCGGCCGCCGTCGCGAGGCCCGTGAAGGGGTTCCGGCTGGGTCTGTGGGCCGCATGGCGCGCCGTCGCACGGTTCTTCCGGGGACTCTTCGGCGGCTCCTCGTCTGCGCCGGCGGGCTGAGGGACTGGCCAACGTGGAAGACGCCGAGCGGCTTCGCGAACGATTGCGTGAGGACGAGAAGCTCCTGCGTAGCGCGGAGAAGGCGCTCACCGAGATCAAGGTGGCGCAGGGCCTGTCGGAGCCGCAGGCGTCGGTGCTCGCGGCGCTTCGCATCCGGCTGAGGGGCGACGCGGGGAGCTCGCTCGAGGACCTGCTGACGGCCGCTGGCGACCTTGGCAAGCCGGACATCGACGATCTGCTGACCGCGGGTGAGAAGCCGAAGCGCTCGCTCGACGACGTGCTCGCCGAAAAGCCCAAGCCAAAAAGGGAGTGGCCGGGGAACTGACCGCCTAGGCGAGCGCGACCGCGGCCGAGAGCGCCTCCAGGCTCTCCAGGTCGTGGCCGGGCAGGAACACGTCGACGAACGGGAGCGACGCGGCCATGCCGCGGGCGAGCGGCTCGTAACGCGGGCTGCCCTTGAGCGGGTTGACCCACACCAGCCGATGCGCGAGGCGCGCGAGACGCTGCATCTGCCGAGCGAGGAGCTCGGGGTCACCGCGCTCGAGCCCGTCGGAGCAGAGGACGACGACGCTCCCGCGAAGGGCCGAGCGCGACGCCCACCCGTCCAGCAACTCCTTCAGCGATTCGCCGATCCGCGTGCCGCCCTCCCAATCGGTGACGGCGGCGCCCGCGCTCGTGAGCGCCTCCCCGGGGTGGCGCGAGCGGACCGCGCGGGTGATCCGCGTGAGCCTGGTCCCAAAGCAGAACACCTCGACCTTGCGGCCGGCGCGGACGGCCGCGTGCGCGAACTCGACGAGCGGGCGGCTGTAGGGGGCCATCGAGCCCGAGACGTCCAGGATCAGGACGAGCGGTCGAGGGCGCGTGCGGCGCGCCTTCCACCGGCGCCGGAACGGCTCCCCCTCGGTGCGGAGCGACTGGCGGATCGTGCGGCGGAAGTCGAGCCGGTCGCCGGACGGCGATGCGCGATAGCGGCGCGAGCGCCGCGAAGGGATCGCGAACGCGAGGCGCCGGACGAGGGCGAGCGCCGCGCGTCGCTCGTCGACGGTCAGGTCCGCGAAGTCCTTTCGCCGAAGGACCTCAGTGTCGCTCGCGACGACCCGGATCGCCGACTCCCCCTCGAGCTCCTCCTCGGCACCTCCGCCTCGCCACGACGCGGCGACCACGATGCCGTCGGGCTCCTCGCCGGTCGGGACTCTCGTCTTCGGCTCGGCGGTCGGTGTGGCAGCGCCCCCGACGAAGGTCTCGTCCGGCGCAGCGGCTCCATCGTGGAAGTACCGATGGAAGAGCGCGTCCACGACGGGCAGATCCTCGTGCCTCGACACGAGCGTTGCGCGCGCGGCGAGCCTGAGGTCCTCGCGGTCGAACGGATCGAGCGCGACCGCGGCCCGACAGAACGCGAGCACGCGGCCGGTTCCGACGGGAAGGCCGACGGCCCGGAGGTACCGCCCGAAGCCGACCAGCCGATGCAGCGCCGGCGAGTGGCTAGCCATCGGCCCCGACGACCTGCGCGATGGCCGCCCGGGCCATCTCCAGGTCGTCGTGGTCCTTCAGCACGGCGCCGAGCGTCGCGTCGGCCGTCTCGCCGTTCAGCGCCGGCGCGTCCAGGAACGCAAGTGCGTGCGCCCAGTCGATCGACTCGGCCACGCCGGGTCGCTTTGCGACGTCCATGACGCGGATGCGCGCGACGGCCGCGGCAACCTGCCGCGCGAGGGCGGCCGACGCCTCGGGGGCGCGCAGACCGATGATCTCCACCTCGCGCTCCAGGGTCGGGTGATCGATCCAGTGATAGAGGCAGCGGCGCTTCAGCGCGTCGTGCAGCTCGCGGGTCCGGTTCGACGTAACGATCACCGCCGGCGGGTGTTCCGCCGCGACGCGACCGAGCTCCGGGATCGACACCGCGAACTCCGAGAGCACCTCGAGCAGGAACGCCTCGAACTCGTCGTCGGCGCGGTCCAGCTCGTCCACCAGGAGCACGGCGCCCCGTCCGGCGCGGATCGCCTCGAGGAGCGGCCGTTCGACCAGGAAATCGGGCCCGAAGAGGTCGTCGACGTGGCCGGCCGCCTCGGGCCCGGGCATCGCGCGGATCGCGAGGAGCTGCCGTGGGTAATTCCACTCGTACAGCGCCTGGCTCGCGTCGATGCCCTCGTAGCACTGGAGCCGGATGAGCCGCCGGTCGAGCGCGGCGGCGAGGGCCTTCGCGACCTCGGTCTTGCCGACGCCGGCCTCGCCCTCCAGGAGCAGCGGCTTGTCGAGCGAGAGCGCGAGGTAGATGGCCGTCGCGAGCCCGCGGTCGGCGAGGTACGCCTCGCCTTGCAATGACCGCTGCAGGTCCCCGACGGACTCGAACGGAGGCTGGCGCTCGCTCACTCGACCATGGTACGGGCAAAGCGATCGGGGGCGAACGGCGCTGGATCGAAGGGAGGCGGCTCGCCCTGCGCGAGCGCCGCGACGAGCTCACCCGTGCCGCCCCCGAGGATCACGCCCTGCGATCCGTGGCCCGATGCCACGATCAGGCCATCGGCCACGCGAGCGACGATCGGGCGATCGTCCGGCGTCACCGGCCGCACACCCCACCATGCCGCCAGCGGCCGGGCCTCGGCCAGGCCGGGGAACATGCGGACCGCACTCGAGAGGATCTTGCGAGGGACCTCCGGATCCTCGGGCTCCTCGGTGACCGCCCATGCCCGCGACCCGCCGGCGAGGACCGTGCCGTCGGGGTTCGGCTGGACGAGGCCGCCGACGAACGGGCGCGATCCCTCGGCCGCCCACGTGCGGGCGGTGAGGAACGCGGGCGTCTCTCGCTCGGACACGAGGTGCCAGCCCGCCCGGCCGATGAGCCGGCTCGGGCCCGCGCCGTTCGCGCCCAGGTGAACGAGCCAGCCGCGCGCGCCGGCGATCGGGAGGTCGACTCCCAGTGGACGCGTGAGGGTCGCGGTCCACGGCCCCGCCGCGAGCACTACCGTCGAGGCGAGGATCGGTCCCCGGTCGGTCACGACGCCCGTGACGCGGCCGCTGCCTCGAATGACGGATCGCACCGTCTCGCCGGTGCGAACGTCGGCGCCGCGCTCGCGCGCGAGCAGGGCGAGACCTACCGTCAGGGCAGCCGGGTCCACGCGCCGGCCGTCCTGCAGCAGCCAGCCGCTGGAGAGCTCGGGCGCGAGCGCCGGCTCCAGTTCGCGAAGCGCCGAACCGTCGACCGCCTCGATCGGGACCCCGCACGCGGCCGCCGTCTCCGCCTCCTCGCGCGCCGCCTCACGTTCCACGTCGTCCTCGGCGACGATCAGGAACCCGATCGGCGAGGGATCCAGGTGGACGCGAAGGGGCGCGTCGCGGACGACGTCCTCGTACGTCGCGCTCGACCGCCCAGCCATCGGCAAGAGCGCCGCGTCGAGCGGCGTGAGCAGCAGCCCGTGGTTCCGTCCCGACGCTCCCGCCGCGATCTGTTCGCGCTCCAGAAGCACGACGCTCGCGCCGCGCGTCGCGAGCTCGTACGCGCACGCGCAGCCGATGATCCCGCCGCCGACGACGGCGACGTCGAAGGCGTCGCTCACGCGCAAGGTCCCTGACGGGTCAGGCGACCGCGGCCTCGAGCGCCCGGCGGACGAGGATCGACGAGAGCGCCGTGCGGTACTCCGCGCTCGCGTTCGTGTCCGAGGGCGGGTTCGTCCCCTCGGGCGCATGGGCCGCCGCCTCGGCGAACGCCTCCGCCGAGGCGGGTCTCCCCGCGAGCGCGGACTCGACGCCGGCCGACCGAAGCGGCGTGGTGGCCATGTTCGTGAGCCCGACCGCTGCGCGCTTCACCGTGCCGTCGTCCCGTTCGACGAGCGCCGCCACGCCGACGATCGCCCAATCGATCGCACGGCGGTGGAACTTCTGGTAGGACCAGCCGGTCCCGGCAGCGAGCTTCGGCACGCGCACCGACGTGAGCAGGTCCTGCGGCCCGAGCGCCGTCTCGAAGAAGTTCGTGAAGAACCCCGAGGCCGGCACGGTCCGTTCGCCCCCGGGGCCGCGCACGACGAGCTCCGCATCTACGGTAAGGAGCGCCACCGGCGGGTCGGAGGCCGGGTCGCCGTGGGCGAGCGAGCCGCCGATCGTTGCGCGGTGCCGAACCTGCGGGTCGCCGACCTGCCCGGCCGCCTCCGCGATCAGGCCGCAGTGCCGGCGGAGCAGGTCGCTCGCCGCGATGTCGCACATCCGGGTCAGCGCGCCGATCTCCACGTGGTCGCCGGCGTCCTTGATGTAGGCGAGGTCGGAGAGCCCGCCGATGTCGATCAGCACCGACGGTCGGGCCAGCCGGAGCTTCATGAGCGGGAGCAGCGAATGGCCGCCCGCGAGAAGCTTCGCGTCGTCGCCGTGCTCGCCGAGCAGCTGCACAGCGTGGTCAGTCGATTCGGCGACCTCATAGTCGAAGGCGGCTGGGATCATCGGCCATCACCTCCCCTGGTGGAGCGGATGGTTCGCCAGACGTTCTCCGGGCTCGCCGGGCGTGGCACGTCCGTCACCCCCAGGTGCGAGAGCGCGTCGATCACCGCGTTGATCACCGCCGGGGGCGAGGCGATCGTGCCCGTCTCCCCGACTCCTTTCACGCCGAGCTCGTTGGTGGTGGAGGGGAGCTCCGGTCCGCGCCCGATCACGATCGAGGGGACGTCGCTCGCCGCGGGGACCTCGTAGTTGGTGAGCGAGGCGGTGAGCAGCTGGCCGTCGTCGGAGTAGACCGCCTCCTCGAAGAGCGCCTCCGCAATCCCCTGGATCACGCCGCCCGCGACCTGCCCGTCGACGATCTGCGGGTTGATCACGACGCCGACGTCGTCGACCGCGACGTACTTGAGGATGTCCACCTGGCCGGTCTCGGTGTCCACCTCGACCGCGCAGATGTGCGCCCCGTACGGGAAGACGAAGTTCGCCGCGTCGTAGACGGCGGTCTCCTCCAGGCCGGGTTCCATCCCGTCGGGGAGGTCGTGGGCGGTCCACGCCGACCATGCGAGGCCGGGCACGGTCTTCGCCCGGTCGGGCGCGCCCTTGACCGAGAACGTGCCGCTCGCGTAGTCGAGGTCCTCATCGGACACCTCGAGCTCGTGCGCCGCGATCCTCCTCGTCTTCTCGACGATCTTCATCGCCGCCCGGTGGACGGCCACGCCGCCGATCGCGATGCTCCGGCTCCCGTACGTGTCCATGCCGAGCGGGGCGAGCGTCGTGTCGCCGGTGATGACCTCGATGTCGTCGAACGGGATCCCGAGGTCGTCGGCGACGATCTGGGCAAACGTGGTCGCGTGGCCCTGCCCATGGGGGGAGGTCCCGGCGATCACCTGCACCTTGCCCGTCGGGGAGAGGCGGATCGTGGCCGCATCCCAGCCGCCCGCGGCGTAGTTCAGGGCCTTCAGGACACGCGACGGCGCAAGGCCGCACATCTCGAGATAGGTGGACAGGCCGATCCCGATCTGCTTGGTATCACCGCGCTCCCGCCGGACCTGCTGCTCCTTGCGCAGCTGGTCGTATCCGGCCAGCTCGAGCGCCTGATCGAGCGTCGCGTCGTAGTTGCCCGAGTCGATCGAGAGCCCGCCCGGCATGGGCGTCGGCTCGGTGAAGGCGGGGAGGAAGTTCAGGCGGCGGATCTCCACGGGGTCCTTGCCGACCTTCCGGGCGAGGGCCTCGATGATGCGCTCGATCGCGTACGTCGCCTCGGGCCGCCCCGCGCCGCGATAGGCGTCCGTCGGCGTGGTGTTCGTGAACACGCCGGTGAAGTTGACCTCGTACGCATCGCCGCCGTAGCACCCGCAATAGACGAACGCGCCCAGGAGCGGCGTCCCCGGCGTGATGATCATGAGGTACGCCCCCATGTTCACCATGATGTTGAACCGGAAGCCGCGGATCTTGCCCTGCTCGTCCGCGGCGAGCTCTGCCACCTGGATCTGGTCGCGGCCGTGGTGGGTCGCGAGGTAGTTCTCCGAGCGCTCCTCGACCCACTTCACCGGCCGGCCGAGCTTCTTCGCGACGAGCAGGCAGAGCGCCTCCTCGGCGTAGACCTGCAGCTTCGAGCCGAAGCCGCCTCCCACCCGAGGGGCGATGACGCGGAGCTTCGACTCCGGGATGCCGGTCGCGACCACCATCGCCACGCGCACGATGTGCGGGATCTGCGTGGCCGACCAAAGGGTGTACTCGCCCATCGCAGGTGAGGGATCGGCGATCACTGCGCGCGTCTCGATCGCGGTCGGAATCGCACGCTGGATCACATAGCGCTCCTTGACCACGACCGGCGCCGCGGCGAACACGGCGTCGACGTCGCCGTTCTTCAGGCTCCAGGTGTAGGCCTTGTTCGTTCCCTGGTCCTCGTGCACCAGGGGCGCCCCGTCGGCGAGTGCGGCCTCCATGTCGACGACGACCGGGAGGGGTTCGTAGTCGACCTCCACGGCTTCTGCGGCGTCCTTCGCCGCCGCGCGAGAGGTGGCGAGCACCACCGCGACGCCGTCGCCCTGATGCCGCGCTTCGTCCTTGGTGAGCGGCCAGTGCGGCGGGTTTTTCAGGTCCTCGCTCACTGCCCAGGCCATGAGGAGCGGCCCTGCCCAATCGGCCGCGAGGTCAGCGCCGGTATAGACGGCGACGACGCCGTCCATGGCGAGCGCCTTCGACGCGTCGACGCCCTTGATACGCGCATGCGCGAACGGGCTTCGAACGACGACCATGTGCAGCATCCCTGGCATCGTGAGGTCGTCGGTGTACCTGGCCTGCCCGGTGATGAGCTCCGGGTCCTCCTTGCGAGGCGGTGAGGTCCCGATCGTGCGTTCGGCGACGGCCATCAGGACCCACCCCCCTTCCCCGCTCTGGCCTTGACTCCGCCCTGCATCTCCTGCGACGCGGCCATGACGGCCTGCACGATGTTCTGGTAGCCCGTGCATCGGCAGAGGTTGCCCTCCAGGCCGATGCGCACCTCAGCCTCCGAGAGTGGGCCTGCCGCCTCCCGGATGAGGCTGTCGGCGGCCATGATCATGCCGGGCGTGCAATAGCCGCATTGCAGGCCGTGGTGCTCGTGGAACGCTCGTTGGATGGGGTGCAGCTCGCCGTTGGTCGCCATGGCCTCGATCGTCGTGACCTCGTGGCCGTCGGCCTGGACCGCGAGCATCGTGCAGGACTTCACCGACTGGCCGTCCAAGAGCACGGTGCACGATCCGCACGTGGACGTGTCGCATCCCACGTTCGTGCCCGTGAGCCCCAGGGTCTCGCGAAGGAAGTAGACGAGTAGCTGCCTTGGTTCGACATCCGCCTCCCGACGGGTGCCGTTGACGGTCACGGAGATCTGTCGCAAGGACGCCTCCCTTCCCATGCCCGGAGCGGGCGCCGACGAGAGAGCCGCAGTGTATCCGGTGGGCGCTGGGCGGGCGAACCGAGCAGAAGAGCCAGGCCATGCCGCCGCGGCCCTCAGTCAGGCGCCAGAAGCGCATCCGGTACGGCGACGGTCTCAAAGGTCGTTGCCTTGCCGCCAGTGATCCGGTAGATCGCCACGACGTTCAGGGTCGTGTCGCCGGTGGGTGTGATCAAGAAGCTGCCGAGGATCCCGTTCGAGATGCTCGTCTTGAACAGGTTCGTGGTTACTGATGCGCGCGTCCCATCGGAGCGGGCGATCGCATCCAGCAAGAGGTCGATCACCTGACCTGCGTCGAGCGCGAAGCGAGTGGGCGCCTCGCCGAACTTCTTCGAGAAAGATGCGACGAACTGCCTGCCCGCCGAGCCGAGGTCGTTGTTCGCGGGGCCGGGTTGGCTGAAGGTCATGCCGTCGGCGGCGGTACCGGCGAGCACCCCCGCCTGGGGGTCAAAGACGTCAGGAGCCATGAATTGGACCGTAGGGGCGAGGTGGGCCCGGAGATCGGTCAACAGCTGGACGCTGCGGGACTCGGACGAGACTCCGAGGAAGACGCCGTCGGCGCCGGTCCGCAAGATGGCGGCGGCGAGTATGTCATCGTTGCTCGCTGCTGCATCCCAAGAACTACTGCCCGCAACCTCGATCCCGAGCCTCCTGGCCGAGCGGATGAAGTAGGCCACGAACAACTCGCTGGGGGCGTCGCCCTGGTCCACGACATAGACGCGTTTGACGCCGAGTGTCTGAGCCACAATCGCGTCGGCGGCGGCCTGCACGTCGTCGGCCGGGACGACGCGCGCGAAGTTGCGTCGCCCGGTGGGGTAGTACGCATCGGGTTCGTCCGAATCTGCCACGAGCGTGCGCCGCGTCAGTCCAACGTAGGTACTCGACGGGCTCACGATGGCAAGGGGACCGCCGGGAGCGCCGTTCAGGATCGGGATCCCCACCACGGCACAGCCGGAGGAGAAAGGCCCGGCTATGGCGATCACACTCGGGTCCTTGACGTAGTCGTCGGCATTCGCCGAGCACGTCCCCTCGTCGAAGCCGACGCTGCCGGGTGCAGCGTCGTCGCAGACTTGCAGACCGATGCGGTATCGGCCGGCCTCATACCCGTGGCGCTCGAGCGCGAGCGTCATCGCGTCGATCATTGGAGTACTCGTCTCAAGCGCCCCCGGCTGGAGGGGAAGGTCGGTCGCGATCAATAGCTGGGGCGAACCCGCGCCTTCGTAGTGAACCGGGCCGCACCGGTTGGACCCCAACGCTCGAAAACTGGGCAGACTCGGACCGCGGGCTCGAATGAATTCGACGGACGCCACGGCGACACCAGCCGCCAGAAGGACCCCGACGCCCATGAGCAGAACGCTTCTCCGCCGTGCACGCCACGGCTTGCTCGACGAAGGGGCAGGAGGCGAGGGAGAAAGGTCGACGGTCGGGATGACCTCCACGTAGCGAACGGGATCGGCAATACCCTTCACCGCCGTCGGTCGGCGCGGCGCGTATCTCGCCTCGTCGTCCCGTCCCGCCAAGTGGGCGACGGTCTCGCTTGCGAGAATCTCGCCCCCCTTCGCGAGACTGCACAGCCGAGCAGCGACGTTCAGCGCACGGCCGCGATAGCCGCCCGCCGTCGGGACTGCCTCGCCGGCGTCGAGCCCGATCCCCACCCCGAGTGGAAGCGCCGGCTCGCCGTCGACCCGCTCGCGGACCCGCTTCTGCAACTCCACGGCGCCACGGACCGCTGAGCGCGCGGACGTGAAGACACACAACGCTTCGTCGCCGCGCAGTTCAACAACCTCGCCACCTTGGGCCCTCGCTGCGCCATTGGCGATCACAGCGAACCTGCCGGCAAGCACCGAGGCGGCCTTGTCGCCGTGCTCGTCGCTGTACCGCGTGTACCCGCGCAAGTCGGCGATCAAGAAGGTGCGCACGCGCGTTTCTTCATCGGCGGCGCTCAGCGAGAGTCTATGACGTCACGTCCCGCCGTGGCCCTCGACCGGGAGCGTCAGAGCAGGCGAGTGCAACGAGGACATGTCCTCGCGTGACCGCGATGGTCAACCCAGGTCTTGGCAGAGTGCACGGTCGATCGCGGCCCGAGTCCGGGCTGCGGCCTCGGAGAGCTCCTCGTCGGTGATCACGAAGGGCGGTCCCAGCATCACCAGGTCGCCGTCAGTTCCGTCGGCGCAGCCGGTGGAGGGATACAGGAGCAGCCCGTCGTCCCGGGCGGCGGCCAGGACCCGTTCGGTGACCCGCTCGGAACGCGCGAAGGGCGCCTGCGTCGACCGGTCGGCGACGAGCTCGATGCCGATCAGGAGCCCAAGGCCCCGGACGTCGCCGACGAACGGGTGCTCGCCGAGGCCGGCCGTGAGGAGCCTCAGGAGGCGTTCGCCCTTGTCGCGGCTCGCGTCGACCAGGCCGTCCTCGCGCAACCGCGCGAGCACCGCCCTTCCGACGGCGGCACCGACGACCGAGTGCGAGTGCGTGAACCCGTGGACGAACCCGCTCGTTCGGACCGTCTCGAAGACCGGGCCCGAGGCCGCCATCAGGCCGAGTGGCCAATAGCCGGACGAGGCGCCCTTCCCGGCGACCAGGATGTCGGGCTGGACGCCCCAGTGATCCATGCCGAACCACGCGCCGGTTCGCCCGAAGCCGGTCATGACCTCGTCGGCGATGAGGAGCACCCCGTGCCGGTCGCACACCTCGCGGATCGCCGGCCAGTAGTCGTCGGTCGGCGCCGCGGCGCCGAGCGTCGCGCCGGCGATCGGCTCGGCGATGAAGCAGGCGACGGTCTCCGGGCCCAGCTCGAGGATCGTTCGATCCAGAGTCTCGGCGTGGCGTTCGCCGCACCGCTCCGGGTGCGTCGGGAGCGAGCATCGGTATTCGTACGCGGGCGGGACGTGCACGACGCGTCCAAGCCACGGCTCGTACGGCCGACGGAGCGGCTCCCGCCCGGACGCGTCGAGCGCCCCGAGCGTGTTCCCGTGGTAGGAGCCCCACCGCGCGATGACGACCTGCCGGGACGCTTCGCCCCGAGCCAGGTGGTACGCGCGGGCGAGCTTCAGCGCCGTCTCGACGGCCTCGCTCCCCCCTGACACCGGATAGATCCGGGCGTCGTCGAGCGACAGGAGCGGCGCGAGCTCTGCGGCGTAGGCCTCGAGCGGCTCGCTCGTGAACTGCGTCCCGTGCGCGTACGCCAGGCGCGACGCCTGGTCGGCCATCGCGCGGACGACGCGTTCGTCCCCGTGTCCGATCCCGACGACGATCGCGCCGCCGGCCGCGTCCAGGTAGCGCTTCCCGTCCGCGTCCCAGATGGCCGCGCCCTCGGCGCGCACCGCCGTCGGCAGGATGCGATCCAGCACGCGAGGGAACACGTGGCTCACGCGCTCATCATCCCAGGCGCTCCCTAGCGGGTTGACGCGCCGGCCGGGTCGAGCTCGTCGCGGATCAGCCGCAGCTCCTCGCCGGTCGGGGGCGGGGTCTCGGCGACGTCGTCGGCGATCCGAAGGTCCCACGCGGTGCCGGACCTCGCGTCCTCCACCGTGATCCCGGGATGGAGGCTCGCGAGCTCCATCTCGCCGGTGGCGTCCGAGAACCGGTAGATCCCGAGGCCGGTCACGACCACGGTGGGGCCCGCGCCCCACCCCTCGGGTCGCAAGCCGCCGAGGTGGCCGGGGCTCGTCACGAAGTCGATCTGCTCGACGAACGACCGGGT
>VAYJ01000065.1 GCA_005888465.1 Actinomycetota bacterium
CACTTCGACCTTTGCGCTTTTCAGCTGCGGATCTGCCTTCAGCTTCTTCTCTACGTTCTTGGCGATGACTTTGTCATCGGTGGTGACCTCAGTGCGCTGCGAGGGCGCCACGACCTGGAGCTCGTTCTTCACGTTCTTGACTCCGTCGACGCCTTTGGCGACCTCGGCCGCGGCCGACTTCGCCTCGGCAGAATCAACCTTCCCGCGGAGCATCACCACCCCATCTTTGGTCTCGACGTGTACCTGCCGGCCCTTGACCCGATCGTCAGCGAAGAGGGCGATCTTGGTCTTGGAGGTGATCCAGGAATCGCTCATGCCGGCCTTCGCGTCCTGCGCGGTACTCTTGATCTTGTCCCCGGCTTGGTCGGCCTTCTGCTCGACCTTTTCCTTCATGGTCGGCTTGTCGGCGCTCGTCTGCGCGTAGGCTGGCCCGGCGGCGAATACCAGCGCCGCTATGCTGAGACTGGTTACCACAAGATTGCCTCTCATCGTTCTCGTCCTCCTTGAAGGTTGGCTCATATCCGGCCCATCACCAATAAGATGAGCACGATCAACAGCACCAGCCCCAGCCCGCCGCTGGGGTAGTAGCCCCAGCCGCCGCTGTAGGGCCAGGTGGGAAGCGCTCCCACCAGGAGAAGCACGAGGATCACCAGTAGGACTGTTCCCATATCTCCTCCATTCAGGTACCGCGGGTGTCCACCGTCACTCCCAAGCCCGATGCTTGGGTTAGCTCGAGCTGGACGGCGTGGGAGTCTTGTCCCCAGGGTGCTCAGTCACTGCTCTCCTCTCGACCGCAGTTGCGTGCCCGCACGCAAAGCCCCTCGCGTTTACGAAACCGAGTCAGCGGCCAACTCCAAGCTGGGTGAGGGTGACCTGATCGAAACGGCCGGTCTCGCGGATACCCACGCTTTTCTGGAACTCGCCGATGGCGGCTTGCGTGTGTGGTCCCATCCGACCGTCAATTTCGCCGGGGTCGAACCCTTTCCCTTTCAGAGCCTCCTGCGCTGCTCGCACGTCCTGGCCATTGCCCATCCGGTTCATGCGAGGAGACTGGACATCCTGGTTGTCTCGTGCATTCCGGGTCCGCGTGCCTCGGGGGGCTTGCACGTTTTGGTTGTCCCGGGGAGCCTGCACATCCTGGTTCCCTCGCGGAGTCTGCACGTCCTGTTTCCCTCGCGGAGCTTGCACGTCCTGGTTTCCCCGCGGAGCCTGCACATCCTGGCTCCCGCGTGGAGCCTGCACATCCTGGTTGTCGCGAGGCGCCTGGAGATCCTGGTTTCCGCGACTGGCCGCCCTTCCCCCCGGCGCCTTAGGTATGGGTGGCTTTATTGGCGGAATAGCGCGAACTGACTCCGAGCCGGGCCGCATTTCGTTTTCGGTGGGAGTCTGGGCGGGCGGGATCTGACTCTGCGCGAGCGCCGATCCGACAATCAGGCAGCTGGTACCTGCCAACGTTGCGATACGGATCCATTTGTTCATAATCCGCTCCTTGACGACTGCCCGGTTGGACCCAGCATTCGTACTTGCCTTGTGGCCGAAGGACTAGCAATAGCCGGGCCCGAGCCTAGCTGTCGGGGTCGCGCTCGCGGATAGACTTCAGGTAATTGCGGCTCCTTTGCTACGTATTCGGGGGTGCGGCACTGACATCTCCCAGGGCCGACTTGCGGTCGCGCGCGACGGCAATATCGCCCATGGACACGATACCCACAACCTCGCCTTCCTCCACGACGGGAAGGCGGCGAATCGCTTTTTCTCGAATGAGACGCACGGCATCGCCGACGCTTGCCGTGGGGGGAATCGTCGTGAGCTCGCGACTGCACACCTGTCCAACCCTCACCGTGGCGGGGTCGCTTCCCTCCGCCAGCACTCGCACCACGATGTCGCGGTCGGTCAAGATGCCGTACAGTTGGCGATCCTCAAGGACAACCACGTCGCCGATATCGCTGTCCCGCATGATCTCGGCGGCGTCCATCACCGAAGCCGAGGCATCAAGAACTCTCGGTAACGGCGTCATGACGTCTCGCACGCTTTCGTCCCTTGGAATGCGTCCCCGTCGTTCCATTTCCACATTGTCGTTCATGGCTTTAGGTCCCTTGCTGTCGAGGCCCGTCGAGTGTTTTGCATGGACGTGTCCTCCTAGATGAGAAGCTGCGACAGCAAGACACGTGCCCCGCACGAAAGGCGCGGCGGAATCGGTCGTAGAACGTTGCCTCGAGCCGCCGAGGAGACGAGGAGACGCGGTAGAAAGGCCAGAGTGCGTACGAACGACCCAGATGCATTGCCGCCGATGAGCGCATCCTTTGGCCGAGTCAGTCAGGTCAGTTGTCCGCGCCAGCGTGAGCTGGCGGGCTCGCTCCGACGCGGGCCCCCTCAGCTCCCGACAGCCCCGCTCAGCCGGCACGATTGGCACCAGGCTTGCGCTCCCTCCAGCAAGGAGGATTGCGCGATGGCGAGAGCTCATGGGAGGAAACAAACACAGACGAAGACAGCCCCACCGACCCGAACGCAGAGCCGCGGCAGGGCCTCGCGCCGCCCGTCGACCCCCGGTCGGACCCGCCGCGCTCTCGGAGAGCGGACGGGCACTCCGCCCGCGGCTTCACGTCGATCGAGCGTGGCAGAAAAACCAGGGATCTCCAACCATCCACTGACTGAGGAGGTCGAGCGTCAGCGCCAGCTGCCGCCACGCGGCATGCAGCGGAAGACGACCCCTAGGGGTGACGAAGTGAAAAAGCCCACGGAGCCGGCCCCCGTTCGCCGTCGCGGCCGAGCGCAGGACCTGGAAATACCTGCCGACGAATAGGGCACACGCGCCATGAGAGCCGGGCCGCCGGGCCCGGCCCTCATGGCACGGCATCGAGGATCCGTCAGCGACGAGAGCGCTTGCGCGGGACTTTCTTTCCTTTCTTGCGGGCCTCCGATAGCGCGATTGCGATGGCCTGCTTCCGGCTCTTCACTTTGCCTCCTTTACCGCCCTTACCGCTCCGCAACGTGCCCCGCTTTCGTCGACGCATCGCGCGCTCGACATCCTTGCTCGTGCTGGGGCTGTATCTCCGTCGGCCAGATCTTCTCGCCATGTGAGTCTCTCCTCCCTAAGCATCCTCGCAGAGGTGCTTGTCATTCGTGGGGATAAGGACTTCTCACTCGATCCGCATCCGCCTCGGGGCGGCCAGAGAGGGGTATTAGCCCTGCCGCGTCCGTTCCGCCTTCTTCGCGGTCCGGGACTTCGTGGCGGGACCCCGGCGGCCCATCCGGGTGCGGGCCGCCTTCCGGGCGGCCTCGCTGGCGATACCCGTGCGCACCCGCGTGGCCGCGCCCCGCCGCGCTGCGGCCTTGGGCGAGCGGCTGGTCCCCTGGCGCTGGCGGGCTGAGCGCTTGGCCTGACGGGAAAGCGCAGGCTTCGACGCTGCGGCACTGCCCTCGCGCTTCAACGCCTTCAAGGTGGCGCGGGCCCGCTTGGGCGATGCCGCCCGGGGCTCGCGCTCGTCCTGGCCGATCTCGTATGCGCGCTCGGCGGATTCGCGGGTGCTCTCAGATGCCTGGCCCTCGCCGGGCGGCTCGAGGGGCACGCCCGCGCGCCGGGCCTTCGAGAGACCGATGGCAATCGCCTGCTTGGTGGACTGGGCGCCGTGCTTGCCTTCGCGGATGTGATGCATCTCTTCCCGAACAAACTCGCCCGCCGCCGTGGAGGGCCCCTTACCTTCGCGGAGGTCTTTCTTCGCACGCTCCAGGGTCTTCTTTTCTGGCATGGCTATCTCCTTGGCCGCCGCGCTCCCGGCTCACGTCCGAAGGCCTTGCGTAGCTCGCCCTTGGCGCGCTCGAGCACGCGTCGTCGTGAAGGGTTCAATCCCTTGCCAGCACGATTGATATAGAAGTTGAGCATCGAGAGCGCGGACTGATACGAAGAGGCCTTGCGGCGTCTGCTGCGAAGGGCAGAGCGCTTGAGCGAGGCGGCCACGGCCGTCGCGCTCCGAAGCTTGAAGACATTGGCCTCGAGGTCCAGCGCGTTACTCGTCCGTGTGACGTGCTGCGACCACTTCTGCCTCCGACCCTTGGCGGCCGTCCGGCGCGCGCGCCTCCGCGCCGACGGCCTGGGGCGTTCACTTGCCCTGCGGGGGCGACGTGTGGCCAGTGCCATAATCAATCTCCTAGGTCCTGCTGTTCACCAGTCTTCCACCATGCTCCTCATCTGGCGTCGTGACTGCGAACGGTCGCGTTCGCGGATGATCGACGTAACTTCTCGGTCTCAGGACGGGGCAAGACGTGGGCCGCCGCCTGTCGGCGTCGCAGCTCGAGACCAGCGCACGCGGCGCGGGTAGAAACTACTCGGTCCAAATACCCGGATCGAGTCACCACGGCTCGAAGGCCCACGATCTACCGTCGACGGGTCGGCGCCTCGTCCTTCCAGTAGCCCGGCCGTCCATAGTAGTCATACAGGCGCATCTCATACTCCCGGCGCGGCAGCTCTGACGGATCATACTCGGGAGCATTCTTGATCTGCTCTCGCGTCATATCGACGTGCAGCTTGGAATCGTTCCAGTCCACGCCGGCGATCCATCCAGGCGACACCAGGACCTTCTTGCCGAACCACCAGTTGCTCGTATCCACCACCATGTAGCGAATCGCCCACGTGGTGTCATCCACCAAGAAGTCTTCGACGTGGCCGATATCGCCATCCGTGGCCGCGATGTGATACCCGATCACGTTGCCCGAGTTTCGGAGATGGGGATCGCCGTCCTTCCGCTCGCTCCAGCTCGCAGGCCGCTCCTCCTGCTCGAGACTCGAGCGGGCACCCGTGGGCGGAACCGGATACTGATACGCGCCCCAGAGGTAAGGTCCAGCCCAGTAAAACGGATATCCATAGTAGCCGTAGTACTCGACTTCCTGCTGCCGGGAGACTGGCTCCTCCGCATCGATCGGCGGACTTTGCTCCACCTGGGTCTTGCTCAACGCGACGTTGATGCGCCTGCCGTCCCAGTCGACGTCGCGAAGAGCGATCGGTGAGACGAGGACCTTGCGACCGCTCAACCAGCCGGCGGTCTTGACGACAAGGTGGCGGACCGTGAAGCTCGTATCGTCGAAGTAGAAAGCCTCGACGTGCCCCATGTCACCATCGGTCGCGCCGATCGTGAAGCCCTTCAGATCAGTCATGCTCCTCAGCATCGCTGGTCCCTCCTCTACACGTGACCGTCGCCATCGTGCTGGACTCGGTGTCAGATGCCGCACCGGCCCGTATAGGACTGAGGACAGCATTCTTTGTGCCATGCGTCGCTCTTGCCGCGTCCGGAGCCCAACAGAAACTCGCTCATTGATGATCCAGCTGAGCGATCAGGCCAAAAGCTCATCCGGTGTGATCGGCAGGTCCCTGATACGCTTGGCGGTCCATGAAAGACTGCGCTAGCGATCGCCGGCGCCGTCCCCACGAGGCCGATTTCCGCCGACGCCTTGGCCCCCAAGGTGGTTCACGATATCGAGTGTTCCTTGCTTGGCACGCGAGATGCCGACGGCAAACATTCGAGGAAGAATGAAATATGCGGCAAGAGCGGAGGACTGCCGTTACGCGCCTAATGACCTGGCTGTGGCTGCGTGTTCGGGGCATGTGATGGCCACCCATGCCTCCTTCATGCCGGGCGTGAAAGTCCAGAACCGCGTGTGGACTTGGCTGACCACCGTGGACCACAAGCGGATCGGCATTCTCTACGGCACCACGTCCTTCGTCTTCTTCTTGCTGGCGGGGCTCGAGTCACTGCTCATGCGCGTCCAGCTCGCCCGCCCGGACAGCACGCTCATCGGGCCCCAGGCCTACAACGAGCTGTTCACCATGCACGGAACCACGATGATCTTCCTGGCCGTCATGCCGCTATCGACAGCCTTCATCAACTTCGCCGTCCCCCTCCTCATTGGCGCTCGGGACGTCGCCTTCCCGCGGCTGAACGCGCTCAGCTACTGGCTCTTTCTAGCCGGAGGTCTCCTCTTGAACTTCGGCTGGCTCCTCGGCACGGCCCCTGATGCCGGATGGTTCGGTTACGCCAATCTCACGTCCAGGCAATTCTCCCCCGGACCCCATCTGGACTTCTGGATCCTGGCCATCCAGATGCTCGGGGTCTCATCCATCCTGGGCGCCCTCAATTTCGTGGTGACGATCATCAACATGCGCGCGCCGGGCATGCAGCTCCTCTGGATGCCGGTCTTCGTGTGGATGGTGCTGGTGACGCAGTTCCTTGTGCTGCTGGCCTTTCCACCCTTGACGGTCGGGATGATCTTCCTGATGTTCGACCGATTTTTCGGCACGCTCTTCTTCTCTCCCGCTGCAGGCGGTGATCCCTTGCTCTGGCAGCATCTCTTCTGGATCTTTGCCCATCCGGAGGTCTACATCCTGATCCTGCCCCCCATGGGCATCATCTCCGAGGTGATCCCCACCTTTGCGGCCAAGCCCCTCTTCGGCGCTCCGATGATGATCTACGCAGGCATCGCCATCGGCTTCCTGTCCTTCGGCGTGTGGAGCCACCACATGTTCGCCGTCGGTCTGGGACCGGCGGCCGACTCGGCCTTTTCGATGATCACCATGCTCATCGCCATTCCGACCGGGGTGAAGATCCTCAACTGGATCATGACGCTCTGGGGCGGGCGCATCCGTTTCCGCGCTCCGCTGTACTTTGCCCTGGGCTTCATCGGGATGTTCACCATGGGTGGGCTCTCCGGCGTCATGCACGCCTCGCCGCCGGTGGACCTCCAGCAGACGGACAGCTATTTCGTGGTCGCGCACCTGCACTACGTGCTCTTCGGCGGCTCGGTCTTCGCGTTGTTCGCCGGCGCCTACTACTGGTGGCCGAAGGTATTCGGCAGGATGCTCGACGAGCGGCTGGGCAGGATCCACTTCTGGTTGACGCTGATCGGTTTCAACGTCGCCTTCTTCCCCATGCACATCCTGGGCCTTCTCGGGATGCCGCGGCGCGTGTACACGTACGCGCCCGACCTCGGCTGGAACCTGTGGAACCTGCTGGCCACGATCGGCGCCTTCTTGATCGGCGCGTCCCTGCTCGTGTTCCTCGCGAACGTGGTCAAGACCACGCGAACGGGTACCCCCGCGGGTGGCGATCCCTGGGACGGCCGGACCCTCGAGTGGTCCATCAGCTCACCCCCGCCGGCCTGGAACTTCAGTCGAATTCCCACGGTGCACGGTCGCGATGAGTTCTGGCTGCGCAAGCATGGTGACCACGATGGGCGCCGACCGCCCGACCCTGTCCCTGCAGCGCCGGCGCCTATCCACATGCCGCCGCCGTCCTACTGGCCGATCCTGGTGGCGGCCAGCCTGCTCGTCATGATGGTGGGATTCCTGCTCACGATCGGGCAGGTGGCGATCGGCGGCCTGCTCACGCTGCTGAGCATCTACGGCTTCGCCCTGGAGTACCACCACAAGCCATACGGCGACGAAGTCCGCCCTTCTTCATGAGGCGGAAGCGTAGCGCCGCGAGGCCTAAGCGAGGCGACACGCGAGCTCAGCGCTTCGTGGTCGCCCCGCTCTGGAGCCTGCGACCGCATTTCGGACACTCGGCGGCCCTCGCGGACTGATCCTTCTGATCTTCCAGAGTGATCAGCTTCATGATCGTGTCGCAATCGGGGCACCTGATCGGCCCGAAATCGGGCCGTCGACCTGACATCGCCATGACGTCTCCTTCCGCTCACCAGCGCCCTTCCCACCCGCGAGGGCAGGGACGGCTGGGTCGCGATGGGTCATTTGGGCATCGTCGCGGTGGGACTTGGAGGGGACGCCCCTGGCGGCAGCGGCGTCCCGCCTCCGGGCAGACACGGCGCGGCCGACTGTGACATCGTCCTAAGCGGACACGGCTGAAGCGGCGGCTGCGAGGACGCTCCGCTTCCTGGTGCGGTCGGAGGCGGCACCTGCGGGAGGCCGCTCGGCGGGGTGGTCATGGATCCGCCAGATGGCGACGAGCCGGTCGGACTCGGCAACCACGGTTGATTGCCGATACCGAGCGTGCAGGACGGCTGAGATGTACTGGGCACTGGCCGTGCGCCGGGCGTCCCGGGCTGGGCAGATTGTGTCGTTCCGGCACTTGCGTGCCCGGAGAGCTGCCCGGCCCCGGGTTGCTGGTTTGCGCGACCGCGGTGCTCGCCACGAATACTCCCGCCAGCTCCTTGAAGAGTGACGGCTCATCCATGGATATGGATACACTGAGGGGCCTCGCTGCATCGCCTATGCCACCGGCCATCGTTTGGGGGAACATCATAACGGGAAGCGTGTGTTTGCGGCGAGATGAGCTGGTCGAGCCCGCCCTTTCGGCCGGATGGTGGGCGATCCGCGCAGCTTGACCTCGACGCCACGACTCAGTAAAGGCTGCCCGTGGCTACTTGCGGCCGCCCCGCGTCTCTTCGAGGAATTCGATCGACGTGGCGACGTTCTGCCCGCCTTTGACCTCATATTTGACCTTCACCATCCGGCCTTCTCGGAGATCGGCCTGAAGTGCCAAACCTTGAGGAACACGCACGACAGTGCCATCGCTCAGCTGTATCAGCTCGCCGTTCACATTGACGATCCGGCTCTCCCGCTCATGCTGGCCCTGGTCGACGGGCGGCTGCGCGAAGACCAACCGACTCGTGCCGGGACTGAAGGCTAGGGCCAACGTGGCCATTGCCACCAGCGCACGCCTCATCCTGTCCTCTCTCCCTTATTCGCGAGGGGCGGCGGGCCACGGACGATGAGCCGTTCCTCGCAGGGCCCGGCTGGCGTCCGCGGCGCACTCTCGCCTCCTGCTATGTGTTGGGCGGGGCGGCGCTGACGTCCGCGAGGGCCGATTCCCGGTCTCGCGCCACCGCGATGTCTCCGATCGAGGCAATGCCCACGACTTCCCCGTCCTCCTCGACGACGGGCAGCCGACGAATCGCTTTCTCCCTGATCAGCCGGACGACGTCGTCGATGCTGGCCGTGGGTGGCACCGTCGTGAGCTCGCGACTGCAGATCTCGCCGACCGTCACCATCGCCGGGTCGCCTCCGTCCGCGAGCACGCGGACCACGATGTCACGGTCCGTCACGATGCCGCAGAGTTGATTGTTCTCGAGGACAACCACGTCCCCGATATCGCTCTCCGCATGAGCTCGGCGGCATCTCTCACCGAGGCCGTGGCTTCGAGAATCTTGGGGTCCGGCGTCATCACATCTTGGATGCTCTGCTTGCGAGAGCTCGTTCGCCAGTGACGGCTGGACTTCTGCTTGGTGTTTGTCCGCTTTCCGTTCTTTGGCATGGACTCCCTCCTGCCGCCGCCTCGTGTGGAGCGAACTCCATCGTGGGCGAGCCTGGCGGCCACCTGTTGGTGATGTCTTCCCACCGCCCCGGTCGAGGCTACATCTGAGAAAAAATCAGCAAGGCATGTGCCAATGGGCGCGAACATCGAGGGGGTCAGCTTTTCCGTAGCTGGCCGACGCGTACGTGAATGTGTGGCGAGTGGGTGGACGATGGCTGGCGCATGCTGGTGTATAGACCGGCCGCTTCCACCATCAGGAAGCCGGCGCGAGTCCGCTGAGAGGGCGCGTACTCCCCGTTTGCGAATGAAAGCCCACGTCCCATGCACGCGCTAAAGCGCCGCGCCTGAAAGATTCACTCGGTAAGCTGAACCGATGCCGGTGGTTGCTCCCGTGCCGAGCGCTCATACCCGGGGATTCCCTTGGTCGATTCGTGCTCTCTCCCGCTGGCATAACCCTTGCTGAATTCAGCGTCTGATTGGAGCGGTGATGCTGCCCAATGCCGACTTCCCTCGCGGACGATCACCCGTGACACCTGAACACACCATCGATGGTGAGCATTGCATGACTCAAACCCGAGTAGCAGGATCCGGAAAGGAGACAGGTATGCAGAAGCTCGCCGCCCTCGCCGGCACGGTCATCGGCGCCGGCCTGATGTACGCGCTCGACCCCGCGTCGGGCTCCCGCCGCCGCGCCCTGGCGCGCGACCAGCTCCTGTCCGCGAAGCGGCGGCTCCATGACGCCACCGTGTCGACGTGGAGCGACGCACGTAATCGGGGACAGGGCCTGTGGGCAAGTCTGCGCGCCCGAGTGGCCCCTGACCAGCCGACGGACGATGTGCTCGAGCAGCGCATTCGATCCTCGATCGGGCGGCTCTTACGCTTCCCCCGACTCGTCAAGGTGCACGCCCACGATGCCATGGCGATCTTGGAAGGCGCCGTCCCTGCGGACGAAGCGGCGGCATTGATCCGCCATGTTCGCGCCGTGCGGGGGGTTGCCGAGGTCGACAATCGGCTCGACGTCTACGAGCGGCCAGAAGATCTTCCCGGGGTCCAGCCGCCGTTTCCGCCTCGTCGTCCGGGCCCGCGCTTCCAGTTGATGCAGCGGAACTGGGCCCCTAGCATCCGCGCGCTGGTTGGGGCGCTCGGCACCGTGCTGTTCCTGGCCGCGTCCCGTCGCGGTCTGGTCGTCGGATCGGCGATGCGGCTCATCGGTGCCCTTGCCGTGCTGCGCGCGGCGACCAATGAACCGATCGAGGATCGCCTGGGGAGGCAGCCGCGCGGGGCGGAAGTTCCAGAGGAACCCGAACGTCAGCTCAGCGAGAGCGACGGGAGGAGCTATCAGGCGCCGCGCTAGGCGGGCGGAGACGGTCAATCGCCCCTGACTCGCCGAGGACCGAGCTCGTGGGACCCGGCGCCATCGTGAGGAGCCGATCATGGATCGATCTATCGAGGTGACCTTTCGTAACATGCCTCGCAGCGAGGCGATCGAGAGCGTCGCGCGCCGCGAGGCGCTCAAGCTCGAGCGCTATGCCCCGAAGATCGTCGGGTGCCGCGTGGCCATCGAGCGGCCCCAGCGTTTCCAGCGGCAGGGCAACGCCCACCGCGTGCGGCTCTTCATCAGCGCCGCCTCGCGCGGCCCGGTGGTGGTGACTCGAGAGCCGCTCGATAGCGACATGCACGAAGACCTGCGCACCATCGTCATCGGGGCCTTCAAGGCTGCGCGCAGGCAGCTGCAGTCGATGATCCAGCGGCAGCGCGGCGAGGCGAAGCCGCCGCAGGAGCCGCGGGCGCTGGTCGTCCGGCTCTTCCCGCGGGAAGGATATGGCTTCCTGAAGACTCCCGATGGACGCGATCTCTACTTTCACCGTCACAGCGTCCTGCACGACGACTTCGAGCGGTTGGCCGTGGGCACCGAGGTCCGCTTCGAGGAGTCCGAGGGCGACAAGGGACCCCAGGCAAGCACCGTGCAGATCGTCAACAAGCCGGGTATTCGTCTGCCCGCCACGGGGCCAGCCAGCATCGTGCCGCCCCGGGGCTGGGAGGACATGGGATTCCGGCGGGGCCGCCGACGCGCCAAGAGAGGAGCTGGCCAGTGACCATCAGCCGAGAGACGCTCGACGAGCTCACTACGCTCGAGCTCCGCCCCGCCGTGTCCATCCTGATGCCCACCCACCACGCGGGCCCGGAGATCCGGCAGGATCCGATCCGGTTCAAGAACCTTGTCCGCGAGGTAGAGCACGAGCTCGACGCGCGCGACACCAGCAGCAAGGGTTGGCTGTGTACGCCGCACCGAATTTCTTCAGGTCCTACTGGGCGCCGCGTCCATTGCGGGAGATCGCGAAGGTCTCGAATCATTTTCACGTGACCCAGCTCTTCCCTTCTCTGGCGGATAGCACACGCTTCTATGTGCTTGCGCTCAGCCAGAAGGACGTGCGACTGATCGAGGCGACACGTTCCTCGGTGGCTGAGCTGGATCTGGGCAGCCTGCCGCGTAGCTTGGCCGAGGCGCTACCCACCGAGCCGCCAGGACAGGAGCTCCAGCAGCATGTCGTCACCACCGCGGGCGGCGAGCGGGGCGTCATGTTCCACGGCCATGGTGCCGGACTGCTCGACCAGCGAAAAGAAGCGATCCGCCAGTTCTTCCATCAGCTCGACCGTGGCCTGCATTCGCTGTTGCGGGATCGGCGTGCCCCCCTCGTGCTG
>VAYJ01000066.1 GCA_005888465.1 Actinomycetota bacterium
CCGCGGGTTCCATCGATTCGTCCATGTTCGATCCGCCCTACCCGACGCTCGCGAGCTGCCCGGGTACGGGAGCGGGCGCCGCAGCTGCCGTTCGCCGGCGGCGCGCCGGCCACGCGGCGAGGAGCCCGCCTAGCACGACGATCGCGCCGCCCACCCACAGCCAGAACACACCTGGGTTCAGGAAGAATCGGAAGGTGGCCTCGCCGCCGGTCGCGTCGAACCCGACGAGCGACGAGTAGAGGTCGCGCAGCACCCCGTAGTGGATCGAGGGCGAGCCGATCGGGTCGGTCGAGGCCGGGTACTCGTTGAGCGAGGGCGTGAGGCTGCCGAGCGCGCGTCCGCCCTTCGCGACCGTCACGGTCGCCTCCCGCACCACGCGCTGCGGCTGCTGGATGGTTCGCAAGCCCCGGTACTCCAGCGAGTAGCCCTGGAACGACACGAGGCCCCCGCGCGCGAGCGTGACCTCGGTCTGGTGCGCGAAGGCGCTCGAGGTCGTGATCGCGATCGCCATCGTCGCGATCCCTACGTGCACGACGAGGCCACCGAAGAGCCGCCGGTTCCGGACGGTCGAAGGGATCAGCGCGTCGACCCCAGCTCGCCGAGGTTCGCCGCGAGCACGAACGTCGCCAGGCCGTACGCGGCGAGCGCAGCAACGTTCCGCATGCCGGCTGCCGCGAGCACCACCATCACCGCGGCTCCGGCCACGACCGGCGCCGTCACGCGGCGGCGCACCTGCGCGACGGACGCGCGCCGCCAGGCGAGGAGCGGTCCCACGCCCATGAGGAAGAGCAGGAGGAGGAAGAAGGGGATTGTCGTCTCCCGGAAATAGGGCCCGCCCACGGTCATCTGACGGTTGGTGAGCGCCTCGACGAAGAGCGGGAAGATCGTGCCCAAGAGCACGATGAACGTGATCGAGAGCAGCACGAGGTTGTTGCCGACGAACGCCGCCTCGCGCGAGAGCGCCGAGTCCAGGCGGCCTTCCGACCGGAGCCGCCACGCCTGCGCGGCGACGAGGCCGAACCCCACGAGCAACACGAGGATCAGGAACCCGAGGTACATGGGGCCCACGGTGGACTGTGCGAACGCGTGGACCGAGGAGAGGATGCTCCCTCGGGTGAGAAACGTCCCGAACGTCGTGAGCGCGAAGGCGCCGACGATCATCGAGAGGTTCCAGATCTTCAGCATGCCCCGTCGCTCCTGGATCATCACCGAGTGCAGGAAGGCGGTCGTCATGAGCCACGGCAGCAGCGCGACGTTCTCCACGGGGTCCCACGCCCAGTACCCTCCCCAGCCGAGCACCCCGTAGGACCAGAGCGCACCCAGGACGAGCCCGGTCGACAGGAAGATCCACGCCGCGAGCGTCCAGCGCCGAGTGATGCGGATCCACCGGTCGGAGAGCGTGCCGGAGACGAGTGCCGCCATCGCGAACGCGAACGGGACCGTGAAGCCGATGAACCCCAAGTAAAGGAACGGTGGGTGCACGGCCATGAGCGGGTGATTCTGCAGGAGCGGCAACGGTCCCCGGCCGTCGACCGGAGTGGTGGCGAGCGTCGCGAAGGGCCGGGTCGGACCGAGCACCAGCGCCAGGTAGAAGATCTGCACGGCGTACATGACGGCCATCGCGATCGGGAGCGTGTCGGGCCGGCGACGTCGGAACCGGAACGCGACCGCCGCGATGAACCCCGCCAGGATCAGGTTCCACAGGAGCAGCGACCCCTCGTCGGCCGACCAGAGCGACAGCACCTTGAAGAACGTGGGGGTCGCCCGGCTCGAGTTCTCAGCGACGTAGGCGATGGAGAAGTCGTTCGCGAGGATCGCGGCGAGCATCGCCCCGTTCGCCGCCGCCACGACCGCGAGGAGAGAGAACGCCGAGGTGCGGGCGCTCTCGACGAGCACGGGCCGGTCGCGGCGCACGCCGACGATGGATGCGACCAGGCCGTACACGGCAAGCCCCAGGGCGAGGACGAGCGCGAACGTGCCGAGTCGGTCCATGCGGCCCGGCCGGCCTATCCCCCGCCCGAGAGGTCGGCGGAGCTGGGCGTGACCCCGGGGGCGGGCGGGGTGTACAAGCCGTTGTGCTTCACGAGTAGCGTGTCGGAATGGAACACGCCGTCCGCGCCGTACGTCCCTTCCAGGACGACCCCTCGGCCGTCGCTGAAGAGGGCGGGTACCGCGCCGGTATTGATAACCGACAGACGCGTCGTGCCGTCGGTGACCACGAAGCGAACGATCGCGCCGGAGGCCTGCACGCTCCCCGGCACGACGTAGCCGCCCACCCGCGTGCGCTCGCCGACGATCGAGGAGCCAGCATGGAGGACCTCGGTCGGCGTCTGGTAGTAGATAAGGTTCCCCGACAGGCCCTTCGTTGCGACCCAAATGAGCGTGCCGGTGACGATCGCCAGCACGATCACGACCCGTCCGCGCTTCACGGCGGGGTGGAGGTCCGGCGCCTCCCGGCGATCGCGGCCGCCCGATCCCGGGCCCGCCGGGCTCGGGCGTGAAGCGCGACGACGTAGAGCCCGATCGCACCCGCCGTCATGACGTACCCGGCGATCGCGTAGCCCCACAGGCTGGGCACGACGCTAACCACGGGCGCTCGCCTCCTGTTCTAGGAGCGCCTCGGCGGACTGGCCGAGCCTCGGCGAGAGCGCCTCGGCCACCGCTCGGTCCTCCAGGCGCCCGAGGCGCAGGCGCACGGTGACGAGGTAGAGGAACAGCAGCGTGAACGCGAATACCCCCGTCATGAGGGCAACCTGCATGATCGGCGCGATCGTCGACTCGCCGAGCAGCCGGATGGTCGTGCCCTGGTGCAGCCCGCGCCACCACGTGACCGAAAGGTAGGAGACCGGGACGTCGAGGAACCCGACGACCCCGACGACGGCCGCCCACCTCGCCCGCCGCGCCGGGCTGTCGGACAACCGTCGCACCGCAAGGTAGCCCACGTAGATGAGGAGCAGGATCGTCGTGGTGGTGATCCGTGGATCCCACGTCCACCACGTCCCCCACACCGGCTTTCCCCAGAGAGACCCGAGCGCGATGGCGAGCGCTGTGAACAGCACCCCGACCTCCGCCGAGGCGGCGGCCAGACGATCCCAGCGAGTTCGCCTCGTCGCGAGGTAGGCGATGCTCGCGACGAACACGACCGCGAACGAGAGATACGCGAGCCACGCGGACGGCACGTGGATGTACAGAAGTCTGGCAGCGTTCCCCTGCTGCGCGTCGGGCGGGGAGACGACGAGCGACATGACGGCGCTCGCAGCCATGGCGACGAGCGTCGCCCAACCAAGGATGCGCTCGCCTCGAGGGGCCGTGATCCGTCCGGCGACGCGTTCGAGTGAGCTCACCATGCGTTCGTCGTCACTCCTCCAGGAGGAAACCGAACACCAGGGTACCGACCGAGACGAACACCAGATCGAACGCGAGGAGCAGGCCCAGCCACGAGCCCGCCTCGCCGGCCCTCCCGGCGGTGGCGAGGGCGGTCGCCCGCACGCCGGCGATGAGCACGGGCGTCGCGAGCGGCAGGACGAGCAGCGGAAGGACTGCCTCGCGCGCCCGCGGCGCTTCGGCGAGCACGCCGAAGAGGCTCCCCACGGCGGCGAGGCCGATCGTTCCCAAGAACAACGCCGCCACGAGCGTGAGCGGCGCCACGGCGAGCGACAGATCGAACAGGCCCGAGACCAGCAGCACGATAGCAAGCTCCAGCGCGAGCAGCTGGACGGCGATCGCGATGCCCTTGCCGATGAACACGGCCGCCTTGTCGATCGGGGCGAGCAGCAACCCCTCGAGCGCGCCGTCCTCGCCTTCGTGCTCGTACGCGCGACGCGATGACAGGACCGACGCGAACAGCACTGCCAGCCAGAGCAACCCCGGCGCCGTCTCGGCGAGCAGCGTGCGTCCGGGGCCGAGCGAGAGCCCGAACGCGACGAGGAGCGTCCCCGCGAACGGAAGGACCGATCCCAACGCGTAGCGTCCACGCACCTCGATCCGAAGATCCTTGGCGGCAATCGCCACGCTCTGGCCGACGAGCGTCATCCGACGATCCTCCCCTGGTCCATCACGATCGTTCGCGCCGCCGTGCCTCCACGCTGGAGGTCGTGGGTCGCGAGGACGACCGTGCGTCCGTCGGCCAGCGCCTCGGCGATCGCCGCGTCCACGATCTCCTTCGCCTCCGCATCCAGCCCGGCGTAGGGCTCGTCGAGCAGCAGAAGCTCGGGACGACGAAGCAGGGCCCGCGCGAGCGCCACACGCTGTCGCATCCCCTGGGAGAACCCGGACACGCGCTCCTTCGCCACGTCGGCGAGCCCGACCCTCGCGAGCGCCGCCGGGACGGCCGAGAGGGCGACCCCGTGCATCGCGCAGGCGAACCTCAGGTTCTCCGCCGCCGTCAGGTCCTCGTACAGGCGCGTGCGGTGACCGAGCAGCTCCGTTCGACGCCGGATCTCGTCGCGCTCCAGGGCGAGGTCGAACCCGAGCACCGCGCCCGATCCGTACGTGGGCGCGAGCGCGGTCCCGATCACCCGAAGGAGCGTGCTCTTGCCCGCCCCGTTCGGCCCGCGCACGAGCAGCAGGTCGCCCCGCTCGACCGTGAGGCTCGCGCGGACGAGGCCGGGCGCTGCGCCGAACACCCGCGTCACCGACCGAAGCTCGAGGGCGGGCGTCGAGGCATGCTCGACGGCACGTGCGGGGTCGCTCAACAGGGCTGGGATAGGGCCGCGGGAAGTCACGCCGCGTCAAAGGCTACCGCAGCGACTGGACCTCCGGGACCCCCGACAGCGCACGCCAGACCCGCTCCGGGGTGAGCGGCATGTCGACGTGACGCACGCCCAGGTGCGAGAGCGCGTCCACGACGGCGTTCTGGACGGCGGGGGTCGAACCGATCGAACCGGCCTCGCCCACTCCCTTCGCGCCGAGCGGGTTGAGCGGCGTGGGCGTCACGGTGTGCGCCGTCTCCACCGAGACGAGCTCCGCGGCGCTCGGCATCTCGTACGTGAGGAGGCTCCCGGTGAGCGGCGTCCCGTTCTCGTCGAAGCGCACCTCTTCGAATAGCGCCTGCGCCACGCCCTGCGCCACGCCGCCGTGAATCTGTCCGTCGACCAGGATCGGATTCAGAATCCGCCCGCAATCGTCGACGGCAACGTGGCGGAGGAGGCGCACGAACCCGGTCTCGCGATCCACCTCGACGACGGCGACGTGCGCGCCGAACGGGTAGGTGTTGCCGCCGAGCGAGAACTGGTCGGCGACGCGCAGCCCCGGTTGCATCCCGGGCGGGAGCGCGTCGGCGTGGGAGGCCATGGTGGCGAGCTCACCCCAAGAGAAGGATCGATCCGGCGCGCCCGCGACGCCCACGCGGCCGTCCTCGCCCGCGACGACGTCCTCGACCGCCGCCTCGAGCGCCAGCGCGGCGATCCGCCTCCCCTTGTCCAGCACGCCCTCGCTCGCGCGAAGGACTGCCGAACCGCCGACCTGCGCCGAGCGCGACCCCATCGTCCCGTCCCCGCTCGGCACGAGTCGCGTGTCCGAATGCACCACGCGCACGCGTTCCATGGTGAGCCCGAGCGTGCCGGCGACGATCTGCGCCCAGGCCGTCTCGTGGCCTTGGCCGTGCGGCGACGTGCCGGTGAGGACCGTCGCCGAACCGTCCTCGTGCACCTCCACGGATCCGAACTCGGACCCGAACCCCGTCACCTCGACATAGCAGCTGACGCCGATCCCCAGGAGGCGGCGATCTCCCCCCGCGCGACGTTCGGCTTGCTCGGAGTGGAGCTCCGCGTACCCGGCGATGCGAAGGGCCTCATCGAGCGCGGCCTCGTAGGCGCCCGTGTCGTACTCGCCGCCCGTCACAGTGGTGTGCGGGAACGCGTCCGGGGGGATGAGGTTGCGCCGTCGCACCTCCACGGGATCGAGGCCCAGCTGGTCGGCGACCATGTCCATCGCGCGTTCGATCAACGCCGCCGCCTCAGGGCGCCCCGCGCCCCGATAGGCCCCGACAGGCGTCGTGTTCGTGAGCACGCAGCGCGACCGGAACTCGATCCTCGGGATCCGGTACACGCCCGCCGCCATCTTGCGTGTGAGGGTGGGGAGATACGCGCCCTGGGGATACGCGCCCATCTCGGCGAGCACGTCGGCCCGGAGACCGACGATCGTCCCGTCGCGGCGCGCGCCGATCTCCACGTCCTGGATCTGCGCCCGGCCGTGCACCATCGCGCTCAGGTTCTCCGACCGCGTCTCCGTGTACCGGACGGCCCCGCGCGTCCGCAGGGCGATCGCCGCGAGCGCGATCCACTCCGGATAGGTGTCGCCTTTCGCGCCGAACCCGCCGCCGACGTCGGGGGCGATCACATGGACGCGGTCCTCGTCCAAGCCCAGGGCCTCGGCAACCTCCGCCCGCACCGCGAACGGCGCCTGGCTCGGCACCCAGAGCCGCACGCCCCCCGTCTCGGGATCGAATGCCGCCAGCGCGCCGTTCGCTTCCATCGGGATCGGCGCGACCCGCTGGTTCACGAATCGAGCCCGGACGACCACGTCCGCACCCTCGAGCGCGCCCCCGCGATACCGGCCGCTCCGGCGGTCGAGGAGCACGTTCGAGCCGTGCTCGGGGAACAGCAGCGGCGCGCCCGACGCCATCGCCGCCGACGGATCCGCCGCGACCGGAAGCGGGTCGTAGTCGACGATCACCGCCTCCGCAGCGTCCAGCGCCTGGGCTCGGGTTCCGGCCACCACGATCGCGACCGCCTCGCCGACGAACCGCACCACGGCGCGCGCGAGCACCGGCCGGGCGAATCCCGCCCCGACCGACTCCATCACCCCCATGGGGGGCAGTTCGAGCTCGCCCGCCGTCCACACGCCCGACACGCCGGGCATCGTCCGCGCCTGCGTCGCATCGATACCGTTCACTCGCGCGTGCGCTAAGAACGAGCGAACGATCACCGCGTGCTGCGCTCCCTTGAGTGCGATGTTCTCCACGTACCTCGCCTCGCCAGCGAGGAAACGTGGATCTTCGATGCGCAGGACCGCGTTGCCCAGGATCGAACCGGCCATCAACCGAGGGTACCCGAACCCTTCGGTCCCATCGTCGCGAACCCCGTCCTACGTCGAAAGACGCTTTTCCCGTGTGGGGCGGGCGCGGCCCTCATACCGGGGAGCCGATCGGCCGAACCTTCACAGGTGGGGGAGGACGCGCGACCCGACCCTGAAGTCACCGCACCTCAGGACGACGTCGAGCAGGCGCAGGTCGCCTGCGCGTGGTGCGGTCTGTTCTCTCCGCCCGGCCCCGCGTGTGAGGTCTGCGGATCCCCGCTTCCCTCCTCGGAATCCTCCCAGGCCACGTGGACACCGGCCGCCATCAAGTACATGGAAGGCGAGCCGACCACGCACACGTTCCAGGTCGTCGACCGCCCCCCGGAGATCGCGCAGCCGACGCCGATCCCGCTCGTCACCCCCATCGTCGCGCAGCCCGATTCGGGGAACGCAGCGGCGCTGGTCGAGCAAGCGGAGACATTGCTCAAGGAGACGAAGTCACTGCTGCTCGAGACGGCCTCGCTCCTGAAGGAACGCACCGACGCGACGAAGACGGCCGAGCCCGACGGCAACGGGGCGTCCGACCATGCGGTCGAGGACCTCATGGATGCGGCCGCGCAGCTCGAGGAGCGCACCGAAGCCCTGCGGGCGGAGCCCGAGCTGCAGGACCAGGCCGTCGAGGAGCTGCCCGCGGAACCCATCGTCGAACCGGAGCCGGCCGAACCCGAGTCGGCCGAACCCGAGGAAGCGCGACCGAAGATCGCCTTCGACCTCGGATGGACCGAACCGGACCTCGAGCCAACCATCGACCTGTCGGAGCACGAGCAGCTCGATGAGCTCGATCTCGTCGACGAGGCTCCAGTCGTCGAGGAGCCCGAGGAGTCGAAAGCCCCCCGGCGCTTCCGATGGCGGGGCCGCAAGCGGGACGAGCGAGAGGAGCTCGAGGCAGACGAGCCCTCCGAACCCGAGCTCGCCGACGTCGAACCCATGCAAGCCTTCATCGAGACGGTCGAGCCTGAGCTTGTCGTCGCGGAGCCCGAGGCCGTCGAACCCGAGGACGTCTTCGTCGAACCCGAGTTTGTCGTACCCGAATCGGTCGAGCCAGAGCCCGAGTTCGTCGAGCCCGAGCCCGAGATCATCGAGCCCGAGGTCGTCGCGCCTGAGCCCGAGATCATCGAGCCCGAGGTCGTCGCGCCTGAGCCCGAGATCGTCGAGCCTGAGCTCGTCGAACCTGAGGCCGAGGTCGAAGAGACCGCTCCACAGGAACCGCCTCCGCCTGCGAGGCGACGTCGCGACGGCCCCTCGCTGCAGAAGGCCATGGAGGCCGCCGTCGAACGTTCGTTCTTCGTCCCCACCGAACAGGAGGAGGTCGCCGAGGAACCCGAAGCTCCGGCCGAGCCACTGCCGGTCGAGGAACCGAAGGAGCGCGGCTGGCCTTGGCGCCGCCCGAAGAAGGGTCAGCAGGCGGACTCGATCGTTGGTGAGGAGCCCGAGTCCTCGCCGCTTCCCGAACCCGAACTCGTCCAGCCGGCCGCGTCGGTGACCGATCCCGTGCTCTCGTCGGTGGAACCGCCGACGGAGCCCACGGAATCGATCCCCTCACCGACCGCGGATCTGCTGGCCGAGTCCGCCCCGCCCCCTCAGGCTGCCGAGGCCACGTCGGCGCCCCCACCAGTCGCGCAGCAGCGGTTCGTCGGCTGGTCGGAGCAGCCTGATGGCGGGGCGCACCCGATGGCCATGCCGCCGCCCATCGAGGTCATCACGCCACTGCCGGTCGACGGGCCGCCGCTGTCGGCGGTCGCCCCGCCCGCCACCGAACCGGAGACGCCGGGTTCCATGGCCGGCAAGGTGCCGTGCTCCCGCTGCGGCCAGCCCTCCGAGCGCGGGCTCTGTGAGGCCTGCCTCGATGCGATCGCCGAGCTTCGGCAGCTGAGCGCGCAGTTCGGGATGTGACGCTCCGGCGGTTGTCGGAGAATGCCAGTCGACCGCGAGGAGGCACGTCATGGACGACTGGCTGGACGACTTCGCTCGGGCGCTCGGCGAAAGGCCGCTCGAGCGCGAGGAGATGGGCGCGGTGCTCGGCCTCGCCCGAGACGTGGCGCACGGCGTCGAGCGCCGGCTCGCGCCGCTCGCGTCCTTCGTCGCGGGGATGCACGTGCAGCGCCGCGTGGCCGAAGGGACCGCCGTGCCCGACGCGGTGCAGGAGATCCGGGCGGCCGCCCGCGCGCTGATCCCGGAGCCTCCCCTCGCGTGAGCGATCGCGCGGGCCTGCGCGCCGCAAAGCAGGCGATGCGCGACCGGATGCGGGAGCTGCGCGGCGCCATCCCTCCGGAAGAGCGCCGCTCGCTCGCCAAGCAGATCGAGGAACGTCTCTTCGCGCTTCTGGCCATGCGGGACGCGGAGACGGTGATGCTCTTCTCGTCGTTCGGAACCGAGGTGCCGACCCAGGGGATGATCGAACGAGCGTGGGATGCCGGCCAGCGGGTGACGCTGCCCATGCTGCGCCAAGGTGCGATCCATGTGGCCGCCGTGCGTCGGGGACAGGCGCTCCGGACCACGAGTTACGGGCCGATGGAGCCTCTTGACGACGAGCCCGTGTCGGCGGAGGAGATCGACGTCGTGGTGGCTCCAGGGCTCGCGTTCGATCGAAGCGCCAATCGCCTGGGGTACGGCGGGGGGCATTACGACCGCTTGCTGGGGCACCTGCAGCCGGGCGCCCAGGCGATCGGGATCGGATTCCAGATGCAGCTCGTCGACGCCGTGCCCCACGGCAGATCGGACCGGCCGCTCGACGCCGTCGTCACCGATCGCGAGGTGGTGATCGGCCCTCCGGCCCCGGGCCGATAATGGGCTGGATGATCGAATCGGGACCGCCCCTTCGCCGCACCATGACCGGCGTTCGCGTGCGAACCGTTCGCGACGGCGCACCGGTGATCCGGCCCGACCGTCTGGCCACCGAGGAGCCGATGGAGATCCGCGCCGGCGGCCCGGGCCAGGAACCGATCAGCGTCTCGGTGACGATGCGCACGCCGGGGGCGGACTTCGACCTCGCGGTCGGGTTCCTCTTCACGGAGGGGCTCATCCGCTCACGCGAGGAGATCGCCGAGGTGAACTACTGCGAGCTCCCCGACGACGAGCAGCAGTACAACGTCGTCACGGTGCGGCTCGGGCACCCGTTCGAGGCGATGAGCGCCCAGCGGAACTTCTACGCGACCTCCAGCTGCGGGGTCTGCGGGAAGGCGTCGCTCGACCAGGTGCGCGTGAGCTGCGCGCCGGTCGCTGCGGGACCGACGGTGGATCGCTCCACGATCCTCGGGCTGCCACAGACGCTCCGCGAACAGCAGCGGATCTTCTCCGAGACAGGCGGCCTGCACGCGGCGGGCCTGTTCGACGCCGAGGGGAGGCTGTGGTCGTCGCGAGAGGACATCGGCCGGCACAACGCCGTGGACAAGCTGATCGGGGCGGCGATGCGCGCGGGCGAGGTGCCGTTGTCCGAACGCGTGTTGCTCGTCTCCGGCCGCGCGGGCTTCGAGATCGTGCAGAAGGCCGCCGTGGGCGGCATCCCGATCGTGTGCGCCGTGTCGGCGCCGTCGAGCCTCGCCGTGCAGGCGGGCGACGAGCTCGGTCTCACGGTCGTAGGCTTCCTCCGCCCCGACGGCTTCAACGTCTACACGCACCCCGAGCGCATCGCCGGCATGGGCGCATCGAACGGCCCCGAGCGCCCGTGAACAGCAGCTGGCGGCTGGGACGCATCGCGGGCGTGGAGGTCCGCGTGGACCCCTCGTGGGTCGTTGCCATGGCGCTCTTCACCGTGATCTTCTGGAACCGGTTCGCCGACCCGATCCAGTTCCCGGGCCTGGCCGGCGGGACCGCCCTCCTGCTCGCCGTGGTGACGTCGTGCCTCTTCTTCGGATCGGTGCTGGCGCACGAGCTCGCGCACGCGACGATGTCGAAGGCACGCCGCATCCCGGTCCGCGACATCACGCTCTTCATGTTCGGCGGCGCCACGTCGGCGGAGATCGAGTCGCGCGGGCCCGCGGACGAGTTCCTGGTGACCGTCGTGGGACCGCTCACGAGCCTCGCGATCGGAGCGGTCTTCCTGCTGGGCCACGTGCTCGGAAGGGACAGCCTCCCGCGACCCATCTGGCTCGGCGTGTTCGGGATCATGGCCTACGCGAACGTCCTGATCGGGCTGTTCAACCTGCTGCCCGGCTTTCCGCTGGACGGAGGGCGGCTCCTGCGGTCGGCCCTGTGGCGGGCGACGAGGAGCCTCGAACGAGCGACTCGCATCGCCGCTCGGGTCGGGCAGGTGGTCGCGCTCTTGATCGTGGCTGGTGGCGTCTGGCTAGGGATCCGGGACGGCAACCTCCTGGACGGCCTGTGGCCCGCGCTGGTTGGCTCGTTCCTGTTCCGAGCCGCAGGGGCGACGCTCGCGTCGGCGCAGCGACAGCGCCTGCTGGAGTCGGCGACCGCCCGGCAGGTCATGTCGAGCCCGCCGCCGACCATCGCCGGCGACCTGTCGCTCGGGACCGCGATCGAGCGCTACCTCCGAGGCCACGAGGGCGAGGCGTTCCCCGTGATGACGGCGGACCGGGGCGTCGCGGGCTTCGTCTCGCTTCGCACGGCGCTTCGGGTCCCGCCCGACCAACCCGTGGTAGCCGCCATGGTGGGACTGGAGGGGGTGACGGTGGCCGGCCCGGAGGACCGGATGACCGACGTCGTCGCCGGCATGGGCGCCGGCCCTCGGCGAACGGTCCTGGTCGTCGACGCGGGAAGGCTCGTCGGGGTGATCGAGCCAGAGGACCTGGCCCGGTACCTCAGGCGCGGGGCTCCTGTGCGGCCATGAACGCCCGACCCGCGTCGCAGAAGCTCAGGAAGTCGCAGTGCCGGCACTGCGGCCCGGACTCGGGATCGAATCGCCCATCGCGGATGCCTTGCAGCCACGCGCGGACGCGCTCACGCATCTCGCCCGGCGGGTCCGCGACGCGGGAGACCTCCTCTCCGGCATCGACGTAGAAGTAGGTGAGCCGGACGTCTTCGGCGCGCTTGCCGAACACCTCGGTGCACGCGAGCGCGTACAGGTCGAGCTGCAGGCCGGCGAAGACATCGTCGGCGGCCGGCATCCGGCCGGTCTTGTAGTCGACCACCTCCCAGGGCCCGCCTGGCTCGCCGAAGATCGCGTCGATCCGGCCCTTCACCACGACGCCGTCCAGATACAGCAGGAACTGGCGTTCGGCGTAGAGGGGCACGATCTGCGCGAACCGGCTCGCGAGGAAGTTTCGCTGCAGCCGTTCCACCTTCCCCGGCTGGCCCACGAGCTCCTCGGCCGTGAGGTCGGGGGCTTCCTCGAGCTCCAGGAGCGACGCCTGGCCGCTCCCCTTCCGCTCGATCCACGCATGGACCTGCGTCCCGATCCTGGCCGCGGGGCCGGAGAACCTCGGGAGCGGTCGAACGGCCGCCCAGTAGAACCGCTTCGGGCACGTCGCGTAGTCGATGAGCCCCGCGACCGAGACGGTGCTGGGGACGGCCGGACGATCGCGGCGCATGCGGTCCTCGCGTTCCATCAGCTGCGCCGCAACCGTACGACGTTCCTCGGCCTGCGACGCGAAGTCGAGCTGCTCCGCCGGGTCGAGCGCCGACACGGCAGCAGCGACCGTGCCTCCGTTCGCGGCTTCGGCCGCCGCCGCGGCCCGCCATCCGTTTGGGAACAAGGGGTCCCCCTCGTCACGAAGCGCGCGCCCCGGCCAGTCGCGAACGAACCGCTCGCGGTAGCCCAGGAGCGGGTTCGTCTGCGGCGACCCGGCGTCGGGGCCGACCTCCGCCCGGCCCGTCTCGGTTCCCCAGGCCGCGAGCTCGTCGAGGAACGGGCTCGGCTTCTTCGGGCTCAGGCCCTCGCCGTACCAGTGGGCACCCGTCACGCACAGGCGCCTGCGCGCACGGGTGAGGCCGACGTAGGCGGTCCGCCGCTCCTCCAGCTCCTCTTGCTTGCGCAGCGACAGCCAGAACTGCCGGAAGTTCCCCCGGAACGTCGGAAGGATCCGGCGATCGCCTCGCAGCTCGAAGTCGAGGGAATAGCCACGCTCGGCGGGGTTCTGCTGCACCTGCAGGTCGGGGAGCAGGTCGGTCGCGAGCCCGGGCACGAACACGGTGTCGAACTCGAGGCCCTTCGCCTGGTGGATCGTCATCACCTTTACGGAGTCCTCGGCCGATGGCTGGACGGGAGCCCACTCCTCACGATCGAGCGACTCCATGACGGACACGTAGTCGAGGAACGACCGAAGCGTCAGCTCCCCTTCGAGCGGCGCGAACGCGTGGACTTCGGCGAGGAACGCGGCGAGGTTTCGTCGCGTCGCGCGCGCCCTTTCCGCGTCGGGGCTCGCGTCCAGCTCCGCCAGCAATCCGGTCGTTCGCATGACCTCGGCAAGGAACTCGCCGAGCGGCTTCGCCGCGCGACCGCGCAGACGCGCGAGCTCGTCCCGACACTCGGTGAGCCTCGAACGGCCTTCGTCGGAGAGTGCCGTCACCCCGTCCAGGTGTTCGAGCGCCTCAGCGAACAGGAACGGCGCCCGGTCGCGATCGTCGTCCTCGTCCGGACCGCGTTTGTTGCGGTGCCTGGCCCACGACGCCACACGCGCAAGGTCGTTGGGGCCGACCCGGTAGCGCGGGCCCAGGAGGATCCGGGCGATGCTCACGCTCGCGAACGGGTCGGCGACCGCCTTCGCGTAACTCAGCACCTCGACGACCTCGGGCATCTTCAACAGTCCCGCCAGGCCGACGATCTCGACGGGGATCCCGAGCTCGCCGAATGCCTCCTGCAGCGACACGAAGAGCCGGCTCTTGCGGGCCAGCACCGCGAAGCTCGACCACGGGTTGGCCGCGGGGTCCTCCTCATGCAGCGTGGCGGCGCGCGCGGCGATCCACCGCGCCTCGGTCCATTCGTCGGCGAACCGGCGCACCTCGACCAGCCCCTCGCCGTTCGCCGCCCAGGGCGCGAGCGTCTTGTCGGGGTCCGGGCGCTGCGCCGACGGGATCGGCGCGATCACCGTGTCGGCGGCGGCCAGGATGCTCGCGCCCGAACGGAAGTTGGTGTACAGGGGCAGCTTGCGCGCGGCCGACCCGTCCGCGCGGCGGAACTGCTCCTGGAACTCGAGCAGGTTGAAGAGGCTCGCGCCGCGCCACGCGTAGATGCTCTGGTCCGGGTCACCCACGGCGGTCACCGGGAAGCCGTCTCCGAAGGCGCCGGCGATCAGGTCCGCCTGCGCGACGTTCGTGTCCTGGTACTCGTCGAGCACGACCGCACCGAAGTGCGCGCGATACTCCCGAACGACCTCGGGGTGGCCCTCGATGACGTTGAGCGCGAGCGTGATCTGGTCGCCGAAGTCGATGACGCCGAGCTCCCGCTTCCGCTCCCGGAACCGCTCCACCGCCCGCGCGAGCTCCACCCGCTCGAGCGCGGAGCGATACGCCGCCTCCCCGCGATGCTTGCTGAGCTCGGGGAGACGCGCCTCGCAGAACGCGATCACATCGGCTGGCTCGCGGCGGTGGTTCGCGAGCTGGTCCGCGAGGGACAGGATCTTGACGATGACCGACGGCTGCCACTCCGCCGGCACGTGCTCGAACGCGATCTCGTCGAGCACCTGCCCGCAGAGCTCCGAACGCTGCGCCGGCGTGAGCACGCGTTGCCCCGGTTCGATCCCGGCGAGGAGGCCGTACCGGTCGAGCACGTGCTGCGCGAACCCGTGGTAGTTGAGGACGGTCGGCTCCTCGCCTTCGGGGAGCTCGATCGTGGCGAGGGCGCGTCGGATCGTGAGGGTGAGGTGTTCGGTCGCCTTGTTGGTGAACGTCAGACACAGGACGTCGCCGGGGAACACGCCCACGTGCTCGGCGTGGATGCGTCCCGACGCCACGAGCGCGAGGTACACGACGCGAGCCGCGATCACGGAGGTCTTGCCTGACCCCGCGCCGGCAACGACCACGTAGGGCTCGAGCGGCATCGAGATGGCCGCCCACTGCTCGGGGGTGGGCTCGGCGCCCATAGCCGCGAGGATCGACTCGGGGACGGCCGTCATGTGGCCTTCTCCGCTGGCTCAGCGAGCAGCTCCCGGCCCTCCGGCCACAGTGGGCAGAGCGGCTTGAAGTCGCAGTACCGGCAGTTCGCCGACGGGTCAGGGCGGTAGCTCCCCGTCGCCTCGAGCTCTTCGAGCCGCCGGATCAACCCGACGACCCGATCCTGCATGCCGCTCGCGTACTCCTCCTGTGCGCGGGCCGGGAGGCCGAGCTGCGCCCGAGCGATGCGCCCGTCCCGCACGTCTTTCAGGAACGCGAGCTCAACCGCCTTGACCGGACGAAAGCGCTCGAGCTCGGGCGCGTGGTTCACGGCCAGGTAGTAGATCCCGAGCTGGAGGTTGTCCTCGACGTTCGCCGTCCTGGCCCGCCCCGTCTTGTAGTCGGTGATCTGGCTCCCCCCGCTCAGCACGGACCCGACCCGGTCGATGTAGCCGCTCACCGTCGCGCCCTCGAGCGGGAACTCGAAGTGGAGCTCCTGATCGAGCGCCGGCGTGCGTCCGTATTCGTCGAACCATGCCGGGAGCATCACGCGGGTCACCGATCGACGAAACGCCTCGGAGACCGCGAACGAGGGGAACTCCTGCGGCCGCCAGCTCGCCTCGGCGGCCGCGACGAGCGCCTCCTCGCTTCGCTCGATGTCGCCCCGCTCGCACTCCTCGATCAGCCCGTGGACGAGGTGGCCCACCCACGCATGGTAGCCAGCCGCTCCCTCGAGCCCGAGCTCCTCGGACAGGACGAACTGCAGTGCGCA
>VAYJ01000067.1 GCA_005888465.1 Actinomycetota bacterium
AAGAACGTCTACACCGGGACCGAGCACACGTTTGCCCGGAAGATCCGCGAAGCGCTCCTCGCCGTGAAGCTCGCGCACCAGCTGTCGAAGGACGAGATCCTCGCGGCATACCTCAACACGATCTACTTCGGGAACGGCGCCTACGGGGTCCAGGCGGCCGCCGAGACGTACTGGGGGATCCCGGCTCGGAAGCTCTCCGTGGTCCAGTCGGCGACGCTCGCCGCCACGATCAACGCACCCGCGCTCTACGACCCGGTCGACAACCCGACCGCGACGAAGGAGCGCAGGGACCTCGTCCTGGGCCTCATGGCGCAGCAGGGCTACATCACCGATGCCATCCAGTTCCAAGCCGCACCGCTCACGGTGGACAAGCCGACGCAGGCGCCGGCCCCGCACGGCTACTTCGTGTCCTACGTGAGCCAGGCGCTGCAGCAGCAGCTCGGCTACGAAGAGACCTTCGCGGGCGGCCTGCGGGTCACGACGACGCTCGACCTCGCCGACCAGGTCGCCGCCGAGAAGGCCGTCGCCGCGCGACTGCCCAAGAAGAACGACCCGTCGGCTGCGCTCGTCGCGATCGACCCCACCACCGGCGCGATCCTGGCGATGGTCGGCGGCACCGATTTCAACAAGGTACAGCTGAACCTGGCGACGCAAGCTCACCGCCAGGCGGGGAGCGCGTTCAAGCCCTTCACGCTCGCGACGGCGATGGGGGAGCGGATCTCGCTTCAATCGATCTGGAACGGGCCGTCCTCGATCACGATCCCGAACAAGGAGTGCTACACGAACGGCGCGCCGTGGAAGGTCTCGAACTACGCGGACGAGTCGGCGGGCACGATGACGCTTCGCGACGCCACCGCCCAGTCGCGGCGACGGCGAAGGCCCTCGGGATCGCGTCGCCCCTGTCGCCCGTCTGCTCGATCACCCTGGGGTCACAGCTCGTAACGCCGCTCGACATGGCCGACGGCTACGCGAGCTTCGCGGCGCGGGGGATGCACCACGTACCGTTCGGGATCTCGCTCGCGACCTCGCCGAAGGGCACGAAGCTCATCAAGGCGGCCGTCAAGGGCAACCAGGTCATCGCCGTGAACGACGCCGACCTGGTGACCTCCGCGCTGCAGGGGGTCATCGAGCACGGCACGGGGGTTGCGGCGGCGATCGGACGGCCGGCCGCGGGAAAGACCGGCACCGCGCAAGGCTTCGTGGACGCGTGGTTCTGCGGGTACACGCCGCAGCTCGCCACGTGCGTGTGGGTCGGCTACCGCAAGGGCGAGACCCCGATGCACAACGTCGAGGGGTACGCGGACGTGTTCGGCGGGTCGCTCCCCGCCCTCATCTGGCACGACTTCATGACCTCGGCGATGGCCAAACTTCCCGTGAAGTCCTTCGCGACGCCGAGCCTGAAGGGCTACAACACGCTCCCCAAGGGGGCCGTAAGCCCGTCGCCGTCACCCTCGCCGACCCCGAGCCCGATCCCGAGCCCCTCGCCGTCGCCCAGCCCGTCGCCAAGCCCGTCGCCCTCGGCGGTGCTGGTGCCGATCGGTCTCACGCCGTGGCTGCGGAGGCGGATCCGAGGATGTCGTAGGGGAGCGTCGCGGTCACGGTCGTCCCCGCGCCCGAGCCGCTCCTGATCGTGAGCGTCCCGCCGGCGAGCTCCGCTCGCTCGCGCATGGACGCGAGGCCCACCCTCCCGGCGCGGAGGAACGTTCGCACCTGACCTGGATCGAAGCCCCGTCCGTTGTCCACAATCTCGACGGCGAGGGTCCCCGCCGTGGCCTCGATGCGAACGGCGACCTTCGTTGCTTCCGCGTGCTTGCTCACGTTCGAGAGCGCCTCCTGGATCACGCGGTAGGCGAGCGTCTCGAGGTCTCGTGGGACGTCGGACAGCGCGCCGAACTCGACCGTCATGGCGATCCCAAGGTCTCGTCCGGACCTCTCGCAGAGCTCCCTCACCGCGGGGAACAGGCCTCGCTCCTCGAGGACCGGCGGGCGGAGGTCGCTCATGACCCGGCGAAGGTTCAACGCCTCGTCGGCAAGCTCGGTCGAGACCGCGTGCAGGAGGTCGGCTGCGCGCGCCGCATCACCCGATTCGATCATGAGCTTGATCGCCTGCACGGACATCGCCGCGCCCGAGATCCCCTGGATCGGCCCGTCGTGCAGGTCGCGCGCGATGCGGTTGCGTTCGACCTCGATCGCGGCGTTCGTGCGCTGCAGGAGCCGCGTGCGGTCCTCGTCGCGGTCCTGAAGGAACTGGAAGAGCGTGCGGATCGTCTGCTCGGCGGCCTTGGCGGGGCTCACGTCGCGCACCAGGAGCAACCGACCGGGTGGGTCGGTGGGGAGCGCCGAGGAACGCGCCTCGAGGTAGGCGGTGCCGTTGCCCGACACGACGAGCGCCTCGCCGGTCTCGAGCAGGCGCGCCAGCGAATCCGCGCTGGGGCCCGCCTTCGCCGCCATCCGCGGCCACGTCTCGCCGATCACCTCACGCAGGGGGACCCGGACCATCGAGCAGAACGCGGAGTTGGCTCGCACGATCACGCCCTGCGCGTCCAGCTCGACGATCCCGTCGACGGCGGAGTCCACCAGCAGACGAAGGCGCGCCTCGGACGAGGTCGCGAGCTCCACGGCGTCGCGAAGCGACTCGATCGCGTGGTCCTTCTCCGCGACGACCCGTTCGAGCTCGGTCGTCGTGTGCCCGAGGCGGACCTGGTTCACCAGGGCGCGTGCCCCGACGGTGCCGAGGTACGCGGCGGAAAGCACGATCACCTCCCCAGCCCGGAGGTGCGCGTGGGGCGTGACGAGGCCGACCAGCAGGATCGCGCCAGCACCCGAGATGGAGATGCCGAGCACCGCCGGCCGGGTCCACCAGGCGGTGCGCGGCCTTCGAACCCCGCCCGCGGTGAGCCACGGCTCCACGACGAGCGTCGCCGCCATCGCGGCGAGGGAAAGCCCCAGGGCGACCTGTGGCGTCGCTGGGAGGGCCGTGCGGTTCGCGACCTCGACCGTCCGCGCGAGCGCGAGCGAGGACGCGCTGACGCCGCCCGCGCAGGCGAGGAGCGAAGCGTGGACCCAGGTCGGGCACCAGAGCAGGAGCACGACCCGCCCGGCCGCGAGCGCGATCGACGCCGCCGCGATCATCGCGAAGGCGATGCCGGCCGGTGTGAAGACGCGCGGGTCCGACTCGCGGATGAGCACGAGCGCCGTGCCGCCCGTAAGGACGGCAACGATCGCCACGTCCGAGACGAGCGCCGAGCGCTGCTCCGAGACGTGCTCGCGAAGATCAACCACGAGGGCAGCGAGCGACGCGGCGAGGAGCACGGCCGCACCGAGCACGACGCCCGGGCCCTGGGCCGCGACCGGCTCGAGGATCCGCCGGGAGAGTGATGCGGCCTGGATGAAGGTGAACACGCCCGTCCCGGCGCAGAGGATCCGGGTCCCGCTCCACGCGCCTGGCTTCGTCGCCCGGCGAAGGAGCACCACGGCGGACGTGCCCGCCACCAGGACCAGGCCGAGCGCGGGACCGACGTCGCGGGAGAACCATCGCCCGGGCCCCGTGCCGAGGGTGCCGGCGAGCACGACGGCGAGCGCCGCGGCCGACAGGACCGTCAGCGAGCTGCGCTCACCGAGCCGCCGGCCTCCCGGGCGGGAAGGTGGGGGCAGGGCGAGGTCCGGACCCTCGCGAAGGTTGGTCGCCTGCATCGATAACGGTATCGGCGGGGGCCGGATCGTGCGTGAGTCCGTCCTTACCGGGGCGGGGGGCTATTCTATGAGGTGACGGCGCAGGGCCTCGGCGACGGCCGCGGTTCGGTCGGTGGCGCCGAGCTTCTCGAAGATGTGCTCGAGGTGGGTCTTGACCGTGTCCGGCGAGATGAAGAGCTGGTCGGCGATGTCCTTGTTGGTATGGCCGAAGGCGAGGAGCTGCAGGACCTCGACCTCGCGGGCCGTGAGGGTCTCCGCCTTGCGGTCGCGCTCCTTGGACTGGGAGAGCTCGTCGGCGAGCGCGACCACGAGTTGCGGGTCGATCACCATGTTGCCGCCCGCGACCAGGCGAACCGTCTGGATCAGGTGCTCGGCGTCCCGGGCCTTGAGGACGTAGCCCCGCGCCCCGGCCCGTACGGCTTCGACGACGAACTGCCGGTCGTCGTAGGCCGTGAGCATGATCACGCCGATCTCCGGGTGGCGCTGGCGGATCTTCCGGGCCGTCTCGAGCCCGTCCATCTCGGGCATCCGGATGTCCAGCAGCACGATGTCCGGCTGCCCGACGCCGTTCTCCATCATCCCGAGCACCTCGCGCCCGTTCGAGGCCTCGCCCACCACCTGGATGTCACCCGCCATCTCCAGGTAGCGGCGGAGCCCCTGCCGAACGAGTGAGTGGTCATCGGCGATTACGACTCGGATCGCCATGGTTCTTCCATCGGCTCCTTGGGGCATACGCTGAAGGTCCGAAGGGATTTTATGCGGAGGGACCGACGGAGGACCAACGGGGGAGTCGCTTGAGGGGCGGCCGACGCCGGAACGGTCAGATGATGTAGTACCAGTTGACGAACAGAAGGGTCATGAGCCCGAGGAGGGCCGCGGAGGTCACGACCAGCGCCTCGTGGGCCGCGCGGCGGCCTTCGGTGAGCCTGGCGAGGCCCCAATACACGGGAAAGAGCGGGAGCGCGTACCGGGAGAAGGCGATGAGGGGGCGCGCGTCGAAGAGCGACGCGAGCGGCAGCAGGATCATGCTCCACAGGTAGACGGCGTAGCTCGGACGAAGGCGCGGCGTCGCGTACGCCGCGACGACGAAGACTGGAACGGCGATCAGCCAGTCCAGAAGGTGGTAGCCCCCGGGATAGACCCCCAGATAGGCGAAGGCTGCGTGGGTCCCCTTTGCCACCGTGACGACAGGGTCGGTGAGATGTCGCTGCCAGTACGCCTGCTGATGGATGGGGGCGAGCCAGTCGCCCGAGAGGTGTTTCCAGAAGGCGAGGTAGGCGAGCGTCGTGATCACGGGCGGCAGCGACCAAAGGAGGCTCCGGATCGGCATGCGCCACGGCCGCGTGGCCAGGCTCTGATGGATGGCCTCGACGGCGAGCGCCAGGACCAGCACGACGCCCAGGTTACGGGTGAGGGCCGCGAGCCCGGCCGCCGTGCCCGCCACCTCCCACCGGCCGCGCCTGGCGCCCCAGAACGCGACCAGCACGAGCAGCAGGAAGAGCGACTCGCTGTACGGCGCGAAGAAGAAGAGCGCGGTCGGAAACGTAGCCGCGTACAGGACGCTGCGTCGCGCCGTCTCCTCGGTGAGCTCCGAGCGGGTGAGGACGTAAAGCATCATGAGGGCGCCCAGGAAGGCACCGTTCGAGACCAGGAGTGACGCGGCGAACGGATGCCCGCCGATAAGGAACGACACCACGCGGATGAGCAGCGGATAGAGCGGGTAGAACGCCGCGCTCGCATGTTCGCCGCCGTAGCCGATCGTCGCGATCCGAAGGAACCACAGCGCGTCCAGGCGTTCCCACGCGGTGAACAGGTTGTCCCATCCGGGCGTCAACGCGTGCGCCGGCCACCCGGGGACGCTTACGGGCGTCGGCACTAGCGGGATCTGGTTGCGGAGCTGGTCCGAGACATGGGCGAAGTCGGGAAGGAGCGCCACGCCCACGAGCCCGATCGCGAAGAGCGCCAGGCGGATCCCGACGAAGAGCTTGAGGCAGTACCAGATGCCCGAGCGGAGATCGGTGTCGGTCGTCTCGGTCGCGCTCACTGGGCGACGCCCGGGGTAGGCTCCGCGCGATGCCGCCCGTCACCGCGAGACATCGAAGGACGCCGAATGCTCGCGCTCGATCGCTCGGGGCCTTGCTGGTGTATGCGGCCGGGTCGGTCGTCCTGTTCGGGATTCCGGTGCTCCGGCGCCCGTCGCGAGTCTACGTTGGGTACGGGACCGACCCGGCCACCCACATGTGGTTCCTGATGTGGTGGCCCCACGCGATCTCGCACGGACTGGATCCCTTCTTCACGCACGCGCTCTGGGCGCCGACCGGCTACCACCTGGGCGCCGTCCCGAGCATCCCGGGGCCGAGCCTGCTCCTCGCGCCCATCACCCTCGCCCTCGGGCCGATCGTCGCGTACAACATTCTGGCCCTTTGCTGCCCGGCCGTCTCCGCATGGACCGCGTATCTCCTGTGCCGGCGCGTCACCGGCTCGCACGCCGCCTCGCTCGTGGGGGGCTGGCTCTTCGGATTCTCCACGTACGAGCTCGGGCAGCTCATGGGGCATCCGAACCTGGCGCTCGCGGCGCTGGTCCCGGTCATCGTCCTGTTGGTGCTTCGCCGGGTGGACGGGTCGCTTCGCCCGCGGACGTTCGTCGTGCTCCTCGCCCTCTGTGTCGGGCTGCAGCTCCTGGTGTCCGCCGAGGTGCTCCTCACGCTGGCCGTGTTCGGTGGGCTGGCGAACGTGCTCGCCGCCTTCTCCTTCCCGCGGCGCCGGACGGTGATCCTGTCGACGCTCGCCGAGAGCATGGTCGCGATCGTGATCGCCTGCATCGTGCTCCTGCCCTACCTGCTCGCCGTGATGAGGGACCTCGCCTCCCCGCCGATCTACACGTTCTACTCCTCGTTCTACACGTCGGATCTGAAGAACTTCCTCATCCCCAACCCGATGACGCTCCTGGGCGGGTCGCACTACGCCTCGATCGCGGCCACGTTCTCGGGCAACGTGTCCGAGCAGATGGCGTACCTGGGCCTGCCGTTGATCGCTGCGCTCCTGGCGTTCGCCGTGTCGTGGCGACGGATGCGCGTCGCGTGGTTCCTGCTGGGCGTCCTGCTCATGGTGCTCGTGGCCACCCTCGGCCCGCGCCTGCGCGTGGGGGGCGCCCAATCGGTCTGGCTCCCGTGGCGGCTCGTCGTCGGGCTGCCGTTCCTGCGCTTCGCGCTCCCCAGCCGGTTCATGCTCTACGCGTTCCTGGCCGCCGCCGTGATCGTGTCGCTCTGGCTGGCCGATGCCCGTGGCGCGACGTGGTCGCGCCGAGCGCGGTGGGCGCTCGCGCTCCTCGCCCTGGTGGCGCTCCTGCCCGTTCGGGGCCGCGATTTCTGGAAGTGGCCGGACGACACGCCCCCGTTCTTCTCGACCGGGATGTATCGGACGTATCTCGCGCCGGGCGAAAACGCGCTCATGATTCCATTCGGCGGCTTCGGGACCAGCATGCTCTGGCAGGCCGAGACCGGATTCGCGTTCCGCATGCCCGAGGGCTACGTCTCGGTCGTTCCCCCGCCCGAGTTCGCCGGCGACCCGTTCCTGCAGACGCTCTCCGCCGGCGTCCCGGTCCCGAAGTCGAGCGCCTTCCTGGGCGTGTTCCTGCGCGCGCACGACGTCGGGGCGGTCGTCGTCAAGGCGGGGACGCCGGGATCGTGGCGGCAGGTGTTTGCTCCCCTGGATCCGTCGCCGGTCGAGATCGGAGGGGTCGTCCTGTATCGAGTGGGTCCCTCCGGCTGAGGGTCCAGGCGACGAGGCAGGCGACGAGGACGGCCGCGCGGATGGCGACGGCGAGCTCGAAGCCCCCGAGCGGCACCCCCCGATACCCGCTGAACGCGACGCTCCCCAGGTCCGCGGAGAGACGCCCGAACCAGGAGAAGCGCGTGACGAAGACCGCCACGTCGGCGAACTCGAACGCCCCGAAGAGCCACGGGTTGGGAAGCGCGAGCGCGAACCAGGGGAGGAGCCAGAGGCTGTACTGCGGGGAGTAGACCTTGTTAGCGAGCAGGAACGCGACGAGCAGCGGGAACCCGAGGGTCCAGCGCGGGAAGTCGGGCTGGCGCTTTGCCCGGGTCCACCACACCGCCGCGGCGATGACGAGGAAGGCGAGCAGGGATAGCCCGTTCACGAGCTTGATCTGGGCGGCGGAGAGCGGGCAGCTCCCCCCACCGTGCAGCCGTTCGCACACGATGAACCACAGGCTGTCCCAGTCGGCGGAGCGCGTCGAGTTGAACCGGAAGAAGGTCGACCAAGCGTTCGGGGCGAACATCGCGAAGGGCACGTTCACCGCTGCGAAGGCGATCACCGACCAGACGACGATCGCGGCGGCGCCCCCGCGCCGCTCCTCGCGGACCCGCTCGCGCGCGAACGGCACCACCAGGAGTGCCGGATAGATCTTCGCGGCGGCACTCAGGCCGAGCAGGACACCGCTCGACCGGTCGCGCCGCCGCAGGAGGACGAGCGTCGCCACCGTCGTGATCGCCACCGCGAGGAGGTCCCAGTTGACGAAAGCGTAGATGAGGAGCGTCGGCGCGATGGCGAAGTACAGCGCCCGTTCGCCCACCATGAGGAAGAGTGCCCACGCGGTGATCAGGGCGCAGAGCGAGAGGAGCACCGCGTTCGCCCAGAAGAACCCGGCGTAGCCGTGGCCGATCCAGGCGGCCGCTCGCATGAAGTACATCGTGAGTACCGGGTACTCGTCGCAGACGCCGCCCCCAGGGCATGCGTTCAGGAAGGGGAGCCGCCCGCCGGAGAGGTGCTCCGTCCCGTAGAGGGGAACGAGGTCCGTGTAGCAGAGCTGGCGGTACTGCCGGCCGTCGCCCCAGTCCCCGCTGCTGCACCGGCTCTTGAAGACGCCACCGGCCGCGAGCGTGACGACCGTGGCGGCGATGACGACGGCGAGCGAGAGCCCGGCCGTCGCGCGCCGCCCCGCTGGGCTCTCCACGGCCCCGATTATCGGGCGGGTCCGGCCCTCAGCGTGAAACGGCAGTCGAATTCGCTCTCGAGGGAGAACGAATCGTTCGGGACCCC
>VAYJ01000030.1 GCA_005888465.1 Actinomycetota bacterium
GTGAGGAACGGCAACTTGCCGCCCAGGCTCCCGTAGATCGACTTGAACTGCGGCACGATGAACAGCAGCATCGCCATGAAGATCAAGGACACGAACCCCGCAACGACGATCGGGTACGTCATCGCGGATTTGATCTTGCCGCGCAGGGAGACCTCCCGCTCCAGGTTGGCCGCCAATCGCTCCAGCACGGCCTCGAGGACGCCCCCGGCCTCGCCGGACTTGACCATCGCCACGTAGAGGTCGTTGAAGACCTTCGGATGCCGGCTCATGGCAGCGGACAAAGAGGAACCACCCTCGATGTCCGCGCGCACGCTGCCGACCGCTGCGCCTAGCACCTTGGACTCGGTCTGCTGCTCGAGGATGGACAGGGCCTTCAGGATCGGCAGGCCGGAGCTCACCATCGTCGCGAACTGTCGCGAGAAGATCGCCAGGTCCTTGAGGTTCGCCTTGCGCTTGATGGTGATCGAGCGGTTCACGCCCTGGCGCTGCACTTCCACACTGATCGGCGTGTAGCCCATCTCGCGCAGGCGGCCGAGAACCAGCGGCTGGCTCTCCCCCGCGAGGGTTCCCGTCACGACCTTGCCGCCGCGATCGCGAACTTTGTACGCATAGGTCATCGTCTCAGGCATTGCCCAGCCTCCCCGTCGCTCCGCCCAGGAGCCGATCCAGCTCCGCGAGGTCGTGGCACCGCTGCCGGGCAAGCTCCATCGAGATCTTGCCGGCGGTCACGAGCTCCGCGAGTGACTTGTCCATGGTCCGCATCCCGTACTGCGCGCCCGCCTGCATCGCCGAGTAGACCTGATGGACCTTGGCCTCCCGGATGAGGTTGCGGATGGCCGGCGTCGCCACGAGGACCTCCGCCGCCACCACGCGGCCCTGGCCATCGTAGGTCTGCAGCAGCTGCTGGGTGACCACGCCCTGCAGCGTGGTCGAGAGCTGCACGCGCACCTGCTGCTGCTGGTGCGGCGGAAAGGCGTCGATGATGCGGTCGATCGTCTGCGGCGCGTCCTGCGTGTGCAGGGTGGCGAAGACGACGTGACCGGTCTCCGCAGCGGTGATGGCCGTCTGGATCGTCTCGAGGTCCCGCATCTCACCGACCAGGATGACGTCGGGGTCCTGGCGCAGGACGTGCTTGAGAGCCGAGCCGAACGACAGCGTGTCGGCTCCGAGCTCGCGCTGGTTGACGATGGCCATCTTGTGCTTGTGCAGGTACTCGATCGGGTCCTCGATCGTCATGATGTGGACCGGCCGCTCCGAGTTCACGATGTCGATGAGGGCGGCGAGCGAGGTGGACTTGCCCGACCCCGTCGGCCCGGTGACGAGCACCAGGCCTCGGGGCAGGTGCGCGAAGTCCCTGACGTTCGCGGGGAGGCCGAGCTCCTCGAGCGAACGGATGGCGAAGGGGATGAGCCGGAAGGCGGCGCCGATAGCGTCGCGCTGGAAATACACGTTCACGCGGAACCGCGCCTTGCCGGGCAGCGAGTACGACACGTCCAGCTCGAGCTCCTGCTCCAGGCGCTCGCGCTGGCGCTGCGTCAGGATCGAGTAGATCATCCGCCGCAGCGGCTCCGGCTCCATCCGCGGGTAGCCGTCGAGGGGCTTGAGGTCCCCGTGCTGGCGGATGGTCGGGAAGGCGCCAGCGGTCAGGTGCAGGTCGCTGCTGCCGGTATCCAGGACCTTGCCCAGCAGCTCCTGGACCGACACGTCAGCAGCGTCGGCATCCTCCCTCAGCAACTCCACACTCATGCTTGCTCCTCTCGGACGCGCTCGACCTCAACGGTTTGCATCGGCACGTCAGGCCACCACCCGTAGGATTTCTTGCAGCGAAGTCTGCCCTGCCCGGACCTTCGCGAGCCCGTCCTCCCGGAGCGCCACCATGCCGCTGCGCTTCGCCGAGCGACGCAGCTCCTCCGTGGAGACACGGTCGACCGTCATCCGCTCGATCTCCTCGGTCACGGGCATGACCTCGTAGAGACCCATCCGCCCGCGGTAGCCCGTCTTGGCGCAGGCCGCGCACCCCGTCGCCCGGAAGAGCTCGGTGATCTCCGGCCAGGCCTCCTCCGGGAACCCCGCCCCTTCCAGCTCCGTGGACTCCGGCTTGTAGCCCTGCTTGCACTTGCCGCAGAGCTTCCGCGCGAGGCGCTGGGCCACCACGCAGTCGATGGCGCTCGCCACGAGGTACGTCTCGACCCCCATCTCGACCAGTCGGGGCAGGGACGACGGGGCATCGTTCGTGTGGACCGAGGAGAGCACCAAGTGGCCGGTCAGGGCCGACTCGATCGCGATCATGGCGGTCTCCCGGTCGCGGATCTCGCCGATCAGGATGATGTCGGGGTCGGCGCGCAGGATGGATCGAAGCGCGGAGGCGAACGTGAGCCCCGCCCGAGGGTTCACCTGGATCTGGTTGATGCCGGGGAGCCGGTACTCGACGGGGTCCTCGACCGTGATGATGTTCCTGTCCGGCTTGTTCACGATGTTGAGCGTCGCGTAGAGCGTCGTGGACTTGCCCGAGCCGGTCGGGCCGGTCACGAGGATGGCGCCGTACGGCTTCGTATAGGAGCGCTGATACGAATGGAAGGCCGTCTCGCCGAACCCCAAATCCTCCAGGCGCAGCAGGACCGAGCTCTTGTCGAGGACCCGGATGACCACCTTCTCGCCGTAGACGGTGGGGAGGGTCGCGAGGCGAAGATCGATCGTCTTGCCGGCGACGGTCAGGCCGACGCGCCCGTCCTGGGGGATCCGGCGCTCGGCGATGTTGATGTCCGCCATGACCTTCAGGCGGCTGATGAGGCCAGCCTGGATGTTCTTCGGCGAGCGCATGACCTCCGCCAGCACGCCGTCGATCCGGTAGCGGATGCGCACGTCGCGCTCCATCGGCTCGATGTGGATGTCCGAGGCCCGGTCGGCGATCGCCTGGCTGATGAGGAGGTTCACCATCTTGACGATCGGGCCCTCCTCAACCGCCGCCGCCGCCCGCTCCATCTCCGCCAGGTCGTCCTCGACCGCGAACGAGGCCTCCGAGGCCATGGCCTGCACGGACTGGTCGAGGCGGCTGTACTTGCGGATGGCGGCGTCGATGTCGCTCGCCGTCGCGACAACCGGTTGCACCTCGCTGCCCGTCAGCGTTCGGATGTCGTCGAGCGCGAACAGGTTCGCCGGGTCGGCCATGGCGACGATCAGCTTGTTGTCCTCGTGGCCGATCGGGAGCGCCCGGTAGCGCCGCGCGACCTGCTCCGAGATGAGGGCGGCGGCCGAAGCGTCGACCGTGTAGTCACCCAGGTCGACGAACCGGAACCCGATCTGCTTGGCGAGCGCGGCAACGAGGTCGGACTCTCGCACCAGACCAAGACTGATCAGGATCCGCCCGAGCGGCTGGTCGTCGCGGCTCTGCTGCAAGAGCGCCTGCTCGAGGTCGGCGGGCGAGATCAGCCCCTCCTCGACCAGGATCTGGCCGAGCTTCTTCGTCTTGCGCAGGCGGGCGTCGAACGGCTCGGTGGGCTCGGCGGGCTGCGAGTCGCTCACGGCCTTCACTCCTTGTCGTCCGCGTCGGCGGGAAGGAGCCCGGCGAACTCCCGGGCGAGGGCGACCGGATCCACCTCCATGCCGTCTCGTTCGGGCGTCGCCGGATCGTCCGTCGCTTCGACCATCTCCACGACGTCGAGGGGCTCGGCGGGTTCGGCCATGATCACCGGCTCGACCTCGCGGTCGGGCCTGCTCGTCGCGCGCTCGCGGTGCAACGAGAGCCTGCCACGCCTGGGCGGCTCGGGACCCGCGGCGCGGAGGCCCTCCTTGCGAAGCCGGTCCTCCTCGGCGACGAGCGCCATCTGATCGAGCCGGTCCAACACGACGCCCGCGCGCGAAGACGCCCCGGCGATCGCCAAGGCCGCGTACGGCCCTCGCCGGCAGAAGACCCACAGCTCGTCACCCACGACCGCAAACCCTCTCTCGACGTCGCCGAGCTCCTGCACGCGGCCCCAGACGGACAGGGCCCGCGACTCCTCGCCGGCAGGGTGGCTGCCCAGCGAGAGACCGTCGCGCGAAACGATGAGGCAGGCCCGCACGTCGGGTAGGCCTGCCGCGAACGCACTGGTCAAGGCCGCGAAATCCGTCGACATAGGCTCCTTACGTCTGGTTGTCGGCGGGCGGGGGATGGCCCTTGAGATGGGGGCCCGGCTACCCGGTGTACTTCGCCTTGAGTTGGAGGAACTCCTGGTAGGTCGAGGCGAAGTGGTTGTGCCCCGAGGAGTCGGCGACGTAATAGAGGTAGTCGACGCTCGCGGGGGCGAGGGCGGCGGCGATCGAGGCGAGGCCCGGGCTCGCGATCGGGCCGGGCGGCAGACCGGTGTGAAGATAGGTGTTGTACGGGCTCTTCACCTGTAGGTCCGCGTACGTGAGCTTCGCCTTGTACGTGCCGAGCGCGTACTCGACGGTCGCGTCGACCTGCAGCGGCATGCCCTTCTTCAAACGGTTGTAGATCACCGCCGCGACGAGCGGGCGGTCGGCCTGGAACTTCGCCTCCCGTTCGATCATCGAGGCGACGATCATCGCCTGGAAGTCGCTGACGCCGAGCGAGGACACCTTGGACCACGGCAGCGCCTGGCACTCCTTCTTGAACTCACCCAGGAGCCGCTGGATGAGCTGCTCGGGCGTCGTGTCCTGCAGGAAGTCGTACGTCTGCGGGAATAGGAACCCCTCGACCGACTTCGTCCCCGCCGGGAGGTACGGCGCGAGGACGAACGTGCCGGATTGAGCGGCCGTGATGAAGTCAGCCTGGGACAGCCCCAGGGCCTCGGCCGCCCTCGCCGCGGTCTGCGCGATCGTGAGACCTTCAGGGAACGTGACCGTCACCGACTCGAGGAAGGGACCCTGTTTGAGCGCGTCGATGACGTCCGAGACCGCCATGTTCGTCGTCAGGTTGTACTCGCCGGCCTTGAAGATGCCCGCGAGGTGGCGGAGCTTGATCAGGAGCCGGAAGACGAAGGCGCTCCGGATCACGCCCTTCTCCTTCAGCAGGTCGGCAACCTGGTTGCCCGTCGCGCCGCGCGGGATGTCGATCACGACCTTGGTCTGCGGCCCCGAGGCTCCGGTCCCCCACGCGTAGAAGGCGCTGAAGCCCGCCACCGTCCCGCCGAACAGGAGGATGAGCACGACGAGGATCGCGAGCCCGCGGCGCCGCTCCCGGCCCTCACGGCGCCGGCCCGACCGTGTTGGGGCGGTTTCCAGCATCGGCACAGGATACTGAGCGATCGTCGGGAACACACCAGCGGTAACGATCAGCCCGCGGCGTCCCCACGGTCGAGGTACGCCTGCAGGATGATCGCCGCGGCCGCTTGGTCGACGACCCGGCGGCGGTCGCGGCCCCGAACGCCCGCTGCCCCGAGCGCCCGCTCGGCTTCTATGGTTGACAGGCGCTCGTCCTGGAGCGACACGGGAACCCCGAGCGCTTCGCGAAGGACCCCCGCGAACGTGCGCGCGTGTTCGGCGGCCTCACCCGCGCGTCCCGAGAGTTGCAGCGGCAGCCCCACAACGATCTCGGTGACGCCCTGCTCGCGCACGATCGCGGCGATCGCCTTCACGTCGGCCGGCGCGCCGGTTCGCACCGTCCCGAACGGCACCGCCACGCGACGGTCGTCGTCGGAGATCGCGACGCCGATCCTCGCCTCGCCGAGGTCCAGGCCGAGGACCCGGCCGGCGCTCATCCCCCGAGCAGCCCGAGGAGCCGCGCGGGGATGCCCGCGAGCGCGGCATCGAGGGCGTCGGCCCGGCTTCCGCCAGCGAAGGCGAGGTCCGGGGTCCGGCCTCCCCCCTTCCCGCCGACCGTCGCCGCGGCCTCGGCGATGAGGTTGGGGGCCGTGACCCCGCGCGCGACGAGCGCCGCCGTGCAGGCCGCCACGAGGAGTGCCTTGCCATCGGCGGCCGCTCCCAGGACCACGGCGCCCTCGGGCTCCAGCCGCTTGCGAAGGGCGGTCGCAACCTCGCGAAGCTCGTCGGCCCCGCCGGGCATCCGGGCAACGGCCAGGCGCACGCCCGCCACGTCCTGCGCGGACGCGGCGAAGCGTTCGACCTCCTGCGTGCGCGCCGTACGTCGGATGGCGCCCAGCTCGCTCTCGAGCTGCTTGATGCGCGCGAGCGCCTGCCGCGCGCGCTCGGGCGCGGTCTGCGGGTCCCCGGCGCCGAGCGCTTCCGTGACCTCTTCCAGCAGGCGCCGCTCCACGCTCACGTGCGCCAGCGCGTCCGGGCCCGTCAGCGCCTCGATGCGGCGAAACCCCGACCCGATGCTCGACTCCGACGCCACCCGAAGGAGCGCCACCTCGCCCGTATGGTGGACGTGCGTCCCGCCGCAGAGCTCGATCGAGTAGTCGCCGATCTCGACCACGCGCACCAGGTCGCCGTACTTCTCGCCGAAGAGCGCCATCGCCCCCTGGCTCCGCGCGAACTCGAGCGTCGTCTCGTACGCGCGCACCGGCTGGTCGTCGGCCAGGCGCCGGTTCGCGATCGCCTCGATCTCCTCGAGGGCGTCCCGCGGCACCGACTCGTAGTGCGTGAAGTCGAAGCGCACGCGGCCCGGGGCGACGAGGGAGCCGGCCTGCCGCGCGTGCTCGCCCAAGGTCTGGCGAAGGGTGTGGTGCAGCACGTGCGTGGCCGTGTGCGAGCGCGTGGTCGCCTCGCGGCGCGCCGGGTCCACCGACGCCCCTGCCTCCTCACCGGCGCGGACCTCGCCGGAGCTCACGACACCTTCGTGCACGATCGTCCCCCCAGGGCCCAGCCGCGTGTCGGTGACCTGCACGAGCCCCGTCGCCGTCCGGATCGTCCCCGCGTCGCCCACCTGACCGCCGCCCTCCGCGTAGAACGGCGTGCGGTCGAGCGCCAGCAGGACGCGGTCCCCCTCGCCGGCCGAGTCCTCCCGGGCGCCGTCTCGCAGCAACCCCACGATGTGCGCGTCGGCGTCCAGCCGCTCGTAGCCCAGGAACTCGGTCGGGCCCCCTTCGGCGGCCACCTCGCCGAGGTCGCCCGCCCCCTCGCCCCGCTTCCGCGCTCGGCGCGCCCGCTCCCGCTGCTCCTGCATCAATCGGGCGAAGCCGTCGGCGTCGACCTCCAGGCCCTGCTCGCGCGCGAGCTCAAGCGTGAGCTGCTCCTGGAAGCCGAACGTGTCGTGCAGGCGGAAGGCGGCCTCGCCCGACAGCCTCTTGGAGCCGCTCGCCTTCGCCTTCGCGACCTCCTCCTCGAACACGCCCATCCCCTGGCGATACGTGCGCGCGAACCCTTCCTCCTCCGACGTGGCCACCTGGTGGATGAAGGCCTGGTTCGCGGCGAGCTCCGGATACGCCCCGTGGAAGCGCTCGATCACGGTTGCGACGAGCGACGGCATGACGTCGACCGCCACGCCGAGGCGCCGGGCGTGGGTGACCAGGCGGCGCAGCATTCGGCGAAGGACATACCCGCGGCCCTCGTTCGAAGGCAGGACGCCGTCGGCGATGAGGAACGTCGTCGCGCGCGCGTGCTCCGCGATGATCCGCAGGCTCACGTCGTCCCGTTCCTGCCTCCCGTAGACGCGTTCGGTGAGCTCCTCGGCGGAGGCGACGAGCGGGCGCAGCAGATCGGTATCGAACGCGGAGGCGACGTCCTGCAGCACCACCGCTACTCGCTCCAGGCTGGATCCCGTATCGATGTTCTTCCGAGGGAGCTCACGGACGACCTCAGCGTGCTCGTCGCATTCGTCCTGCATGAACACGAGGTTCCAGATCTCGAGGAAGCGCTCCTCGTCGACGTCCGGGCCGCCGTCGGGGCCGTACGCGGGCCCGCGGTCCACGTAGATCTCGGAGCACGGGCCGCACGGCCCCGCCGCG
>VAYJ01000031.1 GCA_005888465.1 Actinomycetota bacterium
GATCCGAAGACGTTCCAGTTCTCCCCGCCCGCCGGCGCGATGGTCGTCACGCCACATGCGTCCACACCGGGGGCACAGCCGTCGGAGCGCCAGCTGCCGATCCAGCCGTCGTCGTCCTATCTGCCGAAGGTGTTCGGCACGGGTTGGTCCACGATTGTCGCGGTGCCGGTCACGGTCGATCCGGCCCTCCTGCAGTCGAGCCCGGTGGGCAGGGCGCTCGCTGAGCTCCTGCCGTTCTCCGGCCGGCTGTTCTCGATCCGGCTCGTGCAGCACGGAGACGACCACTGGCTCCTGTACGGGCTCGTCCCGCAGTCCGCGCTCGCCGCCGTGGAGTCGGAGCTTCCCTGAGCGCGATCCTCGCCAAGGGCCTGACCAAGCGGTACGGCGAGCTCTCGGCGGTCGACGGGCTCGACCTGCAGATCGACCGCGGCGTGCTGTACGGGTTCCTCGGCCCCAACGGTGCCGGCAAGACCACGACGATCCGGATGCTGCTCGGCCTCATCTTCCCCACCGGCGGCGAGGTCCGCGTCTTGGATCAGCCGGTGTTCGGCCACGAAGGCTCGGGCAGCCCCGCCCTGCGCAAGGTGGGCGCGCTCATCGAGGAGCCGGCGTTCTGGATGTATTTGTCGGGCCGCCGGAACCTCGAATACTTCACGCGCGCTGCCGGACCCCGGTCGGAGCAGCAGGCGCGCCTCGCGCGGATCGACGACGTGCTGCACACGGTCGGCCTGGCCGACGCGGCGAACAAGCGCGTCAAGGCGTACAGCCAGGGCATGCGCCAGCGCCTGGGGATCGCGCTCGCGCTCCTCGGCGAGCCCGAGCTGCTCGTGCTGGACGAACCGACGAACGGTCTGGACCCCCAGGGCATGCGTGAGATCCGGCTGCTGCTGCGGCGCCTGGCGGGCGAAGGAACGACGGTGTTCGTCTCGAGCCACTTGCTATCCGAGGTCGAGGCGATGTGCGATCGCGTGGGCGTGCTGGCGCAGGGGCGCCTGGTCGCGGACGGCCCGCCCGACGTTCTCCGCAAGGGCGCGGACGTGATTCGGCTGGATATCGACGACGCGACGTTGGCCCGTGGCGTACTCGGCACGCTCGCCGGGGTGGCCATCGAGCCGGGCGACGGGCTTCGCGTGCGCCTCTCCCCGCCCGCGACCGCGGCCTCCGTGAACGCCGCGCTCGTGGCGGGCGGCGTCGCGGTGAGCGCGCTCGTCCCCGAGCAGGCGGGCCTGGAGGACGTGTTCCTCTCGCTGGTGGAAGGCGCCGATGCTCCGCGTTGAGCTGGGCAAGGCGATCCACCGCGTGCGAACGTGGGTGTTCGCGCTCGGCCTGGCCGGCCTCGCGCTGATCCCGGTCATCTTCCCTCCGACCGACGTCGGTCAGGGCGGCCCGCCGTTCCTCGACCTCATCACGCGAAACGGCCTGTTCGCGGCGCTCGTCGCCGTGGTGATCGTGCAGCCGTTCTTTCTGCCCCTCGGGACGGGCCTCCTGTCGGGCGAGGCGATCGCCGGCGAGGCCTCCGCCGGGACGCTCCGCTACTTGATCGCGCGGCCGACGGGCCGCCGGCGACTGTTGCTCTCGAAGTTCGCCGCGGTCATGACGCAGGTGGCGGCGGCCATCGGGTGGCTCTTGCTCGTCGGGTTGATCGCGGGGTCGATCCGGTTCGGGCTCGGGCCCCTCCCCACCCTCTCGGGGACGACCATCCCGACCGGCGCCGCGTTCGTCCGCGTCATCGCCTCGGGCGTCTACATCCTCCTCGGGATGGCGGGCCTCGCGTCGATCGGGCTGCTGTTCTCCACGATCACGAACTCCGGCCCGGGCGCCACGGTCGCGACGGTCGCCGTGGCGATCGCGAGCCAGATCATGGACAACCTCTCGGCCCTGCACGCGATCCATCCGTACCTGTTGAGCCACGGCTGGCTCGCGTTCGCCGACCTCTTCCGCTCCCCCGTCGCGTGGGACGGGATGGAGCGCGGGGTGCTGCTGATGGCGGTCTACACGGCGGTGTTCCTGGCGCTTGGGCTCTGGGTCATCAGCCGCCGCGACATCACGAGCTGAATGGGCGTACGATGCGGGTGGAGGTGAGGCCAATGCCTACGTACACACGTGCGGCAGCGACGCTCCCGGCCAGCGATCTCGGCCGGGCGAGGAAGTTCTACGAGGAGACCCTGGGCCTGCAGTTGCTCGAGGAGACTCCGGCGGGCATCTTCTACCAGGCCGGTCCGCACCAGCTGTTCCTGTACGAGAGCCAGTACGCCGGCACGAATCAGGCGACGGCGGCGACGCTCGAGGTGAGCGACCTGGACGCGGCGGTCGCGGAGCTCAAGGACAGCGGCGCCACGTTCGAGGAATACGACATCCCCGGCGTGAAGACGGTTAACTCGATCGCCGAGCTGGGGCCCTACCGGTCGGCGTGGCTCAAGGACACCGAGGGGAACATCCTGTCGATTGGGACGACCGGGAGCTGAGCGATCGGCCCTAGAGACGGGTCGAGCGTCGGGGGGTGTGTTCCGGTAAACCGTGGAAATTATCTATCCAGCGGTATATTGCGCCTTGTAGATAATTTGCACGGGTAGCCGAACACCCCCCCCTCTCATTCGTTTCTCCGAGCTCGCGCTACGGCACGAGGAGCGTCATCGCTGCAGCCGACGACCCGATCACATGCGGCCATCCACGCACCCGGACGATGAAAGCGGCTACGTCCGCCGACGTGTTCGCGCCGAGCTCGACCAGGATGTCCCACGGCCCGGTGGTCATGCGCTCCCCTTGCAGACCAGGCCCCACTGGGTTCCCGGGCAGGTTGCAGAACAGGTCCCAGTAGACCCACTGCGCCCAGCCCGGCTCGCATGACAGGTTGACGAGCGCGTCGAACGCGAGCGACGGGGTTCGGCGCTTCGGCGCGTCGGGGACGGCCTTCGGCGGCGGCTGGCCGGGCTGCGCGGCCGGAGGCGAGCAGTGCGGCTCCGCCGGCGGCGGGACGTCGAGCGCCATGTACGTCTCGGTCACCGGCACGGCGGCGCTCCCGCGCAGGCGCTCGAGCACCACGCGCTGCAGGCCCTCGAGCGAGTCGCTCTCAGCGAAGACGATCGCGTCGTACTCGCCCGTGATGCTCCCCACGGCTCGAATCGAGCCCTTCGCGCGGTCGTCGTCGGCCAGCTCGACGTCCTCGCGCAGCGCCGAGAGCAGCGTCATCATCGAATCGGCGCTCATGCCCTGCAGGTAGATGTAGGCGTCCATGGCTTCCCCCCCTCGAGGCGACCCGACGGGGATAGTTGACGCTAACCGGGCGTCTCGCGCAACCGCGCTACGCTTCCGACCCGTGGAGCACGAGACCCGCTACGCAAGGAACGGCGACGTCCACATCGCGTACCAGGTCGTGGGCGACGGGCCGATCGACCTCGTCCACACGGCCGGCATCTGGTCCAACGTCGAGATCATGTGGGAATGGCCGCCGTACGCCCGCTACCTCGAGCGGCTGGCGTCGTTCGCGCGGCTGATCCTGTTCGACCTGCGCGGCATTGGCCTGTCCGACCGTGGGAGCGAGCCGCCGATCCTCGAGCGTCAAGCGGACGACGTCCGTGCGGTGATGGACGCAGCCGAGTCCGAGGGCGCGGCCGTGTTCGGCGGGGCACGCGGCTCCGCCGCCGTGATGATGTTCGCGGCGAGCTATCCGGAGCGAACGCGCTCGGTCGTGCTGTACGCGCCGATCGCCAAGACCGTGCGCTCCCCCGACTGGCCGTACGGGCGGACGCCCGAGGACACGGAGGCGTTCTTCGACCGGCTGGTCGCCGAGATCGGCACCGGGGAGAACCTGGAGCTCCAGGGCCCGAGCTACGACGCCCGGTTCAAGCAGTGGTGGGCCCGGTTCGAACGGCTGGTTGCCTCGCCGGGCGCGTACGTCGAGCTCGCGCGCGTCTTCACGGAGGTCGACATCCGCCAGGTGCTCCCCGCCATCCAGTCGCCGACCCTCGTCCTGCATCGGACCGACGACCGCATCGTCCCCGTGGCGCAAGGCCGCGCCGTCGCCGAGCGCATCGCCGGCGCGCGGTTCGTCGAGCTTCCCGGGATCGACCACATCCCGTTCCTCGGGGACTGGGAGCGGCTCACCGGTGAGATCGAAGAGTTCGTCACCGGCACGCGGTCGGCGCCCGAGTCCGACCGGGTGCTCGCGACGGTCCTCTTCACGGACATCGTGCGGTCGACGGAAACCGCCGCTTCGCTCGGGGATCGCGCCTGGAAGGAGCTCCTCGCCGATCAGCGCTCGGTCGTGCGACGGCAGCTCGAGGCCCATCGCGGCGTCGAACGCGACACCGCTGGCGACGGCTTCATGGCGACGTTCGACGGGCCGGCGCGCGCGATCCGCTGCGCCCGAGCGATCGTTGAAGGGGTGCGTCCGCTCGGGATCGAGGTTCGCGCGGGCGTGCACACGGGCGAGTGCGAACGGCTGGGCGACGGCCTCGCCGGGATCGCCGTTCATCTCGCGTCGCGCGTGTGCGGCCTGGCGGGCCCGGGCGAGACACTCGTGACGAGCACGGTCAAGGAGCTGGTCGCGGGAAGCGGGATCGGGTTCGACGATCTCGGAATGCACGCGTTGAAGGGCGTGCCGGACGAATGGCGGGTGCTGCGGGTCAGCTCCCCTGGCCTTCGAGCACCCGCTTGAGGGTGTCGAGCGCGCCCATCTCGGCGTCCATCGTCTTCTGCACCATGCCGCCCATGAACATCCTCTTGAGTCGGGAGAGCTGTGCGTCCAGCGTGAACGTCAGCCGCGTGCCGGCTCCTTCGGACTCGAATCGGTAGCTGCCCGTCGGGCGTACCGGGCCGGCGATCGCCTCGAACGCGAGCGAGCGATCGGGCTCGAGCTGCGTGATCCGGTAGTCGGCCGCGATCCGCCGGCCGCCGGGGCCCCTCACGCCCTGCCGGTAGACCTCGCCGACGCCATGGCCCGATTCGCGCTTGATGTCCAGGACGCCGGAGCGCCACTGCATGCCGTTCTCCCCGTCGGCGACGAAGGCGAAGACGTCGGACACGGGACGGGCGATCGTGACGGTGCGTTCGGCGTGCGGCATGACCTCTCCTCTCATGTGCTGCCGGCCGGATGAGTCTGGTGACCACCGGCACTGAGCGCAAGCTAGGAACTGGCGGTCGACGCCTCCGGCGCGAGCGCCGCCGCCTCGGCCGAGAGCCAACGAGCGCCGACCGAGTCGAAGACGGCTTTCGCCTCGCGCGCCCGATCTGCCGCGTCCCGTGCCCGTCCGAGCGCGCCGAGGCATCGCGCCCCGCCCAGGAGCGCGAGCGCGCGCGCGAACACGTGTCCTAGCCGGTCCCACTCGGCCGTCACATCCTCGAAGGCGGCGAGCGCCCCGGCAAGGTCGCCTGCGCCCTCCAGCACTTCGGCGCGACTCGCGCGGAGGCTCGCCCGGGCGACCGCGAACTGCTCGATGCCCTCGGTCCCGAGGATCCGCGCTGCGAGCTGCTGGTCGCCGATCGCCCTCGCCACCAGGACGCCGTCGAGCATCCCGTAGGAGCTGACTCCCTTTCCGAGGTCGGTCACGAGCTCGCCGAGGAGTTCAGCGGCCGCCCCGGGTCGGCCGCGGTGTGCGGCGATCTGGGCGGACGTCGTCAGCGCGGGCCGGTAGCTCTGCACGTCGAGGCCGATACGCGCTGCGGGCAGGAGCTCCGCCATGAGCTCCTCCGCGCGGTCGAGCTCACCGCGGAACGCGTGGACCTTGGCCTCCTGTGTGCCCGCGATCATCACCGGCTGGGGAAGGCCGCGCCCCTCGTGCCACCGCCGCACGTCTTCCGACGCGGCGATCACCTCGTCCCAGCGTCCCAGGTCGAACAGCCGCCACGTGGTCTCCGCGAGCATCCACATGCGGTTGGTGCCGTTGCCCCGGCGCTCGGCGAACCGCATGCCCTCCTCGTAGATGGCGAGCCCTGCGGCCGGCCCCTCGAGAGCCGAAACCCAGTCCGCAAGGTTGTCGTAGCCGACCGCCGTCTCCTTCCCCAGGCCCAGCTCGTACCCGAGCCGGACCGCCTCCTCGAGGTCGGCTTTGCCCTGCGGATCGCCTCGGATGGCGCCGGCGATTCCCCGGTACTGGAGCGCCCGCATCCGGTACTCGGGAAGATCCAGCTGGTCCGCCATCTCGAGGGTGACGGCCGTCCAGTGCTCCCACACCTCCAGGTTCCCGAGCATCATGTTCTCCCCGGCGCGTGTGCAGTAGGCTCCGAGCAGCTCGCGGCTCGGACCGAACGGCTCGAGGAGCTCCACGGCCTCGTCGGTTCGTTGCAGCGCTTCACCCGTGGCGCCTGCCCACTTGAGGAACTGCGAGTACTCGCGGAGCATCGCGCCGGCCCGGATGGTCTCGTCACGGGCCTTCAGGTGCTCGACCGCCGCCTCGAAGGCGCCCCGCATCTCCGGGATGTTCGTCTCGCCCACATCGACGCCGGCGGCGAGCGCCCGCACGCGAAGCACGGGGAGCTCGGGGTCGCCCGGCGGAAGGGCGGCCTCGGCGCGCCGGTAGAACTGCACCGCCTTGGCGAAGTCCAGCCGCTGCGCCCGTTCTCCCGCCAGGGCGAGCGCCCCCGCGGTCTTCCGTCGAAGTTCGACGTCGGGCTCGCGACCCGCGGCCAGGGTGAGCTCGATCGCTTGCTCGTAGTGGTACGCGAGGAACTCGGCCTGGTCGGTGACCCGCTCCCCGGCCGCGGCCTCGATCCACGCGGCGACGGCTAGATGCTTCGCCGCCCGCTCCGCCCGCGGGATCTGCCCGTACGCGACGTCGCGTACCAGCGCGTGCCAGAACGAGTACTCGACCTGGTCCTGCACCGAGCTCGTCCGGACGGTCCTCACCAGCTCCTTGCGCGAGAGGTCGTGCAGTCCCTCGCGGACGGAGGTCTCCCCCACCCCGCCCATCGCCGCGACCGTCCCCGACCAGAACACCTTCCCGACCACCGACGCGTTCTGGAGGAGCGCCTTGCGGTCCGCCGAGAGCGTGTCCAGGCGCGCGCCGATGAGCGCGTGCACCGATTCCGGCATGGGGATGCCGCCGCCGTTCGCCGCGATCCGAAGGGACGCGCCGTGGCGCTCGAGGATCCCGCGGTCGGTCAGCATGCGAACGAACTCCTCCGCGTAGAGCGGGTTGCCGCCCGCGCGGTCGAGCAACTCCGCCTGGACCTCGGCCGGCAGCACCGCTTGCTCGAGCAGCGCCGACAGGAGGCGCGCGGTGTCCGTCTCGGTGAGGGGCGGGAGCGAGATCGTCGTCGAGTTCCGCTTGCCGCCGCCCCAGCCCGGGTAACGCTCGTAGAGCTCCGGCCGCGCCGAGCACACGACGAAGAGGGGCACGCCGCTCGACCATTCGACGAGATGCTCGACGAACTCGACGAGGGGCCCGTCGGCCCAGTGCAGGTCCTCGAAGACCAGGACCAGCGGGTCGCGCGCGGCGATCGCCTCCAGGAACCGGCCCCAGGCGGTGAACGACTCGTCGCGGCTCCCGCCGCCCTCGGACTCGATGCCGCCGACGCCGATGAGCGGTGCGAGCCGCCCAGCCGCTTCGGGAGCGTCCGACTCCAGGATCCCGGCCTGCGCCTTCACCATCTCGCCGAGCGCCCAGTACGTGACGCCCTCGCCGTAGGGCAGGCACCGGCCCTGCCGCCAGTAGATGAGGTCGGGAAGGTCGTCGAGGTGCCGGCGAAGCTCCCACAGCAGGCGCGTCTTGCCGACGCCCGGCTCGCCGGTGATGGTGACGAGCTGCACCGAGGGCTCCCCCACCGCGCGCGCGAACGTCTGGGTGAGCACCGCGAACTCGTTGTCGCGCCCGACGAACGGTGTCCGCGTGCCCTGCTCCACGTCGATGCCGAAGCGGCTCCGGGCCGAGAGCGCCCGCCAGATCGGGACGGGCTCGGCCTTGCCTTTGACCGTCACCGGCTCCAGTTCCTCGTACTCGACCAAATCCTTCGTCGCGCGATAGGTCATCTGCCCGACGACCACGCCCCCCACCGGCGCCACGCCCTGCAGCCGGGCCGCCGTGTTCACGACGTCGCCGGTGACGATCCCCTCGCCCTCCTCGGCCCGCGCCCCGAGCGCCACCACGGCCTCGCCGGTGTTGATGCCGATCCGGACCGAGAGCTCCAGGCTCGGGCGCTGCTCGTTGAGCTCGCCGATGGCTCCCAGGATCCGGAGCGCCGAACGCACGGATCGTTCGGCGTCGTCCTCGTGCGCGACGGGCGCGCCGAAGACCGCCATGACGGCGTCGCCGATGAACTTCTCGACCGTGCCACCGAACCGCTCGATCTCCGTCCGAAGGCGCGCGTGGTACGGACGGAGGGTCGCGCGCACGTCCTCGGGGTCGGCGTTGTCGCTTCGAGCGGTGAAGCCGACCAGGTCGCAGAACAGGACCGTGACGAGCTTGCGCTCCTCGCGCGACGGCTCGCGCTCCGCGGGAAGGGCCGAGCCACAGTTCAAGCAGAACCGCGCTCGGGCGGGGTTCTCCTCACCGCACGTAGGGCAGACGGTCACGTGGGAAGTCTAGAGGCCGGGATCCGGGTCTCCCCGAGGTGCCGGAGGGGGTTGCTCGGGCTGACTATGGAGAAATATTCTAAACTGGCAATATTGCTCGTTGGGGGAACTATCCCCTTGACGGCGAGGCGGCATCCGGAGGCGCTGAGCCCCCGTTAGCGAACTAACCCGATAAGCGCCGGGAGGATCTTCATC
>VAYJ01000286.1 GCA_005888465.1 Actinomycetota bacterium
ATCCGCTCCGAAAATGAGCACCTCGGCAGCGTGACCCCTTTGTTGCGCTCGTCTGGCGAGCTGGATGCGGCGATCGAGAAGCTGGCGGCAGATGGGATGAGCCGTGACGACAAGATCATCGTCGAGTATCGGGACGTGGCCGACGCGCGCGGCCTTCACCACCGGTACGGCGCGTACATCATTGGCGCGAGGATCTTCGCCGGCAACCTCTTCTTCAGTCGGGACTGGATGGTCAAGCGGCTTCAGCCCGAGTTCGCGCACGGGGAATTCCTGGCGGCAGAGGACCAGTACGTCCGCACGAACCCGCACGAGGGGATGCTGCGGCCCATCTTCGCCCTCGCGCGGATCGAGTACGGGCGGATGGACTACGCGATGGTGAACGGACGCGTGCAGGTGTTCGAGATCAATACCAATCCCATTGCGCCGATCGTCGAGGAATTGCTGCCCGCCCTGCGCGAGCTCGACTACTCAGCGAGCCGGGCGGTGCGCATCCCGCTGCGGCGACACTTCGAACCGCCCTGGGAAGAGCGTGTGAACTGGGCCTTCCGCGTGGCGAGCGCCGTGCACGTGCTCCTGCGCACGTGTCGGCTGCTCGCCCTGGAGCCTGGAGTTCAGTCCATCCTGCGATCGATCAAGCGGGGCCTCGTGAAGGCGCCCGGATCACGTAAACCGACAGACGGCCGTGGCACGGTCGCATCGCGGTGACGCCACGCTCGCGGGTCGCTCGTCGTCAGGGGCGGCGGCCGGCCGCCTCGGGAGGAGCGGCGTGCGCGACCGTGGTGCGACGCAGCTCCCGGTAGCCGCGGATTCTGCCCAGGCAGAATCGCAAGGCGACGTACTCCGAGTATGCCCGTCGGCTCATCGCTCGGAGCCAAAGCCACCGGCCGGCGAGAAGGAGAGTTTTGACATAGAGTGGCCACGGCACGCCAGCGAGGGCGGGTCCCTGCATGGCGCACCACTGGCGCAGCTCCGGTCGTCGAATCAGGAAGCGATGCGGACGCGCGGCGCGAACGGAGTAGCTCCCGATGGCTTCCGCATTTTGCCCCAGGAATTCCACGGTGCACTTCGAGGCCGGGACGAAATGCAGAACGCGCGCCTCGGGGAGATACCACCCCGACATGCCGATGGCGGTCAGACGGTCCATCAGGTCGAACGTTTCGCCGACTCGTCGCTTCGGAAGGGACGAGCAGAGACCCACGGCCGGGCATGCCCAGTTCGCGGGGTACAGTCGCTCGCTCTCGGTCAGCGCCCTCGCCGTGGAGCCCCAGTCGAGGCCCGTGATGGCATGTCCAGCCACGCGCAGGATCTCCTCGGCCGGCCGCCCGTGCTCGTACTCGGATCCGATGGGTCCGCCGAAGTAGTAACCGGACGGCCGGTCCCGGTAGGCCGTCCAGTACGTCGCGAGCCAGTCTCCACACGGCGTCACATCGTCGTCCGTGAAGACGAGGAGCCGGCCCGTCGCGGTCCTCAGCGCCGCGTTCTTGGCAAGGCTCAGACCCGGCCGGGGCTCCTCGAGGTAGACGAGCGGCAGCCCACCGGCGAAGTCTTGCGCGACGGCCCTGGTGTCGTCCGTCGACCCGTTGTTCGTCAGGACCAGCTCCCACCGCATGTCCTGAGGGATGCGGCATTGGCGGATGGCGGCCAGAGTGGTGGCCAGGCGTTTGGGGTTGTTCCACGTGCACACGATCACGGACACATCCATCAGAGCCGCCTCCGCCACCCGCTCTTGCTCGCCGAGCAGAAGGAGAAGATAGCACTCCTTCACGGTGTGGATGCACGCGGACGAATGTGAGAGGGCGGGCCCTGGGAAGGGGAGGAAGGGTGCCGACGCCAGATGGCTCGGAGGGGCGTGCGCTCTCGCTGTCGCGCCCCCTGGTATCGTTTTGCTTCGACGACTTCCCCCGCTCGGCCATCCTGGAGGGCGGGCGGGTGCTCGACGCGGTCGGTGTCCGCGCCACCTACTACGCCGCGATGTGCTTCCTGAACGAGCCCACGGATTTCGGCGACGGGTTCACCGTCGCCGACCTCGAGGGCCTGATCGCGCGGGGTCACGAGCTCGGCTGCCATACCTTCGATCATCTCGACGCGACGACCACGGAGCCCGGTCGGTACGAGGCGTCCATCCGGCACAATCGCGAAGCCTTCGGGCGCCTCCTGCCGGGCGTCCTCGTGGAATCGTTTGCCTACCCGTACGGCGCCTGCACGGCGGCGGCGGCGGCCGTGGCGCGGCGCTACAGTCGCTCGGCCCGCG
>VAYJ01000287.1 GCA_005888465.1 Actinomycetota bacterium
CGAGCCGTCCCATGGACGGATCCTCCCGTCCTGAAGGTCTGGCTGGATGCTACACCCGGAGCCCGCGGCCCGCGAGTGCGCCGCCGCCTGGCCGAGGCCGAACGAACACGGCCTTGCTGTCGACTCCCCCTTTGTTCGTCCCCCCGCTCTTGATCGGCTGCCGGCGCCCTTGACCGGCTGCCAGCGTTGACAAGCTTGATGTCGGGGCGCACAGTGTCCGTGCAACTCCATCGTCCGGCCCTCGGGAGGCTAGTAGTGCCCCTGGATCGGGTCCAGGACCTCGCCTTGACGCCTGCGGTGACCATCGAGATGGCCGCTACCGCGGGAATCCCCAGGTGAGCTCCACCCCCCCAATGCGCCGGCTCGCGGGAGACCATGATGAACCCGGGTCAGCTTGATGCCCTCGCTGGCGGTGCAGATGTCGGGCGGGGGCGTTTGTGTGGGCGTGGTCCCCTTGGCACCGCTGTCGGTCTGCGCGCCGCAAAGGAGGTTCGGCAATGAGAAAGGTCATGGAGTCCTTGATGTTGCTTCTGGCCAGGATACGAAAGGTCATCACCAGACAACGATAGGGTCCCAAGACGCCGCAGAACCAGACGCTCTTCGGTCCGTTCGCGAAAGGCTGTCAGACACGACGGGAGGAAGCCGATGCCCAAGTACGAGTTCATGTGCGAGAGCTGCAAGAAGAGCTTTGAGGCGGTGCTGACCGCCGCGGAGCGGGCCGCTGGGAAGATCGCCTGCCCGATCTGTGGCGGCAGAAAAGTCACGCCCCAGATGGCCATCTTTAGCGCGAAAACCTCACGAAAGAGCTGATCACATGCCTAATGGCGAAGAAACCGCAATTTAGGGAGACGGCCGTGAACCAGCACCTCCGCGAGATCGCGCGGGAGAGTCCAAAATCGAAATTTTGGGGAGAATAGCCGTCCATGATGGTCATCGGCACGACTGAAAATTTTCTGGGTCTTCGTGAAGTCGTGTGGGTGAAAAGAGGTAGCTGAGGGGGCGGGAAGCCGCTCTGGGAGCGGACGGGGACACGGTAGCGGCCGTGCTGGAATCGGGCATGATCGACGCATGCCAACTCCGCCACGCCCGCGCCGGCTCTGGGATACGTATCGCTTTCCAGGATTTCTCCCGCATCCGACAGTGACGGGGATCTTCGGTGATCCCCACGCGCGCGTCATCAGGCTCGAGCGGCGCTCAAAAAAACGGCCTGTGGGACCTGCGGACGGGCACAGCGCGGCTGGTACGACCGCAGACGGCGCCGCGTCCGGGATCTCGCCTGCGGCGATCTACGGATCTATCTCGACGTCGAGGTCCGCCGCGTGGCGTGTCAGCACTGTGGCAAGGTGAAGCAAGAGCAGCTCGCATTTGTGGCGGACAATCCCCTCTACACCAAGCGCTTTGCCATCTACGTAGGGCGCCGCTGTCGGGCGTCGACGATCTGGGATGTGGCCCAGGACCTGCGGCTGGATTGGCACACCGTCAAGGCGCTGGAGCAGCAGTACATGCGCGAGCAACTCCGGCGGGCCGGAACGCCAGGACCCCGCGTCATCGGACTCGACGAAATCTCGCTCCGCCGGGGACACACCTATCGCATCGTCGTCACCGATCTCATTCGCGCGCGGGCGATCTGGTTCGGGGGCACGGATCGCTCCGAGGCGAGCATGGATGCCTTCTTCACCTGGCTAGGGCCGCGGAAAAGCGGGCAAATCCGGGTGGCGGTGATGGATATGTGGAAAGCGTTCCGCGCCTCGACCCGCCGCCATGCGCCGCAGGCGAGCATCCTCTTCGACAAGTTCCATATCCTGCGTCACCTCGGCGTCGCCCTCGACCTCGTCCGCAAGAGCGAGTACGCGCGTCTCTCGGGAAAGGATCGTCGCTTCGTCAAGGGCCAGAAGTACACGCTCCTCGCGCATCGTGAGAACCTCTCCATGAATGGCCGGCGAACCTTGAAGACCTTGCTCGCCGCCAACAAGCGGCTCAACACGGCGTACCTGCTCAAAGAATCGTTCGGGCAGCTCTGGAGCTATGACCGCGAGGGCTGGGCGCGGGAACTGCGTAGCCGTCAACCCAGCAAGGCCCGTTCCCTTTCCGAACGCGTGTTGCGAGCCCACGTCCTCTTCAACAAAATCCACGACTATACGAAGGCCCATTGCGCCGGACTGAACGCGGATGTGGCAGGACCGGGAGCGTTGGTTTTGGAGGGTCGTTTCCTGTTTGCCGACAGCGCAAAAAGGCAAGGCGGGGCTCGCCGCGAACTGCGGGGGCGGGGTACCGGATCCGCGTCCGCAGCGTCGATTGGACGGACACGGGGGCTACGTGGCGGCCATCAGATGCTTGAGACCCACGCTGACCACGCCCCGGCCTCTGATATGATCGGCGCGCGATGTTAGGTCGTCGTCACCACGTCCGTCGGAGCGACTTCGGTGGTGTTGAGATACCCGACACCTCTACATGGAGGAGATCAATGACGAATGGAGGCGGCTCGCTACTTCCCTTTTATGTTGGTAACTTCTTGGGCGTGTCGGGCCCCCTGCCGTTGCAGGGAACGACCCGGACGGACAGCAGCCCGGGCAAGCACACCGTTCGGTTCATGGGCCATCCAGTAGCCGAGCTCGAGAACATCCAGATCACCGTCGTCGAATACACTCAGAACCTGAAAACTTACGACCACGTGACGGTGGAACTGGACGTGACCTCACTCGGATATACAACGGATCCCCCGCAGCTCCCTGATTATTGGCCCCGGTCGCCGTACCCCTACCTTCCTCCCAATCTTCACGTTGAGTTCAGGAACCTCGCGCGAGACGTAGTCGAAACCGTTTGGTTTTTCCTCCGGGTGCCATGTGGCTCAGAGCACTTTGTGCTGACCCGCACAGTTTCTCCGCCGGCTCGAACAGGGTGGATTCATGATTGGGCAGGCACGACGGTGGGGATGCAGGGCAACTTCTACTCCTGCAGTTGAGGACGGTGGCGGTATCGTGGGGCGCCGCTGGAGCGAATCTGGACGTATGCCCCGATGCAAGCTACAGCGGCCGTGGGATTGAGGCCCTTGGCGAGGGCGGCCTTGAAGAAGACGAGCATGCTCGGAGCGTCGCGCCCGTTCCGGATCACGCTGGCGCGATGTCGAGCTCACGAATGAGCTCGGCGACCGTCTTCTCGCCTGTCAGGATGCGAGTCGGTGCAGGCCTTGGACCCCGTCACGATCGCCGTGGCCAGCGGCGGCGTCTATCCGAACTGCCCGGTGCTCGCTCAGCTGGTAATTCTGATCGAAAGAAAAGGCGACGTAACCTGAAAGTCGTTCGTCGAGAAATCCACATCGATGTCGCCGTCGCCGACGCTGGACGTGATGGACAGCACAACCTCAAAGATCCTGGCCTCGCCGTCCTTCACAATCAGGTCCTCGACCTGGAGGTCGTAGCCCCGAAAGACATTCTGAATCAGTATGGCCCCCACACTCTGAGGCCAGCCCCCGGGGCCATATGCGCTATTCGTGGGGGCTCTAGGTCCGCTCGCGGCCTTCTCGGTGGCGGCGCCGTCGCGATCGACCAAGGCCACCGCGGCGCCCTCCTCGGCTAAGAGCCGTCCGGTTGCCTCCCCGATGCCGCCGCCTCGCGTCTTGTGAGCGGGGCACTATTTCCCGCGCCTCAGAAGATGTGGGCAGGCCACGGGACCGGGCGGATTTGCATTGTATGTGACGCGGCCATCACGGCGTCCGAAGTCGAACACGAGATTATCGATGGCCCCGCCACCGTCTGGGCGCATTCGACCTGCTACCAGATTTGGCTGCGGGAATCGACGGCCTACGAGCGGGCAAATGGATGGAACGGACTACCTTGCCGATCTTTGCGAGGTTGTGCGCCAGCGATTCGTGATGGGGACGCTATTCGTGCTACCGAATGACAGATCATGGCTCGGGTTGGGAGTGAGTGACATCTGCGCCGTCTGCAACAAGCCGA
>VAYJ01000020.1 GCA_005888465.1 Actinomycetota bacterium
CGGTCGTCGAGCACCGCAGCGCCGGTTTCGTCACGTCGGCTGTCGTCATCCGGGCATGCGTGGACAACGTGCCTGGGGCCGCTGACGACGCCAGGGATACCGCCAAGAGTGGAGCGGCAAGCACCGAGAGCACGCGACGGGCCGGCATGTTCGCCTCCTTCCGGTTGACAACCCCCTGGGAAGCTCCCCCCTCAGTGCCGGGGCCAGACCGTCAGGACATGCCTCTCACACGAATGCGGAGACCACCTTCCCGGCAAGCGGTCGACCGCGTCAAGGCCGAACGAGTGAACGATCGGCGAATTTGTCGAACCAGTTCGCTACCGCAGGAAGAACGGCGGGTTCGTGATGTTGTGGCTCGCGATGATCGCGATCACGTAGCCCACGACCAGCAGCAGCCCCGTCGCCATGTGCAGCTGGACGCCCTTGCCCATGCGCGGCATCAGCTGGTACGGGCTCTCGTAGAACTCCTGCAGCCCACGGTACACCGGGAGCGCCAAGGGGATCGCGGCCAAGGCGATGATCGTCGGGCGCGCGATGGCGCCCGTGATCGCGCCGATCAGGATCAGGGCGAAGGCTGTGGCGGCGGATCCCGCGTATACGGCGATGACGGTCGGCTTCGTCCATCGAACCGGGAGGGTTCGCTTGCCGGCCTTCGCGTCGCCGGGGCGGTCGGGGACCTCGTTCACATACAGGACGAGCGCGATCAGGATCGCGACCGGGAGCGACGCGTAGATCGCTTCCCACGACCACGCCTTCGCCTGCACGAAGTACGCGCCGATCGTCATGATCGGCCCGAATCCGAGGAACACGCAGATCTCGCCGATGCCGCGGTGCACGAATCGGAAGGGCGGCGCCGTGTAGAAGACGCTGATGAACAGGCCCGCGAGGCCGATCCCGAAGAGCGGCCAGAAGCCGCGGCTGATCGCGAGGTAGAGGCCGATGCCGGCTCCGACGGCGTAGAAGCCAAGCATCAGCGCCACCATCTGGCGGAGCGAGAGCAGGCCGTAGAGGATCACGCGCGAGCCGCCGCTGAACTGGGTCGGGTTGACGTTCGCCGCGTCGGCGCCGGAGAGCGTGTCGAACACGTCGTTCGCGACGTTGAGTCCGAGGTGCACGCAGCTTGCGGCGATGAGGGTGAGGATGGCGAGCGCCCAGTGCCAGTGGCCGTCGAGCGCGGCGACCGCGACGCCGAGCGCGACGGGCACGAACGTCGCGGACAGGAACGGGAGCCGCGTGGCGCGCAGGAACAGCCATCCGGTCGAGAGGCGCGGACGGACCGAGGTGCCGGTCTCCGCCGAGAGCCGATCCATGTAGCGGCGCGCCTGTGGGACGCCGCGCTCGGAGAACTCGAAGAACGACATCTCCTGCTCGTCCCAGTGCTGCGTGCGCTCCGGCACCAACTCGAGGTGGCCGTCGGTCTTGTGCAGGGTGCCCCAGAGCGAGATGTACCGACGCTCGTCGTAGCCGATGCCGGGCTGGGGCCGGATGTGGCTGAAGACGACGTTCACTTCCCGGTCGAGGGGCGGCGAGGCCTCCGCGCCCGCGACGGCGTCCAGCACGACGACGCCGCGCTCGGGGACGATCGTGAAGCCTGTCGCGACCGACATCGGGTAGCCCTCGTGATCGAGGAACGCGATCACAGCGTGGGTGAAGTTGCCTTCGATCCTGCCGAGGAGCTCCGTTGGCGCGGTCATCGTCCCGCCCCCACCAGCTCGAAGACCTGCGGTGCTACATCGGTTCGCCCGTCCGCCCAGAGGAACGCGCGGCGCGGGCGGATCTCGATCACGCCGCGCTCGAAGAAGAGCGGCAGCGCCACGCGCTTGCCTAGGAAGAAGTCGATCGCCGGCTCCTTCTGTCGCCAGATGGGGAGCACGCGCTCCCAGCCCGAATGGAGGTCGGCGTCGTCGACGATCGCGTCGCCCTGGATGGTTGCGCGCCGGAAGCGCTCGACCTTCACGGCGTTCGGGTCGCTGATCGAAAGCGAAACCTTGCCGTTGTCCTTGATGTGCTCGAGCTTGCGCGAGAAGAGCACGCTGGACGTGAGGTAGATCCGCTCGCCGTCGTAGAGGGGGATGAGCGGATGGGTCACGGGCCGGCCACGGTCGTCGACGACGGTGAGCTCGGCGACGAGCGCGGTGTTGAGCAGCTCCTCGATCGGTGCTGGCAGGACTCCCATGCATGCCTCCCGGATCACGACGTGCCTGTTGGCACGATACCGGAACGGGGCTCATCGGCGAGCCGGAGGCGGCCCGACGGCCTCCCTGCGAGGGCGGCGGGTCCGGCTCGAACGAGCCCGTCGCGGTCCAGGGCGCGAACCGCCGCGGCGACGTCGTGGAGCGCACGGCCGGTTCGGCCCGCGAGAGAGGAGAGGGTCGCCGAGGGGCGGGAGCGCAGGAGGCGGACGATCGCGCCGCGAAGCTCCCGCCAGGAACCGCGGAACGCCGGCTGGCTGCGCGCCCTCGGCCGAGGCCGGGATGAGGCGCGGAACCGGCAGCCGGCGGCGAGCGGGCAGACGTCGCACCTGGGCGCCGGCCGGCAGACCAGGCGCCCGAGGTCCATGACCGCCTGGTTCCATGTGCCGGGCTCGCGCCGATGGAGCCACCTGTCGATGGCCTCCCGAAGCTGGGTTCGGTCGACGCCCTCGGGGTTCGCGCCGAAGAGGAATCGCGCGGCAACGCGCCGGACGTTCGTATCGACGGCGGCGACCGGGACGCCGAACGCGATCGAGGCGACGGCCGAGGCCGTGTACGGCCCGACGCCCGGAAGCACCTGGAGCTGCGCGGGATCCGGAGGGAGCCGGCCAGCGTGGTAGCGGACCGTGACGCGGGCGGCCTCGTGCAAGCGCGCGGCGCGCCGGTTGTAGCCCAAGGCGCCCCACGCTCGGACGACGTCCGATCGCGGGGCGGCCGCCAGGGCGGCGATCGACGGGAACCGGGCGAGGAACGGACCGAGGGCCGCCGCCACGCGAGGAGCCTGCGTCTGCTGGAGCATGACCTCGCTCACCAGGGTGCGGTAGGGGTCGGGAGCGCCCGTTCGCCAGGGGTAGGCCGCGCGCCGGGGCCGGTACCACCGGAGCAGCGCGCCGTTCGCATCCACGCGCGCAGGGTACGCCCGGGGGACTTTCGCCGTGAGGTCCCACCGGGTAGGCTCAAGCCCAGCGCGATGGCCACGATTCGTGACGTCATGCACGAAGGGATCATCTCGGTCGAGCCCTCCTCGACCGTTGCCGAGGCCGCCACGGTGATGGGCGGCAAGCACGTGGGCTCAGCGCTCGTCATGGAGGGCGACGCGGTGCTCGGCATCTTCACCGAGCGCGACATCGTGCGAGCCCTGTCGCAGGACTTCGACGCCCCGGGCCACCAGGTCTCCCACTGGATGACCGCCGACCCAACGATGGTCGGGCCCGACATGTCGGTCGAGGATGCGCTCGGGCTGATGCGCGCCGGCGGCTTTCGTCACCTGCCGGTGCGCGATGGGGACCGGGTGGTCGGCATGGTGTCGATCCGGGACTTGGCGGGCGCCGGCAGCGATCCCGGCGGCGCGAGCTAGCTTCGGAGGAGCGCCGGCAGCTCGGCCACCGAGCCGATGACGTGGTCCGGCGCGCCGCCTTCCCGGTCGTCGACGCCCGGACGGAACTTCCCCGATCGAACGAGGATGCCCGCCATCCCCAGCGACTGCGCGGCCATGACATCGTAGGCGAGATCGTCGCCGACCATCGCCACGCGCTCGATCGGGACACCGAGCGTCTCGACCCCCTGCCGGAAGAACGCGGGTTCGGGCTTGCCGACCACGACCGCGCGAACCCCCGCGGCACGCTCGAGGGCGTCCACGTACGGGCCCGCGTCGAACTTCAACCCCTCGTCGGTGAGCCACGTGAGGTTGCGCTGCATCGCGACGAGCGCGGCGCCCCCCACGAGCAGGTTGAGCGCGTGGTTCAGGTTCGCGAACGTGAACCGATCGTCGGCGCCGGCCACGACCACCACGTCGGCAGACCCATCCTGCGCGATGGTCACGCCCTGCAGGTCCTCCAGGATGTCGTCGGTCTCGCCCAGCACGTAGCACCGCGCGCCCGGGTGGCGCTCGCGAAGGTGGGCGCCGGTCGCTGCGGCGGCGGACAGCACCTCCTCGCGGTCCACGTCGAAGCCTCCCTCGCGCAGGATCGCGGCGAGCCGCGTCCGCGACAGCATCGTCGTGTTCGTGATCAGGCGGAAGGGGATCTCGTTCGTCCGGAGCCATGACACGGCATCGGCCGCCCCGGGGATCGGACGCCAGGACACCGTGAGCACCCCGTCCATGTCGAGGAGCACCCCCTCGACGTCCGCCAGCTCCCCGGCCATGGCTAGCGGCGCTCTTCGATCGTCGCGCCAGCGCCGCGAAGCTCCTCGAGCGCGCGCTCGCCGTCGCCGGGCTGGAGGTCGACCGCGCGGACCGCGTCCCGCGGCACGACCACGTCGAAGCCCAGCCGAATGCCGTCCAGCCCAGTCTCCTTCACGCAGTAGTCGGTGGCGAGCCCGACGATCACGATCCGGTCGACCGCGTGCGCGCGCAGGATCCCCTCCAGCTCTGTCGCGGCGCGGTCGCCCGAGCGAGGGTCGCGCACGCTGAACGCCGAGTAGCCGTCCTCGCCGCCAACCCCCTTGCGAACGACCGGTCCATCCACGGTGAGCCCGGGATGGAACGCCGCGCCCCACGTGTCACGCACGCAATGCACCGGCCAGATACCGCCGTCCTTCCGGAAGTGCGGCGTGACGGGCGGGTGCCAGTCGGCCGAGTAAACGACGATCGCGCCGCCAACTCTCGCATGAGTGATCTCGTCCTCGGCGGCCGCCACCACCTCCGGGCCTCCCTGGACCGAAAGCGAACCCTCCGGGTCGGCGAAGTCGTTCTGCACGTCCACGACGACGAGCGCCGTGGCCGGCCCGTAGTCGATCACCGCCCCTCCTCGAGCAGCCCAAGGTAGCGCTCGAACCAGTCGCCGGCGAGTTCCGCGACGGCCTCGAGCGCCCCCCGCTCCTCGAATAGGTGCGTCGCCCCTGGCACGATCGCGAGCTCGTTCGGGCATCGGAGCGACGCCTGTGCCTCCCGGTTTGCGTCCACCACTTGCGGATCCCACCCGCCCACGATGAGGAGCGTCGGTGCCGTCACGTCGGCCAGCCGCGACGCCGCGACCAGGTCGGGCCGTCCGCCGCGCGACACGACGGCCGCCACCTCCTCGCCCGACTCGCCCGCGGCCCAGAGCGCCGCGGCCGCGCCCGTGCTCGCGCCGAAGCAACCGATCGGCAGCGACCCCACGTCCGGCCGGGCGCGGACCCACGCCGTGGCATGCAGCAGCCGGTCGCCGAGCAACGGGATGTCGAACACGTTGCGCCGGTCCTTGGCCTCGGCGTCGGTCAGGAGGTCGAACAGCAGCGTCGCCATGCCGCGCTCGCGAAGGACCTCGGCGACCATGGTGTTCCTGGGGCTCAGCCGGCTGCTCCCGCTCCCGTGCGCGAACACCACGATGCCCTGGGGGTTCGGCGGCGCGGCCAGCTCGCCGTGCAGATGGACGGGAGCGGCCCCGCCGACCCCGAACGCCACGATCCGGACGACCCGCTCCACCCCACCATCTTCCCTCCCGACGCCATTCGGGAACCCGCGTATCCTCGGGCTCGTGCACCTGTTCGACGATCGAACCCACTCCGTGCGCGATCTCGCCGTCACCCCGCGGATGACGATCTACGTCTGCGGGATCACTCCCTACGACGCCGCGCACCTCGGCCATGCCTTCACCTACACCCACTTCGACGTCCTGGTCCGGCTGCTCCGTCACGCCGGCGCCGAGGTCCTGCACGCGCAGAACATCACCGACGTCGACGACGACATCCTGCGCGTCGCGAAGGAGCGTGGCGAGGATTACCTGGAGCTCGGCAACCGGGAGGTGGCCGGGTTCGTCGAGCAGATGCGCACGATCGGGAACGAACCGCCGACGTTCTCACCCCGCGCCACCGAGTTCGTCCCGCAGATGATCGAGGAGGTGCGGAACCTGCTCACGGTCGGCCACGCGTATGAGCGGAGCGGCACCGTGTACTTCCGCATCGCCTCCGACCCCGACTACGGATCGCTCTCGGGGCTCACGCGTGAGCAGATGCTCCCGCTCGCCGAGGAGCGCGGCGGCCACCCCGAGGATGCGAACAAGGACGACCCGCTCGACTTCGTCCTGTGGCAACGCTCGGTCGAGGGCGAGCCCTGGTGGGAGAGCCCGTGGGGGCGCGGCCGGCCCGGTTGGCACATCGAGTGCTCGACCATGTCGCAGAGCCTCCTCGGGCAGCCGCTCGACATCCACGGGGGCGGAACGGACCTGATCTACCCGCACCACGAATCCGAGACCGCGCAGGCGGAGTGCGGGCATCCGACCGATACACCGTTCGTGCGGCGATGGATGCACACGGGCACCGTGTACATGGCCGGCGAGAAGATGAGCAAGTCGCTCGGGAACCTCACGTTCGTGCGCGACCTCCTGGCGCGACATGGCCCCATGGCCATCCGCGAGTTCCTTCTCCGCCACCACTACCGTGAGGACTGGGAGTTCGACGAAGCCGCGCTCGACCTCGTCGCGGACCCAGGCGAGGGTCCGGCAAGTCGGGAGGCGTTCCTCGGGGCGCTCGAGGACGACCTGAACACGCCGGAGGCACTCCGCGTGCTCGACCGGGCGGCGGCGCTCGGTGACGTGGCCCTCCGCGACGAGTGCCGGGACCTCCTCGGCCTGAGCGAGGTACGCTCCGCGCCATGACGGAAGCGGTCGCGCTGGACCCCGCTGCGTTCGGCGAGCTGGAGCAGGGGTTCCGAGGGACGCTCGTTCGTCCCGGCGACCCGACCTACGACGAGCACCGTCGGGTTTGGAACGGCTCGATCGACCGCTACCCGGCACTCATCGCACGATGCGCCGGGGCCGCCGATGTCATCGCCGCCGTCCGATTCGGGAGGGCGACCGGCCTGCTCGTCGCCGTACGGGGCGGTGGCCACAGCTTCCCGGGTCAGTCCACGTGCGACGGCGGACTGGTGATCGACCTCGGCATGATGCGCGGGATCCGCGTCGACCCGCAGGCGCGGACGGCACGTGCGCAGGCCGGCGTCCTGCTGGGCGAGCTCGACCGGGAGACGCAGGCGTTCGGCCTGGCCGTTCCCGCCGGCATCGTGACCCACACGGGACTCGCCGGCCTCACGCTGGGCGGCGGGATCGGCTGGCTGATGCGCAAGTACGGCCTCACGATCGACCAGCTGCTGTCCGTCGACATGGTGACCGCCGACGGCGAGTTCGTGCGCGCGAGCCACGACGAGAACGCCGAGCTCTTCTGGGGCGTGCGCGGCGCGGGCGGCAACTTCGGCATCGTGACGGAGTTCGAGTTCCGGCTGAACCCCGTCGGGCCGTTCGTGATGGCGGGCCCGGTGTTCTGGCCGATGGAGGAGTCGCCGAAGGTCCTGCGCTTCTACCGCGAGTGGATCGCCGACGCGCCGGACGAGCTCACGACGATCGTGGTGCACCGGCACGCGCCCGCCCTGCCGATCATCCCGCGCGGCCTGATCGGCAAGCCCGTCGTGGCGGTCGCGGCATGTTACGCGGGGCCGGTCGAGGACGCCGAGCGGGTCCTGAAGCCACTCAAGGACTATGGCCCTCCGGTGCTCGACCTCTGCCAGCCGACGCGCTTCGTCGCTCACCAGGCGCTGTTCGACCCCTCGTTCCCGGCCGGGCACTGGTACTACTTCCGCTCCGCGGACCTGGGCGAGCTCTCCGACGATGCCATCGACATCGTCGCCGACCACGCGGGTCGGCGAGGACGAGACCGCCTTCAACGGCCGAACGAGCGGCTTCACGATCAACGTGAACGCCACGACCGCCACCGCGGAGGGGTTCGACGAGGAGCGCGAGTGGTCCCGGGGGCTCTGGTCAGCGCTGGAGCCCTACCACACCGGCGTGTACGTGAACTTCCTCATGGACGAAGGCGAGGAGCGCATCCGCCAGGCCTACGGGCCGGCCCGCTACGACCGGTTGAAGGCGCTCAAGAGGCGCTACGACCCCGACAACTTCTTCCACCTGAACCAGAACATCCCGGCCGACTGAGGCCTTTTCCCTGGACCGGAACCGGGGTCCGGGCGTAAGGTTTCGCGATGGGTTCCCGCACCCACGACCTCGCCGGCGCGCCACTCGTCATCAAGCTGGACGATGACGTCCAGACGCTGCACGTCCTCGGCGTCGGTGCTGGCGTCGTTGGCCGCGCGACCGGCCTCGCGCTCCGCGACCTCGGCCACCGCGTGCGCTTCGCCGACATCGACGACGGCGTCGTCGAGCGGCTGCGCGCGGAGGGCCTCGAGGCAAGCCACATGGCGAACCTCGACCTGGCAGGTGTCGACCTCGTCCTGGTCTCGGTACAGACGCCCACCTTCGAGGACCACGCCGACCTGCGCTACCTGGAGGCCGCGATCGCCGACATCGGCGAGGCGCTCGGCCGCGCCGCCGCCTCCGAGCCCGATCGGTATCGGGTCGTGGTCGTGCGAAGCACGATCCCACCGGGAACGACCGAAGACAGACTGATCCCGGCGCTCGAAACGCGGTCGGGCTTGCGGGCCGGCGAGGACTTCGGCGTGTCGATGACGCCCGAGTATCTGCGGCATTGGAACGCCCAAGCCGACGCCGGCGCTCCACGGGCCAGCGTGGTCGGCGAGCTCGACGAACGCTCGGGCGACCTGGTGGAGCGCCTGGTCGCGCCGTTCGGGCGCCCCATCCACCGGATGCCCATCCGGGCGGCGGAGTTCCACAAGTACGTCCACAATCTGGCGAACGCGGCGAAGATCTCGTTCTTCAACGAGCTCCGCGAGGTGGCCACGTCGATCGGGGTCGACGCCGACCGCGTGTTCGGCCTGGTCACCGAGACCGCGGAGGGACTCTGGAACGCTGCCTACGGGACGCTCGACCTCGGGTCGTTCGAGGGGTGCCTCTCCAAGGACCTGCGCGCGTTCCTCAGCTGGGCGGCCGAACGGGGCCTCGAGCTGCCCCTCCTCTCCGGCGCCGAGGACACGAACCGCCGATCCGAGCGGGGCTGACCCGTGCGCGTGCTCTTCCTGATCGCCTGGTTCGCACCCGCCGCGGTGGCTCTGATGATCGCGCTCGGCGCGCTCATCGCCCATCGCACCCGGACCCGCACGCGGCGAACCCGGCTGCAGGCCACGATCATGATCGTCCAGATCACCACGATCGGGAACGAGGAGACCGTCAACGAGATCGTCCGCGCGATCCGTTCCTACCGCCTCGACTTCATCAAGCGGATCTGGGTCGTCACGGAACCTTGGGCGAAGGCACGGTACGAAGGGGTCGACGAACGCATCGTCGTGCCCGAGGGCTTCCAGTGCCGCGCGCGCTACAAGGCGCGCGCCCTCGAGTACAGCCGGCGCCTGCGGGCCGCGCGGGGCTTGGACCGCGAGGACGTGAAGATCGTGTTCCTCGACGACGACAGCCTGCCGACGAAGCGCTACCTGCAGAAGGCCTTCGAATCCGACGCCGACGTGTGCGAGGGCATCACGGCCCCGCGCCGCGGCTACGGCCGGCTGCTCTCGCACATGGACGACCTGCGCACGATGAACTGCCTGTTCGCCTGCTCGGTGTTCCAGGGGCTGGGGCACCCCATCCACGTGCACGGCGAGGGCCTGTGCGTCCGCGGGTCGAGCGAGGCGATCGTCACCTGGGACTTCCCCGTCTTCGCGTCGGAGGACCTCGTCTTCGGGCACTCGGCGCTCCTTCGTGGGATGTCCTGGGGGTTCATCTGGGAGTACATCCAGATCACCTCGCCGTTTACGTGGCACGACTTCCTGGTCCAGCGGCAGCGGTGGCTGTGGGGGAACATCCATGCCATCCGGCACGTCCTGCCGCTTCGCACGACGTGGCCGGTGATCCTCAAGTATGCCCAGGGCACGTTCACCTTCGTCGTGTCGAGCCTGGGGATCGCGTTCGCCCTCACGGGCAGGCTGCACGCCGTCGCGCGCCTCGCCCCCTGGCTGTACGGATCGCTCGCGCTCTGGCTCGTGACGTTCGCGTTCTGCGGGGCGATCAACGCGGGCGCCTCGCGCGGATGGCGTCGCGCGCGAAACCTCCTCTTCGCGCCGCTCCTCGCGTGGGTGACCTCGGCGGTCGCCATCGGCGTCCTCGTGGTGGCGCTCTTCAGGGGCGACCCCGGCCGGTTCGAGGTGATCGAGAAGACCGACCCGAAACGGCGTCAGCCGAAGCCGCCCGCGCCGCCGGTTGCGCCCTCGCCCGACGACATCACGGTGGTGCTGCCGGACGCCGAGAGCCTCCTGGACATCTGGCGCTAGCCTCACCGATGGCCGAGCGGGTCCTGTCCATGCGGGAGCTGAACCGCGCGATGCTCGCGCGCCAGTTCCTGCTCGAACGAACGTCGCTCCCCCTGGTCGCGGTGGTCGAGCGGATGGGCGGGCTGCAGACCCAGTACGCGCCGTCCGGCTACCTCGGCCTGTGGACGCGGTTGCGAACGTTCGCCCGGGCCGATCTCACCCGGGCGATGGAGCGCCATCGCGTCGTCACGGGAACGCTCATGCGTTCGCCGTAGGCGTGCGCGCCGCGCGACGAGCATGGTGGCTTCGCCTGCACCGGGGACAGCTCCGCGGCGTCGACCTGGAGAAGGTGGCTCGGCGCGTGCGCGGGTATCTCGCCGACGGTCCGATCCCTCGGCGGGAGCTGGTCGAGCGCCTCCGGTCGGACGGGGTGCCCGACGCAGGCTGGGGAGGGGTCGGACTCTGGGTCGACCTGTTGCGGATCCCTCCGTCGGGGACGTGGGAACGGCGAAGCGCCGACCTCTACGGGCTGGCCGAGACATGGCTCGACCTGCCGAGGGCGAGCGAGGCCGAAGGGTTGGCGCACTTGGCACGCCGTTACCTGGGGGGTTTCGGACCGTCGCCCATCTCGGACATCGCCCGATGGGCGGGCGTCCCGCCCACGGCCATGCGGACGGCGGTCGAAGGGATGCGGCTGCGTCGGTTCCGCGACGAACGAGGCGCCCAGCTGGTGGACGTGCCGGGCGCGTCGCTCCCGGAGGGCGACGTCGAGGCACCCGTCCGGTTCCTGCCGACGTGGGACGCGATGCTCCTCGTCCACGCGCGCCGGACGGGTGTCGTTCCCGAGCCCGTCCGCCCGCGCGTCTTCAACACGAAGACGCCGCAGTCCGTCTCGACCTTCATCGCCGGCGGCGAGGTCGCCGGGACCTGGCGCCACGACGGCGAGCGCGTCGTGGTCGAACCGTTCGCGCCGCTCCCTCGTTCGATCCGCCGCGAGCTGGACGACGAAGCCGAGCGGCTGGCCGAGCTCTATGCCGAGTCGCCGAGCCTGCTGCACTCCACGCAGCGCGAGGTCCAGGGCCGCGCCTCGAGGCGCTCGAGCGGGATGGACCGGCCGCACCGGTCGCAGCGCCCGTAGGTCCCCTCGTCGAGCTTCGCCACCGCGCGGTCGAGCTCCGCGATCGAGGCCGCGATCGATCGCGCCGCCGCGGTCGTGTTGATCCGGTCCACCGCCTCGTTCGTCCCGTCGCCGATCCGCTTGCCGAACGAGAGGTTGCCGACGGGGTCGGCAGGTCGTTCCGTCAGGCGCGCGAGCTCATCGGTGAGCTGTCGCCGGCGCGCGGCCAAGGTTCGGCGAAGCCGGTCCGGATCCACCGATCAGCTCGCGCCCCGCTCGCGGAAGCTGACGGCGACGCCTTCGGGGTGATCGGGGGTGCGGTTGACCACCCGCTTGGTGGAGATCGTGCGGTCGCCCGAGCGCCGGGGTCCCGACCAGAGCGCCGGGACCGCGTCGATCGACCACGCCAGCCGGTACACGATCGATTCGTAGTTCACGCGCCACCCCTGGAAGTGCGGCCAGGCCTCGTTCGCAGTTCGCACCATCGGGAACCCGACCGACTGCAGCCGCGCGATGCCCTCGTCGAACTCGGCGCGGGTGATGACTGTGCCGGCGTCCGGGCGGGGGTCCTCGTCATACGGGATGCCGACGGTCGAGGCGAGCTGGCGGAGGCATCGAAACCCCATGGCCAGGCAGAGGCGTCCTTCGATCGGCAGGTCGTCGGGCGCCACCGCCGAGTACAGCGCGGCGGAGTCCATCACCGCAAGGAGCGAGATGAGCCACGAAGCCATGGGATGCGGCGAGCGGAACCGGATGAGGATCGGGTAGCTGGAATGGCTCTCCGCAACGTCGGCCGCCCATCGCTCCCATCGGCGGTAGAAGCTCGGCAGCTCCTCGGTCGTGATGGTGTAACGGCTGCGCGCGAGGAGCTCCGGACCCCACGCGGGAAGCCCGGCTCGCACCCCGAGCAGCGTCACTTCCGTCTCTCTGCGGTTGAACGCGCCGTAGAGGGTGGGGAGGTACGCGATGAGCAGGGCCACCACGATGAGCCCGGTCGCCCCCGCGACGAAGTCGACCGCGGTGGGACCGCCGCCGTGGGTCGACGAGAATCCGAGCGTAAACAGCGACGAGCCCGATTCGCGCAGCGCCACCCCGAGGTTGCCGGTGGCGGGCCAGAGCATGAGCCCGTACGCCAGCAGGTAGCCCGAGAGCCAAGCCAAGAGCATCACCAGGAGCTCGATCGGCGCCTGAAAGGCGAGGATCCGGGACCGGAGTTCCATCTTGTGAACCCGCCCCGTGACCGGCGGGAACACGGCGTTCAGGGCTCGATCGACGGCGTTGAAGAGGTGGCCGGACCGAACGCCCGGCGTCACGAGCGTCTGCAGGACACTCGCGGAGATCGCGAGCGCCAGGATGATCCCGACGCCGAGCCCGACGAATCGAATCGCCTCCACGCGTCAGTCCGTTCGGTACGCGACCTCGCCGTGTAGCGAGGCGTCCATGCCGGCGTCCTCGTGCTCCCCGGAGAGGCGAAGCCCCATGACGACGTCGACCACCTTGAGGATGACCAGGGTCACCACGAACGAGTATCCGACCGTGACTCCCGCGAGGACGACCTGACGCCCGACCTGGGTGAGGCTCGCCGCGGCGCCGGCCGGGTTGATCGCGAGGCTCGCGAACGCGCCGGTCAGGATGACGCCGAGGATCCCACCAACCATGTGCACGCCGACCACGTCGAGCGAGTCGTCATAGCCGAGCCGGTCCTTCACGCCGACCGCCACGAAGCAGAGTATGCCCGCGGCGGCGCCGATCGCGAGGGCCGACATCGGCGCGACGTAGCCTGACGCGGGCGTGATCGTGGCGAGACCTGCGACGGCGCCGGTCGCCGCCCCAACGGTCGTCACGCGGCCGTTCCGGACGCGCTCGGCGACAAGCCAGGTGAGGGTCGCTGCCGCGGCGCCGAGCTGTGTGTTCACGAGCGCGCTCGACGCGAGCGCGCCAGAGGTGAACGCACTGCCCGCGTTGAACCCGAACCACCCGAACCAGAGGATCCCGGCGCCCAGGACCACGAACGGGACGTTGTGCGGGTGCCCGAGCACCTCGGTCCCATGACCACGCCGCTTCCCCAGATAGATCGCCGCGGCGAGCGCAGCTGCCCCGGCGTTCGCATGCACGACCGCGCCGCCCGCGAAATCGATCGCGTGCACCCCGCCGGTCCCGAGGAACCCACCGCCCCACTCCCAGTGCGCGATCGGCGCGTAGACCAGGAGCGACCACAGGCCGATGAAGGCGAGGTAGCCACCGAACCGCATGCGTTCGGCGAAC
>VAYJ01000288.1 GCA_005888465.1 Actinomycetota bacterium
GGGGCGCTATTCCTGACCACCACCAACGTCCTGTGCCCGAAGCAGCAGGAGTTCGATCTTCCTCTGTATAGCTGGTACCCAGGTCGCCTGAAGCGCCACTACGAGCGCTTGGCCCAGACGACACGTCCCGATCTCGTAACCTATGCGACTTACCCTGCGGTCAACTGGTTTTCCTTCTACGGACTGCGTCGAGAGCTGGGGCGGCGCGGCTGCATATGTCAGGACCGCTTTGACCTTATCGACGCAGCGAGCAAGGCGACCCTCAAGCGGATGGTGCTGTCGGTCATTCGCACCCTGCCTCCTGCGCGTCTCCTCGCCCACGTGGCCATTCCATCCACGTGGGTGCTCGCCATTCGGCGCTGAGAAGCCTCGGCCTGTGACAACTCACGCAGGGAGCGAGGGTGCCTGAACGCTCGAGATGCGCCGCCGGCCTGTGAGAGGATTCGGATCTGGCCCGCGACTACTACTTGAGGCTGTCCGTGATCTCCCGTCGCTGGTAGATCACGTAGTGCGGTGAGCCGTGACGCTCGGGTGTCTGGGCCGTGTAGAGCACGTCGAGCCACACGAGCCGCGGCGCGGCGACCGCGAACCAGGTGGCTAGGGCATCGTCGCCCCGCTTGGCGTCGATGGCCGTCCTGGCATTCCGCGAGAGCGCGATCGGGCCTCCTACGAGCCGCCCGCCGCGCAGAAGCAGCGCATCGGAGTCGTAGGTCTCGTGGCTCTGATCCTGGTAGTCGAAGAAGACCACGGTCACCACCGTGTCCGACTCGGCATCGGTGGCCAGCGAGGGCGCGTAGGAATGGGACTGCCGCGTGGCGCGGTCCACAGGATGAAGCGGTAGCGGGTGCTCCCACGCGCCCCACGCCCCCGCGCCCGTGACGGGACGCCGCACATAGAACGCCTCGTCCTGGCCGTACTTGCCCGTGTTGGCGGTGCCGTGGAAGCCCAGGTGCAGGTTGCCCTGCCGATCCGCCAGAATATCGGGCCAGTCGGCGAGCACATCACGGCTCATGCCCTGGTCACGCCACTCCGGAAAGGCCCCGAGCACGTCCTGGGCGTCAGTCCAGCCGCCCTGCGCCTGACGGCGCACGTAGCGTAGCTGCCAGTAGGCACCATTGGGCTGGCCACTCTTCCATTCCTTCGGAATCCGAACCTTCTGCACGTAGACGACGTGGGCGCCGCCCATGGCATCCACGGCCAGGGCGGGGTTCTTGGTCTCCGCCGAGGGCCATGGAGTCTGCTCCACGCGCCAGCGCGCACCCCCATTGGTCGACACGGCGTACTGACCGGTATAGGTGAGGACGTGAATCTCGTCATCCCCGCGCACGACCAGATCCGAGCCGTTGTCGTAGGCGCCCCCCCAGGCTCCCGTGTCACGAACGGGGTCCGGGCGCCACTGTCCGCCCAGATTCAGTACGCGCAGATAGCGAGTCGTACGCTCGGTCGTCCATGCGAAGTGCAAGGCATTGGCGCTCGCTTCCAGGGACACCATCCCTACCGCCGAGCTCGGATCCGTGATACGGGAGACGGGGATGTCCCAGGCGAAGCGCCCCGACGCCGGATCGTGCACGCCACTCCGGTAGAGAATGGTGCTTCCCCTCCCCGGGCGGGCCGCGTCGAGCCAGGTCACGTGCACACGGCCCCATCTATCGCGCACAACCTTGGCCGAATGGTTGCCGGCTGTCGCGTCGTGTCTGCCCGAGACACCGGCAGGGGTCTGACCGAACGGGAAGACGTAGATCCAGGCCTGCCGCGTCACCAGAGCCTGGCTGCTACTCCCCGGGGTCCCGCTCCACGCCGTCCACGTCACCTGGGTGGCCCCCAGGGGCAGCGGAGAGCGCACATCGTGGGTGACCTGAAGCCCAGGGGCTGAGGCCGACTCGAGAAGCTCCCTGAGGGGAGAATCGCTCGGCGCGATGGACGTCATGCCGGCGGTGGGCAGCTCGATGGCCAGCATCTCCGGCAGCTCGATCCGGGGTGGCGTAGCAGCGTGAGCCGTAGGCGCCCAGACCTCGTCGACACGGACACGCAACCCGCCCGCGACCGCTAGCGCGCCAAGGAGGACCGCCAGAATCGGGAAGC
>VAYJ01000021.1:0-1851 GCA_005888465.1 Actinomycetota bacterium
GCCAGTAGATGTGCTGCTGCACGGTCGAGGCGAACGTGCGGGCTTCGGCCGCGTCGGCGCACGGCCGGGACCACGCCACGCTCCCGCTGCGGCCCATAATGCGAACCTCCCAGCCGCCCGTCTCCTCCGCGACGCTCACCGTGTAGTCGTTGGTCTCGAGCGTCACGCGCCCGCCGCCTTGCGCGCCGCCCCGAGTCGCGAAAGCTGCTCCTGGATGGGACCGAGCACCGTGGTGGCCTCGATGACGAAGGACGGCTCGAAGCCGGCCACTCGCTCGAGCGCCCCCTCGAGCGCGGTCCCGGCGATCTCCGACGCCTGGAGCGCCTCGACCAGGTTCGCCGTGTAGTCGCGGGTGAACGGCTTGCCGTCCCACGGGCAGTGCCCTTCGTTGTCGAGGATCTGGGGCACGAGGACCTCACGGCCGCATACGTCGTGGACGAGCTTGATCTTCACTGCGCCTCCTCTTCGGGCGCCGCGGGAGGTCCCGCGACGGCGTCGGCCAGCTCGAACGGGTTCACGGGCTTGTCGAACCATGCGTCCGCGCCGGACCACGCGGCGAGCCAGCGGTCCTGCGGACGATCGAGCAGGATCACGACCTTGGCCGGGTGTGGTGGCAGGGCGCCCTTCAGGTCTTTGGCGACGGCGAAGGCGCCCGCGCGGGACGTGATCTCATCGGCGACCACGACGTCGGGACGCCATCGCCAGGCTATGGCGATCGCCTCGACGCCGTCCTCTGCCTCCATGACCTCGACCGGGGCGCCGCGTCCCGACCGGTCGATGCGGCGCGCCGAGAGCCCCATCGCCTGGCGGACGGCGGGGTCGGCGGAGACCAGGAGCACCTTCACGACGAGCCATTCTAGCGGCGGCTACAGGCCGGTTCCGCCGACGTCGATGCCGGGGTCGGCCGGGCAGCACCAGCTGGCGACGATCCACGCGACGGATCCCTGGATCGGGCGAGCGGCGAGCGGCGCGCTCGCCGAGGCGACGGTCCAGCCGCCCTCCGTCCGCCCCAGGATCCAACGGCCATCGGAGGACCAGGTGGCGTCCCGCACGGCGAGCGAGAGGCTCCCCGACGCGCCCAGCAACCGCGTGTGGTCTCCGAACCCCACGAGCAGGGATCCCCGCGAGGACCACGAGATCCTGGTCGGGGCTCCCCGATCCGCGACGAACCTGCCCTCGCCCGTGCTCGGGTCGACGTCCGCGACGCCGCCGACCGAGTCAGGGCCCCCCAGGCCGAAGCCGATCGCCAGACGCGTGCCGTCATCCGACCACGAGAGCAGGTCGACCGGTCCCACGTGGAGGTTGCCGATGATCGCCCTGAGCGCGCGGGCCGTCAGCAGGACCCTTCGCTGCCCTCCCCGCGGATCCATGATCTCGATCGAACGTCCATCCGCGCCGACGTCGGTGAGCGGGACGAACGTGCGGTCGGCGGCCGGTGCCCACGCCATCGGCCACGAGCCGGGGATCGAGAACCTCGCGACGAGTCGCGTGTTCAGCACACCGAACCCCGAATCGTCGTACGTGCCGTACGGCGCGGGCACCGACGGGAGCCGATAGGCGAGGTAGGTCGAGTCCGCCGACCAGTGGGGCTCGCAGCCTTCGAAGCTCGGCCCGGCCTGGCCGTCGATCGAGCCAATCGGCAGCAGCGTGATGCGCGGCGGCCACGACCGCCCCGAGCAGACCGCGACGCGCGTGCCGTCCGGGGAGAACGCGATCCCGAGGATCGGGCCCGGGAACGCGCGGTCCTGCGGCAGGACGTGCAGCGCCCCCACGGCATCGATCAGGACCGAATGCACGGCATCGGGCGCCCAGGCGAACGCCTGGGCGCCCGCCCCGCCCACTGTGACGGGC
>VAYJ01000021.1:1898-17539 GCA_005888465.1 Actinomycetota bacterium
TATACGCCAGCTTCGCCGGCAGCCCCGGGGTAGGGTCCGAGGTCCCTCCGCGCGCGCGCAGGCGGCCCTTGGGCGAGCCGAGCACGCCCGGCACAACGGCCACGACGACGGCGAGCGCAGCCGCGGCCCACTCGATCGGACGGCGCCCCGGCCGCCGGTCGGACTCGAAGGACGATGTGGGATCCGGGTCGGCGGCTGGAAGCGGTGGATCCTCGGGACTCGTGACCGGCGGTGGAGCGGGCTCCACGACGTCTAGGAGCGGGGTGCCGCACGCCGGGCAGTCGTCCCGGCCGCGTTCGCCCAGCCACTCACACCGGGGACACCAGCGCTCCATCCGGACGAGCGTACGTCAGAAGCGCGGCTTGGCCGACGGTCCCCGCCAGGGCCACCCGACGGTGTGCTGCCAGCAGTGGGGCCCCGGGTTGTACTGGGACAGGCGCACGCCGCACTCGGCGCAGCTACGGCCGCGCTCGGTAGGAGCCCGCGCCTCGCTCGCGGGCTCGGCTTCGTCCTGAGGGAGGGAGCCCTCCTGCACGCGTCCGGCCATCGGCGCCATGATCATAGCCAGCGTGTCCAGCGGTTCTGCTCCCCCGGATCTCGTCGTCGTCGGCGACGTGATGCTCGACGTCCGAGTCGAAGCGCCGGCCCTCGTGACCGGCGGTGACGTGCCCGGATCGGTGCGAATCCGGCCGGGCGGCGGGGGCGCGAACGCCGCCGTGTGGGCGGCCTCAGGGGGCGCCCGGGTGGTCCTGCACGGCGCGGTTGGGGACGACCCGGCGGGCCACCTCCTCCTCGGCGCCCTCTGGGACCGTGGCGTCAACGCCCCGCTCCGACGCTCCTCAGATCGCGCGACGGGCACGATGCTGGTCGTGAGCGAGTCCGGAGAGCGCTCGATGGTCTCCGATCGTGGAGCGAACGCCGTCCTCGACGAGCGTCTTCCGGTGACCGCCCGAGGAGCGCGGGCACTCCTCGTGTCCGGCTACGCCCTGTTCGATCACGAGTCCGAGGCGGCCGCGCGAGCGATCCTCGCCGGCGCGACGTCGGACCTCGTCGCCGTCGACGCGGCTTCCTGGCCGCTCCTTCGCGTCTACGGCACGGCGCGATTCCTCGACGCGACGGCCACGGCGAACGTGCTCCTTCTGAACGAACGTGAGGCCGAGACGTTCTCGCCGGGCGAGCTCACCGGGCGCTACCGCGACGTGTTCGTGAAGCTGGGGGGCGGCGGTGCGCGGCACGGCCGAGGAGGACGGTGGACGTCGGTACCCGCGGCCGAGGTTGCGGCACCGAGGGACACGACCGGAGCGGGGGATGCCTTCGCCGGCGTTCTCCTCGCGCGGCTCGCGAAGGGTCAGGACGTTCGTCAGGCACTCGTTGCGGCGTGCGCGGCCGGCGCGGAGGTCGCGCGCACCGGCGAGAGCTGGCCGGTCAGGCCTCGCTGACCTCCCACGTGTCGCCGGAGTGCAGGAGCGCACCCAGCTCGCCGGGCCCGAGCTTCGCGGTCGCCCGTTCGATCTGGCGCTCCATCAGCTCACCATAGACCGGTCGCGGCACGTCGTGGAAGATGCCGATCGCGGTCGGCGTCGTGGGGCCCCGCGAGAGGTGCGCGAGCGCGAAGGCCGTGGACGGGTCCTCGCGGTGCGCGTCGTGGACGTACACGAGCTCGGGCGGCACGTCAGCCGTGTCGGCGATCCGAAGCGTGCCATCGAACTCGACCGCGACGCACCGCTCGCCCTCGGGCCCGAACGTCACTGGCTGCCCGTGCTCCAGCCGGATTTGGTTCTGCACCTTGGTGTCTTTGCCGGTGAGGGAGATGAAGGCGTCGTCGTTGAAGACGTTGCAGTTCTGGTAGATCTCGATGAACGCCGCGCCATCGTGCTGCGCGGCCGCCCGGGTTGAAAGGATGGTCGAGCGAGCCGAACGGGGTCGACTTCGTGACCTTGCCCTCCTCGCTGGTGGGCGAGTACTGCCCCTTGGTCAGCCCGTAGATCTGGTTGTTGAACATGAGGATCTTCAGGTTCACGTTGCGCCGAAGCGCATGGATCAGGTGGTTCCCGCCGATCGAGAGCGCGTCGCCGTCCCCGGTGATCACCCAGACGTGCAGGTCCGGCCGTGCGGTCGCGATCCCCGTGGCGATCGCCGGCGCGCGCCCGTGGATCCCGTGAACCCCGTAGGTGTCCATGTAGTAGACGAACCGGCCGGAGCAGCCGATGCCGCTCACGAACACCGTGTTGTGCGTCGGGATGCCGAGCTCGGGCAGGAAGCTCTGCACCGTTGAGAGGATCGCGTAGTCCCCGCAGCCGGGGCACCAGCGGACCTCCTGGTCGCTCGTGAAGTCCTTCTTCGTCAGGGTCACGCTCATGCGGAGGTCCTCCGAAGGATCTCGTCCTGCATCTCGTGGGCCAGGATCGGCTGGCCCTGCACCTTCATGAAGCTCTCGATATCGATGAGGAACCGCGCCCGCAGGATCGTCGCGAGCTGGCCTAGGTTCATCTCCGGCAGCAGGACGCGCGGGTACCGGTGCAGCACGTCGCCGATGTTCACCGGCATCGGGTTCAGGTGCGTGAGGTGGGCCATCGCGACGCGACGGCCGCCGTCCCGTGCCCGCCGGACCCCGGCGAGGATCGCCCCGTAGCTCGATCCCCATCCCAACACCAGGAGCTCCGCGTCGCCGCCGGGGTCGTCGACCTCGAGAGGCGGGATGCTCTCGGCGATCTTCTCGACCTTCGCCGTGCGCAGGTGCGTCATCCGCTCGTGGTTCGCCGGGTCGTACGAGATGTTGCCGGCACCGCCCATGGACGGGCGAGATGCTCGTCCCGCAGGTACGGCATGAACCCGTCGTCGTGGTTCACCTGCGTCGCGAAATGCGGGTCGATCTTCGGCAGCAGCGAGAGGTCCGGGAGGCGCCATGGCTCCGACGAGTTCCCCAGGAACGTGTCGGTGAGGATGATCACGGGCGTCCGGTACGTGACCGCGATGCGGACCGCCTCGACCGCCACGTCGAAGCAGCTCGCCGGCGTGTGCGACGCGACGATCGGGATCGGTGACTCGCCGTGACGCCCGAACATCGCCGGTAGCAGGTCAGCGGCCTCGGTCTTCGTCGGCATCCCCGTCGACGGCCCGGCACGCATGACGTCGACGATGATCATCGGGAGCTCGAGCGCCACCGCCAGGCCGATCGTCTCCTGCTTGAGGTCCAGCCCCGGCCCGCTCGTCCCCGTGATGCCGAGGTGGCCGGCGAACGCCGCCCCGAGCGCGATCCCCGCGGCAGCGATTTCGTCCTCGGCCTGCAACGTCCGCACCCCGAAGTTCTTGTGCCGCGACAGCTCGTGCAGCAGCTCCGACGCCGGCGTGATCGAGTAGCTCGCGTAGAAGATCGGCAGGCCGCTCGTCGCGCTCGCCGCGATCAACCCCCACGCCAAGGCCGTCGTCCCGTTGGCGTTCCGGTAGATCCCCGGCGCGAGGTCCGCCTTCTTCACCTCGTAGGTGTGGGCGAAGACCTCGGTCGTCTCGCCGAAGTTGTAGCCGGCCTTAAAGGCCGCGACGTTCCCCTCCAGGATCTCCGGCTTCGTCGCGAACTTCTCCTCGATCCAGCGCAGCGTCAGGTCCGTCGGCCGCGAGTACATCCAGGAGAGCAGCCCGAGCGCGAACATGTTCTTCGCCCGCTCGGCCTCCTTCTTCGTGATGTCGATGCCCTCGGCCGCACGCGTCGTGATCGAGGTCATCGGCACCCGGAACACCTGGTAGCCATCCAACGAACCATCCTCGAGCGGGTTGCTCGAATAGCCGGCCTTCTCGAGGTTCCGGTCGAAGAAGGCGTCCTCGTTCACGATCAGCGTGCCACCCTTCTCCAGGTCCCGAAGGTTGGCCCGCAGCGCCGCCGGGTTCATCGCAACGAGCACGTTCGGTGCGTCCCCGGGCGTTACGATGTCCCGCGACGCGAAGTGGATCTGGAACGCCGAAACCCCCGCCAACGTGCCCGCGGGTGCCCGGATCTCGGCCGGAAAGTCGGGCAGGGTGGCCAGGTCGTTGCCCATGATGGCCGTGGCATTGGTGAATCGGTCGCCGGTCAACTGCATCCCATCGCCCGAGTCCCCGGCGAACCGGACGACGACATGGTCTTTCTCCAGGACGGTCTTCGTGGTCATCTCACTCCTTGGAACCTCTCGCCCTTACTGTACGACGCGCGAGCGGCTGCACCACATCTCCACCGTTCAGCCCCTCGCCCCCTGCTAGCATCTCGCCCCAATGACGACCGCGGTCGGCGCGTATCAGCATGGGATCTACCCTCGGTCGGAGGACGTCGTCGCGGCGACGCGGGGACTGGAGCGAGGGCGCACCACGCCCGACGAGGTCGAGGCGGCCTACCGGGCCGACCGGGACGACTTCGTCGAGGTCCAGCGCGACGCCGGGATGGACTTCTTCTCCGATGGGCTGCTGCGCTGGCAGGACCTCTTCCGGCCGCTCGTCGGGCTCTCAGGCGGCCTGGACGCCCGAACCCTGGTGCGGTGGTTCGACAACAACTCGTTCTTCCGGGCCCCCGAGGTCACGGGCGACCTGACCGTGTCGGGGCCGGTGCCGGCGGAGATGGCGGACGACGGCGACGTGCCTGGCCCGAAGGTGGCCACGATGCCGTCGCCGTTCCTGTTCTCGCGCGCCGCCCACTCGGACGACTACCGGAACGCGCTGATGCTCGACTTGACCCGCGAGGTCCTCCGGCCGGTCTGCGAGGGCCTGGCCGGCCGCGGCTACAGCCTGATCCATCTCGAGGAGCCGTGGCTCCCCTACTTCGGCATCGACGCGGCGGACTGGGGCGAGTTCGAGAAGGCCGTCCTCGAGCTGCGCGAAGCGACGGCGGGGGTCACGTTGGTCTTGCACACGTACTTCGCCGATTCGGGGCCGCACATCGATCGGCTGCGGAAGTTGCCCATCGACGCGCTGGGAGTGGACTTCGTCCAGACGGACGTCGACGAGCTCGGGTCGGGGTGGGAGATCGGGCTGTTGGCGGGCGCGCTCGACGGCCGAAGCTCGCCGATCGAGCCGGCGGAGGAGACCGCGGCGTTCGTCCGGCAGGTCGCCGAGGCTACCGGGGCACCGTCGCTCTACGTGTCGTCGAACTGCGAGCTGGAGTTCCTGCCGCGGGACCTGGCACGAGAGAAGGTCCTGCGCCTGGGCGAGATCGCCGCAAGGGTGCGGGAGGGTTTGGCATGAGCGCGACGCTCGACCTCGCGTCGACCCCGCTGCTGAGCCACGAGGTCGGCTCGCTCGACAAGCCGGGCTGGCGCACGGCGGCCTACGCGGGCAAGCCGGTTTCCGCGAAGGACGTCCAGGACGCGAAGGACTGGGGCGTTCGGGTTGGTGTGCCCGACCACGAGCAGCTGATCGAACTGTTGGAACGCGCACCGCTGCAGTCGGCCGAGGACAAGGAAGCGGTGAAGCGCTGGGCGAGCCGCTACGCGCTTCGGCTGGAGGAGTCCGCCGGATTGGATGTCGTCTACGACGGCGAGCAGCAGCGCTCGGAGATGTACGCCTGGGCGGTCGCGCACACCAACGGCTTCGCGTGGCGCGGGAGCGTGCGGGCGTTCGACAACAAGTACTACTCGAAGGCCGCCGTGACCGGGCCGATCTCGCTGAAGGAGGCGTACCACAACGCGGAGTTCGCATTCCTGCAGGGCGCGGCCCAGGCCCACCTGAAGGTCCCGATCACCGGCGCGTACACCATCGCGGACTGGAGCTTCGACGAGCGTTCGGCACAGGACCACGACGTGAGCCACGCGCACAAGGTACGGCTGGCCAAGCGCCGCGCGGCCCGGCGCGAGTTCATCCTGGACGTCGCCCGCAACATGATCCGCCCGAACAACGAGGCCCTGATCGGCCTGGGCGCCCGGTGGATCCAGATCGACGAGCCGGCCGGGAGCACGGGACCGGACGAGCTCGACCTGTTCGCTCAGAGCTTCAACGAGAGCGTGAGCGGCCTTTCGGGTGCGACGTTCTCCACTCACCTCTGCTTCTCCGACTACGACCTCTTCTTCCCCGGCATCGAGGCCATGACGGAGTGCCGGCAGTTCTGTGTCGGCTTCGCGAACTACGACAGCCGGGAGCTGGGCGTGTCCGACGCAGCGCGTCCCGGCTACGTTGTGATCAAGCGGTTCCGCGACCTCCCCTACCGGCCGTCGCTGGGACTCGGCGTGATCGACATCCACACGGACTTCGTGGAGCCGCCGGAGCTCGTTCGCGATCGCATCCTCTACGCGGTCGACGTCTTCGGCGATGCGGCCCGGATCCAGGTCACGCCGGACTGCGGCCTGCGGACGCGGTCATGGGACGTGGCCTACCGCAAGCTGCAGCACATGGTCGAGGGGACGCGACTGGCGAAGGAGCAGCTGGGCCTGTAAGGCCTAGTGGAACGAGTGCCCGCAAGCGCAGCCTCCCTGCGCGAGCGGGTTGTCGATCGTGAACCCGGACTGCTCGAGGGTGTCGAGGAAGTCCACCTTCGCCTGGTCGAGGTACGGCGCGCTCATGCGGTCCACCACGATGCGTACGCCGAACTGCTCCTGGGCGGTGTCGCTCTCGGCGATCTCGTCGTCGAGGTACATCGCGTAGCGAAGGCCCGAGCAGCCACCCGGCTGGACGGCCACCCGGAGCGCGATGTCCGAGCGTCCCTCCTCCTGGAGGAGCTCCTTGACCTTGCCTGCCGCCGATTCCGTGAGCGTGATCATCTGCCTCCCCAGTATAGCGACGCTGCCGACGGGTTCCTCTCCCTCGATCGGCGATCAGCCCTCGACCTTGAGATCCACCACATGGCCTCCCGAGAGCCGCAGGAGATCCTGCGGGCTGATCGGGAACACCGAATCCGGCGTGCCCGCCGCGGCCCAGACGCCCGGGTGCGCCATGAGGTCCCGGTCGACGAAGACGCGGAGGTGTCGCGGGTGGCCGAAGGGTGGCGTCCCGCCGATCGCGAAGCCGGTCGCCTCCCGGGCCTCTTCGGCCGTGGCCTTCCGCACGGGGGAGGTGTCGCCAAGCAGGAGTGCCAGGCGCGCCGGGTCGGCCCGGTTGGACCCGGACGTGAGCGCCAGGAACGCCCCACCGTCTCCGACGAAGACGAGCGACTTGACGATCTGGCCGACGCCGCAGCCGATCGCTGCGGCCGCATCGGCAGCGGTCCGGGTTCCCTCGGGGAACCGCCGGACGGCGACGGCGCTCCCGAGGGCCCGCGCCGCCTCCTCGAAGCGCTCAACCGCGTCGGCCACCCGATCCCCTCCTCGCGAGGTCGGTCGCGACCTCGGCCGCCAGCGTCTCGAGCGACGACCGAGCCTGGTCCCGCGCGACCTGCTCGCCGAACCGCTCCACCAGGCTCTCGACACGAACGCCCTCGACGTCGATCGCCCGCTCCCCGCAGAGCACGACCGCCGGGACCCCGAACTCCTCGGCGGCCGAGAGGACGCCGTGCGGCACCTTGCCGCGGAGCGACTGCTCGTCGAACCGCCCCTCGCCGGTGATGACGAGGTCCGCCGACTCCAGTCGGGCGCGAAGCCCGACCGCCTCCATGACGACCTCCACGCCGGGCCGAAGCCGCGCGCCGAGGAACGCGATCAGCCCCGCGCCCAGACCACCCGCGGCTCCCGCCCCGGGGAGGTCGCGCACGTCCACGCCCAGGTCTCGGTGCACGATCGCAGCGAAGTGCCGGAGCGCCCGGTCCAGGAGCGCCGCCTGCTCCGGCGTCGCTCCCTTCTGCGGACCGTAGACGAGCGACGCCCCGTTCGGGCCGAAGAGCGGGTTGTCGACGTCGGTCGCCGCGACGATCCGCATCGCGCGAACCGCCGGGTCCAGGCCCCTCGCGTCGATCCTCGCGAGCCCGCTGAGCGCGGCGCCGCCGGGCGCGAGCTCGTTCCCCTGCTCGTCCCGGAGCCGGATGCCGAGCGCCTGTGCCATGCCCGCCCCCGCGTCGTTCGTTGCACTCCCGCCGATGCACACGACCGCGCTCGGGACCCCGGCGGCCGCCGCCGCGGCGATCAGCTCGCCCGTGCCCCGCGTGCTCGCGCGGAGCGGATCGCGGCGCCGGGCGATGAGCGCGAGCCCCGAGGCCCGCGCCATCTCGATCACTGCGGTCGGTCCGCTCGCGCTCGGGACCACGGCGTAGGCCGCTTGCGCCGGGTCTCCGAGCGGCCCGGACACGGTGCGCTCGTACGGCTCTCCGCCGAGGGCTGCGACGAGCGCATCGAGCGTTCCTTCGCCCCCGTCCGCCATCGGCACGGCGTCGATCGCGGCGTCGGGGATCGCGCGCCGAACCCCCGTGGCGATCGCATCCGCGGCGCTCGCCGCGCTCAGGGTCCCGCGGAACTTGTCGGGCGCGACGAGGATACGCACGGCGGAGAGGGTACAATCCCGACCCGCCCATGACGCTCGACCGACCATGGCTCCTCTCGACCGCGCGGGCCGAACGGGACGCGCTGGGCCGAACCGTCCAGTACACACCGCCCGACGCGTGGGACGCGGAGAGCCCGAGCGCCGGATGGCGAACCCGCGACATCGTGAGCCACCTCGCCGCGGCCGACGTGGCGGCCGCGGCGGTGATCGGCGACGAGGAGCCCAGTGAGCTGGAGGAGTTCCGGAAGTCACTCGCGGGCGCCCCCTTCGCACTCGACGAGTTCAATCGATGGACGGTCGAACGCCGTGCCGACCGCCCCGTGTTCTCGGTAGCCCGGGAGTGGGGCGGCGCGGCCGACCTGTTCCTTGCCCGAGCGTCCCGGGTGAGCCCGGAGGACTGGGGCTCGCGGCAGGTCCCGTGGGTCGCGGGCGACCTCGGCGTGAGCTATCTGATCCAGTCCCGCGTCATGGAGTGGTACCTGCACGGGGAAGACATTCTGGCCGCGGGCGACAACCCGCCTCGGCTCGAGCACCCGCCGATCTTCTGCGTGAACGACCTGGCGGTGGGCTCTCGTTCCCCGGCAAGTCGATCCGGGTCGAGCTCGGTGGCGTCGGGGCGGGTTCGTGGCATCGCGGGCTCAGCGCGCGGGAGGCGCCCGCCCCGGGCAAGGCCCCCGATGCGCTGATCGAGGGCCGGGGGCACGCGTTTTGCCTGGTCGCGGGCCGTCGAGCGGACCCCGAGGCCTTCCTAGCCGAGGGGGTCCTGCTCACCAGCGGGGACGACGGCCTGGCTGAGACCGTGCTGGCCAACCTTCGAGCATTCGCCGCCTGAGGTGAAAGCTGAACGGGCAGCTCACGCGTACTACTTGCCGTGAACGTCACCGGCCGTAGGCTTGCCCGCATGCGGCGAGACGACCGGTCCGATTCCGATCTCGTCCGGGCGTTCATGGCTCGGGACGAGATCGCCGCGGAGGAGCTCTACGCGCGATTCGCGCCCCGCGTGTTCGGACTGGGGATGGTGATGCTCGGCAACGGCGCCCAGGCGGAGGATCTGGTGCAGGACACGTTCGTTAAGGTGTGGCGCAAGGCCGACTCCTTCGACTCGACGAGGGGGTCCCTCGACACGTGGGTCCTGCTCGTCGCCCGGAGCCTGGCGATCGACCTCATCCGCCGGCGGGTCCTCGAGACCCGGGTCCTCGCCGCGCAGGAGGACCCGGGCGATGTCTCGCCGGGGGCGGGGCCGGAAGAACAGGCCGAGACCCGCGACATGGCCTCGCGCGCGCGTCGCGCGATGGCCGGTCTGTCCGCGGGCCAGCGTGCGGCTCTCGAGCTCGCCTACTTCCAAGGTAAGACGAGCGCCGAGGTCGCCGAGCTGGAAGGGATTCCAGTCGGCACCGCGAAGACCCGCATCCGCACGGCGCTCGTGAAGCTTCGGGACGCGCTGGAGGTCGGTCATGAGCTGTGAGGAGGTCCGGGCGCAGCTCCCGGACTACACGCTGGGAACGCTCTCCGAGACGGAGGCGGCCGCGGTGCGGCGTCACCTGCGCGCGTGCTCGGGCTGCCGGCTGGAGGCGCGGACCCTCGATGAGGGCGTCACCATGTTCGCTGGCGCGGCCCACGCCATGGACCCGCCGCCCGACCTCAAGGCCCGTGTCATGCGCGTGCTCGCCGAGGAATGGGTGGAGGCGCCGCGTCCCAGGGTCCGTCGCACGCGGTCGCTCCTTCGGTGGACGGCGCTCGCCGCGGCGATCGTGGCGCTCGCGGGCTCGCTCACGTGGGGCGCGATCGAGCAACGCGACGCCGATCGGTTCCGGGCGGACTCCGCGCGCTCGGCTTCCGATGCCGCGAGCTATCGCCTGTTCCTGCACGCCCTCGGGGGGCGGGACGTCCGTGTGGTGACCTTCGTCCAGCGAAGTGACGTCGTGGTCGACGGCTCCGCGGTCCTCTACGACTCCGACAGGGGGCAGAGCTGGGTCCTGGTGATGGCGCGGGTGCCCGGGTACATCGGCCAGCTCACCGTCAGCCTGTCCTCTGCGAACGGCCACGCGATCTCGCTGCAGCCCCTGCACATCGAAGGCGAGGGGGACGGGGCGACCTGGCTCGTGACCTCGTCCGACATCTCGGCGTTCCAAACTGTGACGCTCCGGATCCCCGACGGCCCGGTGATCGCCTCCGGGACGGCGATCGAGCCCTAGCCGATCCAGGATCCGGGTACTAGGACGAACACCGAGTGGTGATACGTCATGAGCGTCGGCCATTTCGGCCGGTAGCTCTCGACGTGCTCGAGCTCGAGGTCGTGCTCGGCGAACACGTCGATCCATTCCCCCACGCTCCGAAACGTGAACGGCGTCGGCACGCCGTGGCGGGAGTTCAGCACCTTGTCCCAGAAGACGTTGCAGACCCGGTCCACGGGACTCATCGGTGTGTCCTCCAAGACGATGAGGCGCCTGCGCGCGAGGCGCGCCGCCTCGGCGAGGATCTTCCCCTGGGCCTCGAAGGGGTTGTGGTGCAGCGCGAAGAGCAACAGGACCGCATCGAAGGAGCGGTCCGGCGCCGGGACGTGGAAGGGATCGTCCATCCGGATGAACGGGACGTCGCGGCGGCGGTTCCCGTACTCGACGAGGTCGGCGCCAGTCGGGAGCACCCCCACCCGGCCGGCGAGCCAACGACTGAGGCGCCCGGTGCCGGTCCCGAAGTCGAGGATCCGCTCCCCGGATCGAAGGTGCGGGGCGACGCGCCGGCCGACCTCGCCCTCGCGGAGGAACATCCCTAGGTCTGGCCGGGGCCCGAGACGGCCTCCTGGAAGGCGTCCCAGGCGAGCACCGCGCACTTGATCCGCACGGGGTACTTCACGACGCCCTTCAGGGCTACGAGGTCGCCGAGCGACGCCTCGTCGGGCTCGACCGCGCCCTCCATCATCCCCCGGAACTCCCCAGCGAGCCGCTTCGCCTCCTCGAGACTTCGTCCCGTCACGGCCTCGGTCATCATCGACGCGCTCGCCTGGCTGATCGAGCAACCCGACCCCTCGAACGTGACCTCCGCCATGCGGCCGTCGTCGAGGTGTGCGTGGATCGTGATCTGGTCGCCGCAGAGCGGGTTGTTCAGCGCGCAGGAGAGCTCCCCGCCGGGGAGGTCCCGCTTGTTCCTCGGGTTCTTGTAGTGGTCGAGGATGACCTCTTTGTACAGCTCCTCAAGCGCCAAAGATCGCCTCCGCCCGCTCGAGCGCCCCCACGAGCGCGTCCACCTCGTCGTTCGAGTTGTAAATGTAGAACGATGCGCGCGCCGTAGCCGGGACCCCGAGCACCCGCATCAGGGGCTGCGCGCAGTGGTGGCCGGCCCGGATGCAGACGCCCTCCTGATCCAGAATCTGGGCGAGGTCGTGGGGGTGGATGTCCTTGAACCAGAACGACACGGCCCCGCCGCGTTGTTCCACGTCGCGAGGGCCGAACACCGTGGCCCCGGCCTCGGTGAGCCGGGCGATCGCGTACGCGGTGATCTCCTGCTCGTGTCGGCGAACCGCCCGCATCCCGAGCTCCTCCAAGTACTCGATGGCGGCCGCGAGCCCGATCTCCTCCGCGATGTTCATCGTGCCGGCCTCGAACTTCCACGGCGGCGCCTTGAACGTCGATCGATCGGGATAGACCTCCAGGATCATCTCGCCCCCACCCAGGAACGGATCCATCCGCTCGAGGAGCTCTCGACGCCCGTAGAGGCCGCCGGATGCGGTGGGGCCGAGCATCTTGTGGCCCGAGATCGTGAGGAAGTCGATGTCGAGCGCCTGCACGTCGACGGTCGCGTGCGGAACGAGCTGCGCGCCGTCCACGACGATCACGGCGCCGACCGCATGGGCGGCGGCCGCGAGCCTCTCCAGGGGCGGCATCGTGCCCAGGACGTTCGACATCCCGCTCACGCCGAGGAGCTTCGTGCGCTCGGTGAGGAGCGACTCGAGCCCCGAGAGGTCGAGCGTCCCGTCCTCGGCGAGCGGGATGAAGCGGAGCGTCGCGCCCGTCGCTTGCGCCGCGAACTGCCACGGCACGAGGTTCGAGTGGTGCTCCATCTCGGTGAGGAGGATCTCGTCGCCGGGCCGGAGCACCTTGCGCGCGTACCCGTGAGCGACGAGGTTCGTGGACTCGGTGGTGCCGCGGTTGAAGATCACGCTCCCCGGGTCCGAGGCGCCGATGAACTGCGCGAGGCGCGCTCGGGCGTCCTCGAACATCGCGGTGGCCTCCTCGGACAGCTCGTAGACGCCGCGGTAGAGGTTCGCGTTGTGGCGCTCGTAGAACTCGCTCACCCGGTCGATGACCTGCCGGGGCTTCTGGCTGGTGTTCGAGCTGTCGAGGTAGACGAGCGGCCGATCGTGGACGCGCCGCTCCAGGATCGGGAAGTCCTTGCGGATGCGCGCGACGTCCAGCTCGCCGATCACGCCGGTTCGGCCGGCTCGGGCGCCAGCCCCAGCTCCTTCCGCAGCCCCTCGTACCCCTTGCGCTCGAGCTCTCCCGCCAGCTCCGGCCCGGCGGAGAGCACGATCTTCCCGTCCATCATGACGTGGATCCGGTCGGGCGTGATGTAGTTCAGGATGCGCTGATAGTGGGTGATCAGCAAGACCCCGAGCTGGGGGCCGACCAGTTGCTGAATGCCGGTCGCGACCGCCTTCAGCGAGTCGATGTCCAGCCCGGAGTCGGTCTCGTCCAGGATCGCGATCTCCGGCTCGAGCACCGCGAGCTGCAGCACCTCGTTCTTCTTCTTCTCCCCGCCGGAGAAGCCCTGGTTCACGTAGCGCGCGACCATCGCATCCTCGATGCCCAGGAGTGTCATCTTCTCCTTCAGGCGCTTGCGAAACGCGAGCGCGGAGATCTGCTCGCCCTTCACCGCCTTGTACGCGGACCGAAGGAAGTTCACGACCGACACGCCCGGGATCTCGGTCGGGTACTGGAACGCGAGGAAGAGCCCGAGCTGCGCGCGCTGGTCCGGCTTCAGACCGGTGATGTCCTGCCCGCGAAACCGGATCTCACCGGCCGTGCGCACGTAGCCGGGCCGCCCCATGATCACGTTCGCGAGCGTCGACTTGCCCGACCCGTTGGGGCCCATGATCGCATGCACCTCGCCCTGCGGGACCTCCAGGTCGATGCCCCGAAGGATCTCCTTGCCCTCGACCTCCGCGCGCAGCCCGCGGATCACGAGCGTCGCCACCCGGACCTCTTCCATCGTGCTCGCCATCAGTCCTCCACCTCGATCAGGATCGCATCGCCTTGCACCTTGACGGGAAACGAACGCACCGGGAGCGTCGCAGGGAGCGAGCGAGGGCGCCCGGACCGAAGGTCGAACACCGAGCCGTGCCTCGGGCACTCGACCGTCTCTTCCTCGAGGTCGACCTCGCCCTCGGAGAGGGACGACTCCGCGTGCGAGCAGATGTCATCCACGCCCAGGAAGTGCCCGTTTCCCAGGTTCACCACCGCGACGTCCGTCCCGTTCGCGGTGAACCGCCTGGCCTCCCCCTCCGGGATCGTCGACGCCTTACCCACTTCGACCAACACGCCTCAGCTCCCTCGCTCCAGCTCTCGCGCGATCGCCCGCTCGAGCTCCCCTCGAACCTCGGGGATCGACACGCGGTCCAGCACCTCCTGGAAAAACCCCATCACGACCAGCCGCTCGGCCTCCGCGTCGGGGATCCCGCGGCTCTGGATGTAGAAGAGCGCGTCGTCGTCGACGGGGCCGACGCTCGCCGCGTGGCCGCACCGGACGGGGTCGTTCGAGAGGATCTCGAGGTTCGGGATCGAATCCGCGCGCGCCTCCTCGGAGAGCAGCACGTTGCGATTCGTCTGGTAGGCGTTGCACTTGTGGGCGCCCTGCCGGATGATCACGGTTCCCGAGTAGATCGTTCGCGATCGGTCGCGCAGCGCCCCCTTGTAGAGCAGGTCGCTCGACGTGAGGGAGCCGATGTGATCCTGGATCGATCGGTGGTCGAAGTGCTGATCCCCGTTCGCGAAGTACACGCCCAGCATCTCGCTCGAGGAGCCGTCTCCCTGGAGCACGCTCTCGACCTCCGAGCGGGAGAGGCTCGCGCCGAACGCGACCCCGAGCGACCGGAGCTCGGCGTCCTGGGCGAGCGTCGCGCGCTGGACCGCGAGGTGCGTCACACCGGCGCCCCACTCCTGGACCGCGACGTATCGCACGCGCGAGCCCCGCCCGGCGTCGATCTCGACGATCGCGTCGGAGAGCACGCCCTCGAGGGCTGGGGAGCGATACCGCTCCACGAACGTGAGCTCCGCGTCCCGGCCGGTCACGATGATCGTGTGGGGGAAGACGGCCGTCCCATCGCGCTCGACCGAGGTGATGGCCTGGAGCGGAACCTCGACGCGCACGCCGTCCGGCACGTGGACGAACGTGCCCCCCGTCCGGAATGCCCCGTGGAGCGCGGTGAACCGCGAGCGGGCCGTGGGGACGTTGCGGTGGAGGTGGGGGCGGATCAGCTCGGGATGCGTCCGGAGCGCCTCGTCGATGCCCTCGAACACGACCCCCTGCCGGTCGATCTCGGCCCGCGCCTCGGGATCCAGCTCACGGCTCACGGTGTCGCCGTCCACCGCAACGAAGGACGAGAGATCGAAGCGGCGCAGGTCCGTGTAGCGCCACTCCTCCGTCTCCGGCGAGGGCACGGGGAGCGCCTCGAACTCGCCGAAGGCCCCGCGACGCAGGTCCTCGACGAACGGATCCTCTTCGCGTCGAACGAGCGACTTGAGCGCCTCGCGCCCGAAACCCGCCATCGTGTCGGTGTCCGGCATGCCGCCTTCCTCATCGATCGGGGCAGACCGCCCGGCCTGCCCCGCGTCCTGCCCGCCCCGGCCGCCGGCCGGCGTTCCGCGGCCTACCCGATCGCGCCTTCCATCTGCAGCTCGACCAGCCGGTTCAGCTCGACGGCGTACTCCATCGGCAGCTCGCGCGTGATCGGCTCGATGAATCCGTTGACGACCATCGCCGTCGCCTCGGCCTCGGAGAGCCCGCGGCTCATCAGGTAGAAGAGCTGGTCCTCGCCGACCCGCGACACCGTGGCCTCGTGGCCCAAGTGCGCGCTCTGCTCCTCGACCTCGACGTACGGGTAGGTATCCGAGCGCGACTGCTCGTCCAGGATCAGCGCGTCGCAACGAACGATCGACTTCGCGTGATGAGCGCCGGGCTCCACGCGGATCAGCCCTCGGTAGCCCGTTCGGCCGCCGCCCTTGCTGACCGACTTCGAGGTGATCACCGAGGAGGTGTAGGGGGCGGCGTGGATGGCCTTGCCG
>VAYJ01000021.1:17547-25318 GCA_005888465.1 Actinomycetota bacterium
CCCTTGCCGAGCAGGTAGATCGATGGGTACTTCATCGTGACCTTCGAGCCGATGTTTCCGTCGATCCACTCCATGACGGCGTCCTCGTACGCGGCGGCGCGCTTGGTCACCAGGTTGTAGACGTTGGTCGACCAATTCTGGATGGTCGTGTACCGAACGCGCGCCCCCGGCTTCACGATGATCTCGACCACCGCCGAGTGCAGGCTGTCGCTGGTGTAGATGGGCGCGCTGCAACCCTCCACGTAATGCACGTAGCTGCCCGGCTCCGCGATGATCAGGGTCCGCTCGAACTGGCCCATGTTCTCGGCGTTGATCCGGAAGTAGGCCTGGAGCGGGATGTCCACCTGAACACCCTCGGGGACGTAGACGAACGACCCCCCCGACCACACCGCGGAGTTGAGCGCGGCGAACTTGTTGTCGTTCGGCGGGATGATCGTCCCGAAGTATTCCTTCACGAGGTCGGGGTGATCCCGAAGCGCGGAGTCCATGTCCGTGAAGAGCACGCCCATGGCGTCCAGCTCGGCCTTGATCTTGTGGTACACGACCTCGGACTCGTACTGCGCAGAGACGCCGCCCAGGTACTTCTTCTCCGCCTCGGGGATCCCCAGCTTGTCCCAGGTCCCCTTGATGTCGTCCGGAAGCTCGTCCCAGTTGGCGGCCTGCTTCTCGGTCGAGCGGATGAAGTAGAAGATGTTGTCGAAGTCGATCTCCGACAGGTCTGCACCCCACCATGGCATGGGCCTGGCCTGGAAGTGCTTGAGCGCCTTGAGCCGGAACTTCCGCATCCACGCCGGCTCCGACTTCATCTCGGAGATCTCCTCCACGACCTGCTCCGAGAGGCCTCGCTTGGGCGTGAAGACCGAATGGGCCGGGTCGCTCCAGCCGAAGCGGTACCCCTTGGTCAGCTCCTTGAGATGTTCCTCTTGGGTAACGGCCATGACGAGGTCCAGTCTACACGCTGCTCACCGTGAACCGTATTGGCTTAGTCGGATTCAAACTCGCTGCTCAGGGGCCTATTTCTCGACCGGCACCCCAACGAGCGATCCGTACTCCGTCCAGGACCCGTCGTAATTCTTGATCCCCTCGTAACCGAGCAGCTGGGTGAGTGCGAACCACGTGTGAGAGGAGCGCTCGCCGATCCGGCAGTAAGCGATGACGGGCCGGTCCCCCGTGATACCGGCGCCGTCGTAGAGCGCCTTCAGCTCGTCGGCGGACTTGAACGTCCCGTCGTCGCGAGCCGCCTTCGCCCACGGGATGTTCGCCGCGCCCGGGATGTGGCCCGGAACCTGCGCCTGCTCCTGCGGGAGGTGGTCCGGCGCGAGCTTCTCGCCCCGGTACTCCTCGGGCGAGCGAACGTCGACGAACGCCCCGCCCCCCTTCTTCACCTCGCCGAGCACCTCGTCGCGGAACGCGCGGATGCCCCCGTTGACGGGCTCCGTGATCGTGACGTCGGTCGCGGCGTGCGACGGCACGTCCATGGTGAGCGAGCGGCTCTCGAGCTCCCACTTCTTGCGCCCACCGTTCAGGAGCTTCACGTTCCCGAAGCCGAGGTAGCGCAGCAGCCAGTACGCGTAGGCGGCGAACCAGTTGTTGTTCCCGCCGTAGAGCACCACCGTCGTGTCGGGTCCCACGCCGGCCCGCTGGAGGAGCGCGGCGAGCCCGGCCTGGTCGACGTAGTCCCGGCCGACCGGCGCGTGGAGGTCCGTGCTCCAGTTCCACCCGGCCGCGCCCTGGATGTGGCCCTTCTCGTACGCGGTCGTGTCCTCGTCGACCTCGATGACGCGGATCGAGGGGTCGTCCAGGTGCCCCTCGAGCCACTCGGTCTCGACCAGCGCGTCCGGGTTCGCGTACTGGGCCATGACACCCTCCCTCGATTCCGATGGATTCAATCGGAATCATCCCGCAGGTGGGCTTTCAGATGCAACCCTCTCCGGGAGGCTAGAAGAACCCGAGGGCGGCCTTGGCCTCTTCGGACATCATGTCGGGCGTCCAGGCCGGGCGCAGGACCATCTCGGCGTCGACCTTCTCGACGCCCGGGACGTCCGCGAGGAACCGCATGATCTCCTGTTCGATCAGCGGTCCGATCGGACAGCCCATGGTCGTCAGGGTGTAGGTGATGTGCACGGTCTCGCCCTCGATGTCGACGCCATAGACGAGCCCGAGATCGACGATGTTGATGCCGAGCTCGGGGTCGTGCACGTTGCGCAGCGCATCCATGACTTGATCGCGCACGCCGTGCTGCTCCTCGAGAATTGGTTCGGTCGCTTCGGTCATTGACAGCTCCTTCGGGTCTATTCTAAGGCCCGGCCGGCAGCCCGCCTCGACCGGGTCCGAGCATGCAACACGTGAGCGAGGCGCCCATGCGGGTTCTCATCGTCGACGACCATCCGGTCACGCGGGACGGGCTTCGGTCGGCGCTCTCCACCTCCGACGAGATCGAGATCGTCGGAGAAGCGACCAATGGCCCGGACGCCGTGAAGGCCGCGAAGGAACTCGATCCCGACATCGTTTTCATGGACGTGCGGATGCCGGGGATGAACGGCATCGAGGCGACGAAGGCCATCCGGGAGAACGACCCGAACGCCAAGGTGATCCTGTTCACGGTCGAGGAGTCGCAGGCATCCGTGGGCGACGCGATTCGCGCGGGTGTGGCGGGGTACCTCTTGAAGGACTCGAGCGCCGGCGAGTTGATCCACGCCGCCAAACGCGCGCAGGAAGGCGGGGCCGTCATCGCCCCCGCGCTCACCAGGAAGTTCATCGAGGAAGCCGAGTTCATCCACCAGCCGCACGAGGACGTCCCGCTCTCCCCGCGCGAGAAGCAGATCCTGCAGCGGGTCGCGAACGGCGCCACCACCAAGGAGGTCGCCCACGACCTGCACATCTCCCCGCACACGGTGAAGACGCACCTCGAGCGGATCTACGAGAAGCTCGGGGCGAACGACCGCGCCGAGGCCGTCGCGATCGCGATGCGCCGCGGCCTGGTCGACTAGTCGCGAGGCCCGACCGCCCCCAGCACGGCATCGACCGATCCATAGGTCGTGGCGCAGGAAGCGAGCTCCCGCCAGAGCGCGGTCGCCTCCCCACCGGTGAAGTCCCGCTCCTCGATCGGGACCTGCTGCAGCAACGCCACGGCGCCACCCGAGCGCGCGACGTGCAGCGCCGCGCGCAGGTTCTCCACGTTGCCGGGTCCGAACGGCGCGTCGCACACCACGACGAGCGACGCCTCCGCCATCATCGAGCGCACGTCCCGGGCAGAGGCGGCGTCGATGATGGAGAACGGCGGCACGCTGATCCGAAGCAGGTTCAGCCGCTCGGCCACCGCGGCATCGGTGTCGCCGACGTGGAGCACGCCGGTCGAGACGGCGAAGCCTCGTTCGGCCAGGGCGCGCATCACGCTTGCGCCCCTGCCCGCTCCGCCGACCACATGGGCGCGCGGCGCGCCGAGCGGGTTCGGCGACGCGGCGGCGACCGGCGGGGAGAGGACGACGGAGGGGCGGCCCGTGACCCCCGCCGGCGCCACGTCGGCCTCCAGGCCGAAGACGTCCCGCACCAGCCCACGCGTGATCACGTGCTCCGGCGAGCCGGCAGCGACCACTCGTCCCTCGGAGAGCGCCACGATCTCGTCGCAGTACGCCGACGCCAGGTTGAGGTCGTGGAAGATCACGAGCACGGTTCGCCCCTCGTCCCTGGCGAGGCCGCGAACGAGCCCCAGGATCTCGACCAAGTGACGGATGTCGAGATGGGTCGTCGGTTCGTCCAGGAGCAGGATCGGCGTGTCCTGCGCGAGCGCCTGGGCGAGCACCGCCCGCTGCCGCTCCCCGCCCGACAGCTCGCCGATCGGGCGATCCGCCAGGTGCAGGACGTTCGCGGCCCCCATGGCCCGCCGTGCGTGGGCCCAGTCCTCCGTCCCTGCACCCCACCGCGAGCGATGGGGCGCGCGGCCCATGAGCACCAGCTCGAGGACCGTGTACTCGAAGGCGGGCGCGAGCTCTTGGGGGACCACCCCGACGATGCGCGCCGAAAGCCGGGCGGAAACGGCGTACGGGTCGACGCCGGCGACCGTTACGGAGCCGGCGCTTGGACGAAGGCCACGGGATGCCACGCGCACGAGCGTCGTCTTGCCGGAACCGTTCGGCCCGATCAGGCCGGTGACGCGCCCCGGCTCCGCCCGCATCGACACGCCCGCGAGGACCGGCCGGAGCCCGTAGCCCGCGTGGACGACATGGAGCTCGAGCCCGCGCGGCTCAGGCTCGCGCACCGGCCGCCCTTCGCTCGCGCCGGAGGAGGTAGAGAAAAAACGGTCCGCCCAGCACCGCCGTGACCGCCCCGACGGGGATCTCCTCAGGACGCACGGCCGTTCGGGCCACGAGGTCGGCGAGGATCATGAACGACGCGCCGCCCAGGATCGAGGCCGGGAGCAGCCGCCGGTGATCCGCCCCCACGACCAGCCGAAGGATGTGCGGCGTCATCAACCCAACGAACCCGATGAGCCCCGAGACCGAGACGGCCGCGGCCGTGAGGAGCGACCCCGTCGCGAGCGTAACCACCTTGAACCGGTCGACGGGAAGCCCGAGCTGCGCCGCTCGTTCATCCCCGAGCGCGATCAGGTTGAGGTCCGGGGCGCTCGCGGCGGCGAGGGCCATCCCGACCGCCACGAAGGGAAGCGCCGCGATCACCGACTGCCATCCCCGGGCGCCCAGGCCGCCGAGCAACCAGAAGTAGATGCTGCGGATGTTCTGCCCCGAGAAGGTCATCACGAGCGAGATCACCGCCGAGACGATCGCGGCGACCGCGATCCCGGACAGGAGCAGGGTCGCGACCTGCACCGACGGGCCCAGGCGCGCCAGGCGATACACGACGAAGGCGGTGAGAAGCGCACCGACGAACGCCGCCGCGGACACGCCCATGGCGTCGAGCGCCTCACCTGCGCCGAGCAGAATCACCACGATCGCCCCCAGCGCCGCGCCCGAGGACACACCGATGATCGCGGGGTCGGCCATCGGATTGCGAAACAGCGCCTGGAAGACGGTGCCGGCCGCGGCGAGCGCGGCCCCGACGAGCGCAGCGAGCAGCACGCGTGGCAGCCGCAGCTGGAACAGGATGACGGCGGTCGACTCGGCCACGCCTGCCGGCCGGTGGGCGAGGTGCAGCTTCCAGAGCATCAGGCGCACGGACGTCGCGGGCGCGATCCCGATCGTGCCGAAGGCCACCCCCGCGAGCACGGCGCCCACCAGGAGCACGCCGAGCGCAGGGATGGCCCACCGGCGGCGGATCGTCCTCACGGGCTGCTGAAGACAGCGGGATGCAGGGCCTCGGCAAGCGCCATCAGGCCATCGATCACGCGCGGGCCCGGCCGGCTGATCAGGTCCGAGCTCACCAGGAGGACCTTGCGGTCGCGGACGGCCGGGATCGCCGCGAACCCGGGCCGCTTGGCCACGGCCGCCGCCGACACGCCTGACTCCGACGCCACCAGGTACACCGCCGGCCCGCCCGCGACGAGTTGGTCGACGGACCATTCGGGGTAGTCGGACTTCGCTCCTCCGCTCACCGGGTCGCAACCCGCGCGCTCCAGCAGGTCGAAGATAAAGGTGTGGGGACCGATCGTCGTGAGCGGCGGGTAGTACGCCTCGAAGAAGCACGAGACGCGTGCCTCCTTCGCGACCGCCGCCTCGACCGCCTGCTCCTTGGTCGCCATCTGCGCGGTGAGGGTCGCCGCCGCGGCGGAGGTCCCGGTGATCTCCCCGACCGTTCGGATGTCGTGTAGGAGGTCCGTGAAGCCTGTGGCGTTGATCGTAAACACGGTGATGCCGATCTCGCGCAGGCGAGCCTTCCACTGGTCGCCCCCGGCGATCGTGAGCATGAGATCGGGCTGGAGCGACACGACCTTCTCGACGTTCGGGTCGACACCGAAGTCGCCCGAGCCGCCCACCTGCGTGATCGTCTTGGCCTGCGGCGGATAGTCGTCGAAGCTCCCCGACACCCCGACGACCTCGCTCCCCAATCCGAGCGCGAACACGATCTCCGTGTTGGACGGTGCGAACGTGATGATGCGCTTCGGTGGCGCAGTGATCGTGACGCTCACGCCTTCGTCGTCGGTGATCGTGAGGGGAAACGTGGGCGCCGGCGACACCGACACGGCCGGCGATCCGTGCCCGGAGGTCGAAGGCTGCTTCGAGGCACATCCGGTGACGACCAGAGCGAGCGCCACCAGCACCGGCGCCAACCAGGACCTGCGAACGTCCATCCCCGTCTCCTTTCGGTCGCGGCCCCCCTCGACGAACGAAGCCCCCGGCTCTCGCCGGAGGCTCCTCGGTTGCTCGGGTGGCCTCTCTTTTGCGCGAAGAGCGCGGCCGAACCGTCGCGAGGCAGGTCTCCTGACTTCCGGATGGACGCCCTTCGGCGTTGCGCTCCCCCGAGCCTTCCCAGGGCCCTGCGGCCCCAGTGGCAATTCTCGGGTTCGCTCCCCGGTCACAGTGGCGCGACCGTGCCGGACTTGCACCGGCTTTCCTCTTGGAGCCCGCGCGGGGTGCCCACCCCGCAACGAGCCACCTCGAGACGCGCTATTCGATTGGCTCGCATTCTACGCCCGCCCGGTGGCGAACACCTCCGGCCGTGCGTACACTTCGGCCAAGGGGAGGATCGTGCGCGCCCGAGTCTTGTTGCCCTGTGTGGCCGCGGTGCTGACCGCCTGCACCCGTCTCCCGTCGACCCCACCCGGCACCACGCTCCCGGCCTTCTCGATCCGGCCCGTGGACTCCGCGACCCCCTCGCCCTTCGTCCAGATCCAATCCGGGAGCGTTCGAGCGATCGTCCCTGGCTCGTGGCAGGCCGCGCCGCTTCCCACGAACCGCTTCCCGCAGGAGGGGTTCATCGCGTCGCCCCGGCTCGCGGACTGGGACGAGGCCACGGGGACGGTCCGGGGCATGGAGGCCTTCTGGGTCGACATCGGCGCCGAGGGGATCCCGTCGGACTACTACTACCTGGCGGCCCGAAGCGACGAGCTCGCCTCGCTCGCGGGACAGAAGGGGTGCCATGCCGACACCAGCAAGGTGATTCTCGATCGGCCGCCTGACCTCAGCGGCCAGCGCTTCTCCCCCAGCGACTACGTAGCCTCGGCGACCGGCACGTGCCACGTCGCCGGCGCCGCTACCCGATGGGCCTACGTGGTCGCGGCGCCCGGCTACGGCCCGATCCGGCAGGTCGGCATCCCGACGTCGGGTCTCTACGTGGTGATCGCGGTCGTCGTCTCCGGTCCGCAGTCGAAGGCGATGCTCCAGGAGATGATCGACGGGGCGCAGTTCGGGAGCACCTCGATCAGTCAGATCGTCCAAACGGCGAGCGGCATCCCCAGCTGATCGGCCGAGCGCCTCGCCGTGTAGGCTTCGGCGCATGAGCGCATTCGACGCATCCACGATCACGCAGCGCGTCGCGGACCTCATGCCGTCGGTCCGCGCGAACCTCGAGCAGCTCGTTCGCATCCCCTCGGTGAGCTTCGCGGAGTTCGACCCGGCGAACGTCCGCGAATCGGCGCGCGCCACCCGCGAGCTCCTCGACGCCGCCGGGATGCAGACCCAGATCCTGGAGGTCGAAGGGGCGCACCCCGCCGTGCTCGGACGGATCCCCGCGCCCGAAGGGGCGCCGACGGTCCTGCTCTACGCCCATCACGACGTGCAGCCCGAAGGCCCGCTCGAGCTGTGGACCTCGCCGCCCTACGAGCCGGTCGAGCGCGACGGCCGGCTCTTCGGCCGCGGCGCCGGCGACGACAAGTCCG
>VAYJ01000022.1 GCA_005888465.1 Actinomycetota bacterium
CCCCCGTCCCGAGCGTCCTCGTCATCGTCGTGGCCAAGGACGGCGAGGGCTGGCTGCCGGACTGCCTGCTGAGCCTCTCCCGCCAGACGTACCGGCGGATGGCTGTCGCGGGCGTGGACAACGGCTCCTCCGATCGCTCCCGGGAGATCCTGGAGTCGGCCCTCGGTGCCGATCGGGTGCTCGAGGGCGGGGAGCAGCGCGGCTTCGCCGGCGCGGTGGGACTCGCGATGCGGACCGACGCGGCGCGCGAGGCCGACTATCTCCTCCTCCTGCACGACGACGCCATGCTCGCTCCGGATGCCATCGTCAACCTGGTCGACGCCGCCGAGCGCGTGGGCGGGGTGGGCATCGCGGGTCCGAAGATCCTCGATGCCATCGACCGGCGGGTCCTGCGGCAGATCGGGATGTCGACCGACCGCTTCGGGTATCCCTACTCGCCGCTCGAGGCGGGGGAGATCGACCAGGGCCAGTACGACAGGATCCGCGAGGTCCGTTTCGTCTCCTCCTGCGCCATGCTCGTCGCGAAGGACGCGTGGACGAAGATCGGTCCACCTGACGAACGCTTCACGCATGCGCTCGAGGACCTCGACTTGTGCTGGCGCGCGCAGCTCGCGGGATTCCACGTGCTCATGGCGCCCGCCGCGGTCGCCTTCCATCGACGCGCGAGCGTCCGGGGCGAACGCGCCGGATCACCGCGCCCAGCCCGCGAGCGGTACTACCGAGAGCGGGGGGCGCTCGCGAGCGTCCTCAAGAACTACGGGATCCTCTCCCTCGTCTGGGTGCTGCCGCTGTACATCCTGCAGGGCCTGGTTCGGCTGAGCCTGCTCGTCCTCAGCCGTCGGTTCGAGGACGCGTCGCAGATCCTGGCCGCTTGGGGATGGAACCTGCTGCACCTGCCGGGGACGTTCTCCCGGCGCCTGCGAGCGCAGGCGTCGCGTTCGGTTCCCGACCGGTCGATCCGCCGGTCGATGGCGCCCACGACGATCCGCCTTCGCCAGTGGGCGGGCTCCGCCTCCGCCGGGCTCGTTCGCCGGCGAGAGCCGTTGGACGAGAACGCAACCCCGGAGGCGACGCGGGTCCGCCTGGCGCGGCTCGCGATCGCGCATCCGGTCGCGACCGCATGGGTCGCGACGGCGCTGCTGCTCCTCGTCGCCGAGCGCAACGTCCTCTTCGCGAGCGGGATCGCGGGCGGCGGACTGGGCGCCGTACCCGCATCGCCAGTTGCCTACTTCCGGGAGTTCCTTTCCGGCGTGCGCACGACCGGGCTCGGCGGCGGCGGTACGGCGAGCCCCGCGCTCGCGGCGCTCGGGCTCGGAAGCGTCGTCACGTTCGCAAACCCGGCGCTCTTCCAGAAGCTGCTCCTGGTCGTCCTGCCGCTCATCGCGGCAGCCGGTTGCTATCGCGTGGCGCGCGCCATGACGGGCGATCGGGTCGCCGCGGTGGTGGCCGCTGGCGCCTACGGGTTGTCCGGCGTTACGCTCTGGGCCTTCTCGCAGGGCCGGCTGGGCGCGCTCGTCTTGGTGGCCGGGCTCCCGTGGCTCGTCAAGAAGGTCTCGGTCGCGTTCGACCCCGCGCCGCCGGTCGGCAGCCTCCGATGGATCGTCGGCGCGGGGCTCGGGCTCGCGGCGATCGGTTCGTTCTTCGCGGGCACGGTCCTCGCGGCGCTGCTGCTCGCGGTGTGCAGCGCGCTCACGGCCTCGGGGATCGCGGCGCGCGTACGCGGGGCGTGGTGGATGGGCTCGGCGATCCTCGGGGCGGCCGTCCTCGCCCTGCCGGTCAGCATGGGCCTGGTGGCCGGCGGCCGGGAAGCGCTCTCGGGCGCGGCCGCCGCCCGCCCGCTCTCCTCGATCCTGCGCCTCTCGCTTGGCGCGGCGCCGGGCGGCTGGGTGACGGGGTTCGCGCTCCCGATCGCGGGCGTCGTGTCGTGGGTGTTCGTCGATCCGAGGTTCGCCCGGCGCGCGACGGGCGCCGCGGCGGGAGCCCTACTCGGCCTGTACCTGGCGTGGGCCTCGGGAGCCGGATACCTGCCGCGGATCGTCTCGAATCCGGCAGCCTATGCGGCCGTGGCGGCGACCGAGCTCTCGCTTCTCGTTGGGCTCGGCCTGGCTTCGGTGCTCCAGGGCGTGCGCCAGGCGTCGTTCGGCCGACGGCAGGTCGGCTCGGTCCTGTTAGCGGCCGCGATGGCGGTCGACCTCGGCGGCCAGGCCGTCCAGGCGGCACGGGGAGGATGGATGATCGGGCAAGGAGAGCGAGCACCTGCGTTCGTCGCCGTCGACCAGCCGGCGAGCGCCCCCTATCGCGTCCTGTGGTTGGGCCGGGACGACGGTGAGCCGTTCCCCTCGCCGGGTGGCCTTCCCGACGGCGCGGTCGCCGCCGGCCGCGCGTCGGTCCGGTTCGCGGTCACCTCGTCCACCGGTGCGTCCGCGCTCGACGAGGGCCGTGCGAGTGGCGGCTCCGGCTACGGCGCCCTCCGGCGGGCCGTCGGCGAGATCCTCGCGGGAACGACCCGCCACGGTGGAGCGCTCCTTGGGCCGCTCGGCATCAAGTTCGTCGTTGCCGGGACCGGCGATATCCCGGGGCCGTCGCTCCGGCAGCTCTCGAGGCAGCTCGACCTGTCGCTGCTGTTGGACCAGGGGCTCCTGGTGTGGTCCGTGGCGAATGCCGCCCCACGCGTGTCGGTGATCGGCAACGTCGAGTGGCGCCAGGCCTCTCGATCCGGTGACCTGCTGTCGACGGCGTTCCTCCCCGTTCCGGCGGCGACGCCGTTGGAGGGTGGCGGCGAGCGATACACGGGAACCTTGCCCTCCACGCCGTCGCTCGTCCTGCTCGGCGAGCAGGACGTGGGCGGGTGGACGCTCACGACCCCAGGCGCCCCGGCCACGCATCCCATCCGTGCGTTCGGATGGGCCGTCGGGTTCCTCCCGAGGGCGGGTACCGCCACCTTCGTGGTTCACTTCGACGGGCAGCGCGCGAAGACCGTCCAGGTCGCGCTCCTCGGGATCCTGTGGTTCGCCGCGCTCTGGCTTACGAGGAGGCAGATCCGAAGTGCCTGAGGCAGGCTCCGGCTCCTCCCGAATCATCGTCCGGCGCGCGCTCCTGGCGGCCGCGCTCATTGCGGTGGTGACCGGCTCGACGGTCTTCGTGGACCGCATCACCGTCCCGCGCGCCGACGCGACCGTCCCGGTCCCGGCGGTGCAAAGCGGTGCGTGGTTCTGCCCCCACGGCGGAGCCCCAGGATGGGAGGGATGGGTGATCGTGACGAACCCGGGCCCGGACGACGTCCGGATCCGGCTCACGGCCTTCGGCGCGAGCGGTGGTGACGTGCTGCGCTCGTTCACCGTCCAGGCCGGGACCGAGGTCTATCGCGAGGTCCCGGCGCAGGACCGGGGAGCCTCGACCGAGGTGGAGTACTTCGGCGGCTGGGTGGCGGTCGCCGCGGCCGTCTCCACGGGCTCAGCGGACGGGGCGGCCACCGAGCGCTGCCTGGGCGCGCCGCAGCGGCGTTGGTTTCTGCCCGACGAGGCGGCCGCCGCCGGCGAGGACGCGTACCTCGTCGTGATGAACCCGTTCGCCGAATCGGCGGCGGTCGACGTGGATCTCTTCACCGACCGGCGGCAGATCCACGCCGGCCAGCTCATGCCGTACGTGGTGCCGGCCGAGAGCTCGCTCGCCATCCGGATCGGCGATCACGCCGTCTTGGCGCTCGACGAGCACGCGCTCGCGCTGCAGATCCAGACGCGCCTCGGCCGCGTGCTCGCGGGCGGCTACGTCGTCTCGGGGCGGGCGCTCCGAGCGGCCGCCGCGGGCGCGCAGAGCGCGCAGCAATGGGTGCTGCCCTCGGGCGGCTTCTTCGCCTCGAGCCGGCTCCTGGTGTTCAACCCCGGTACTGCCCGGGCGGACCTGTCGCTCGTGAGCCAGGGCCCGAATGCGCAGCAGCTCGTCTCCGGCCCCAACGGGGTGTCGGTGCCGCCCCAGACGGCGGTGTCCATCCCCGTCGGTGGCCTCGCGAACGCGGCCCTGGACGTCACCACGACGAACCGCGAGTCGGTGGTGGCGGTGCTCGAGCTGACCGGGCCGGGAGGCGACAGCGCGACGCTCGAAGGCGCGCCGGCACCCGCCGCCGCGTGGGTGGTCCTCCCGTCCCTGCCGCCCGTCCTCGGTCGGACCTACCTGGTGGTGGAGAACCCGGGCCGCGTCGCGGCGAAGGTCAGCCTCAGCCCGATCGGCAACGGGGGAGCGGTCGCCACGGGGGTTCCCGCGACCATCACGATCGCTCCCGGTCGCACCCGAAGCGTCTCGCTCCCCGAGCCCGGCGGCGCGCCGGTCTCGGTACTCGTTCGTGTGGTGACCGGCTCGGTAGTGGCGGGGAGCGCTTCCTTCAGCCTGAACGGGTTCGCGTACGCCGCGACCCTCGGCACGCCGATGCCGGGTTGAACATGCGGTAGGCCATTCGGTCCTCCCCCGACGGCGCCCTCGAGCGACGGGTATGGGCCGTTTGCCCGAGCGCGCGTGAACCGCACGGGTGAGGGCAAAACCATCCGATCGAGCTATCCGCTTCGAGGGGCGCCTACGCCGAGAATCCATTGGCATGAGCCGCCCAGATCGCAGCCACGACGATTGCCCGTCCTGCGGGTCCCGACAGATGATCAAGGTGGCCCTCACCCTTGCCGACTCCCCCGTGTCCTTCACGATGTGCAACGTGTGTGAGTGGAAGGCCTGGGAGCGCGAGGGCGAGCGGCTTCCGCTCGGGTCCGTGCTGACGCTCGTCTCCGCCCGGTAGCTCACCCGAGCCGCCGCACGCTCGGGGGGAAGCGCGGAAGGGGTCGACTACAATCGCGCCCCATGGCGTCCCAGTTCGGCCGCATCTTCAAGGCCTACGACGTGCGCGGCGTCTACCCCGACGAGTTCGACGACGATGGCGCGTACCGGATCGGCGCGGCGTTCGCCTCCTGGGTGCACGCCGACCGGGTGGTGCTGGGGCGCGACTGCCGGCTCTCCTCGCCGGCCCTGTCCGACGCCTTCTGCGCCGGCGTGACGCGCTCCGGGGCGGGCATCGTCGAGCTCGGCCTCGCGACGACCGACATGGTGTATTTCGCCTCCGGGCGCCTCGGTCTTCCCGGCGCGATGTTCACGGCGAGCCACAACCCGCCCCAGTACAACGGGCTGAAGCTCTGCCGGCCGGGCGCGGCCCCGGTCGGCGAGGAGAGCGGTCTTCGCGAGATCCGGGCGATGGCGGAGAACGGGGCGGCGCCGTCCCCGACGGGATCCCCGGCGGGGACGATCGAGCATCGTGACCTCAAGCCCGAGTACATCGAGCACCTCCTCTCGTTCGTCGACGTCGAGCGGCTCGCCCCGCTCACGGTGGTGGCCGACGCGGCGAACGGTATGGCGGCGCTCGTAGTCCCCGAGATCTTCGAGCGCCTGCCCGGGAAGCTCGTTCCCCTGTACATGGAGCTCGACGGCACGTTCCCCAACCACCCTGCCGACCCGATCGTCCCCGAGAACCAGGCGGACCTCCGGCGGGCCGTCACCGAACACCACGCGGACCTCGGTCTCGCCTTCGACGGCGACGCGGACCGCGTGTTCCTGGTGGACGAGCGCGCGGAGGGGGTCAGCGGGTCGCTCGTCACGGCGCTCGTCGCCCGCGGGATGCTCGCGCGACACCCCGGGGCGACGATCCTCTACAACCTCATCTGCTCGCACGTGGTGCCGGAGGTCGTCCGGGAGCTCGGGGGCACGCCGGTCCGCACGCGCGTCGGGCATTCCTTCGTGAAACAGGTGATGGCGGAGACGGGCGCGGTGTTCGGCGGCGAGCACTCCGGTCACTACTACTTCCGCGAGCACTACAACGCGGACTCGGGGCTCGTGGCCACGATGGTCGTCATGGACCAGCTCTCGAAGGCGGGCCTGCCGCTCTCGGAGCTGCTCGAGCCGCTGCGGCGCTACGCGGACTCCGGGGAGATCAACTCCGGAGTGGACGACCCGAAGGCAACGATCGAACGCCTCGCGACGGCCTACGCTTGGGGGAGGCAGGACCGGATGGACGGCCTGACGGTCGAGTTCGACGACTGGTGGTTCAACGTCCGGCCGTCGAACACCGAGCCGCTCCTTCGGCTGAACGTCGAGGCGAACGATCAGGCGCTCCTCGAGGAGAAGACCGCCGAAGTGCTCGCGCGCATCCGCGCGGGATAAGCGATCGTCGAACACGGGAGGGACGACCGATGCCGGTGGACAAGGAACTGCTGGAGATCCTGGTGTGCCCGAGCTGTCACGGGGCGCTTGACTACCGCGAGCAGGAGGAGCGACTTGTGTGCACGTCGTGCGGGCTGCGCTACGCGGTTCGCGACGACATCCCGGTGATGCTCATTGAGGAAGCCGAGAAGCCCACCTGATGAGGACCGGCGTGGCCACGCTGGATGACGCTCGGGCGATCGAAGCCGCCGACCCCGGCGGGATGCTTCGGCTCGTCGCGTCGACCGGGAGCCAGCTCGGCCGCGGGCACGCGCTCGGGACGGCGATTCAAGGAGTGCCGGATGCGGACACCGACGCCGTCGTCGTGCTGGGCATGGGCGGATCGGGCATCGCGGGCGACGTCATCCGGGCGCTGTACGCCGACGTCGTCGCCGTGCCGATCGTGACGAGCAAGGGCTACGCGATCCCGGCCTTCTGCGGTCCGCGGACGCTCGTGCTCTCCGCGTCGTTCTCCGGTGAGACCGAGGAGACGCTCGCCGCGACCCGGGGCGCGGCCGCGCTGGGCTGCCGGGTGATCTCGCTCAGCGCCGGCGGGGCGCTCGCGAAGCTCGCCGCCGAGGAGGGTCGACCGCACGTCGCCATCCCCGCCGACGCCGTCGTGCCCCGAGCCGCCCTCGGGTATCTCGTGGGGGCGTGCATCGGTGTGCTGGAGGCCGCCGGGACGATCCCGGCGGCGGGCGAGGAGGTCGCGCAGGCGGCGACGTTCGCCGCGTGGTTCGCCGCCGGCCTGGCGCCGGAACGCCCGATGGAGGACAACCAGGCGAAGACCGCGGCGTCCTGGATTCACGGGCGCACGCCGGTCATCTGGGGCTCCGAAGGCCTGGCGGAAGCTGCCGCGCTCCGGTGGAAAGCCCAATTGAACGAGAACGCCAAGGTTCCCGCCTTCCACGCCACGCTCTCCGAGCTCGACCACAACGACGTCGAGGGCTGGTCGGACGGGAGCGGCGCCGGGTTCGTCGCGATCGTCCTTCGACATGCCGACGAGCACCCGCGGATCGCCGCCCGGGTCGGCATCACCCGCGCGCTGGTGGGGGCCGCAGGCCTCGAGGTGAACGAAGTGCGTGCGAGCGGCGCATCGAAGCTGCAGCGGCTGCTCTCGCTCGTCCTGCTGGGCGACTTCGCCAGCGTCTACCTCGCGATCCTGCGCGGCGTCGACCCCACTCCCGTTCCGGTGCTCTCGGAGCTGAAGGAGCGGCTGCGGACGTGAGCTCCGGTTCCCCATCGGGTCCCGAGGACGGGGCCGTCCGCGACGCGGCCGAGGTCGTTCGGGCCCGGACGTCGGTCCGCCCCGCGGTGGCGCTCGTGCTGGGCTCAGGCTTGGGCGACGCGGTGGCCGGCGACCTCGCAGCTGACGCGGAGTTCGCCTACGCGGAGCTCCCGGGGTTTCCTTCGGCGACGGTCCCCGGGCACGCGGGGCGGCTCGCGGTCGGGTCGCTGTATGGGATCCCGGCCGCGGCCTTCCTCGGCCGCATCCACTTCTACGAGGGGCACGGCATCGCCTCGACCACGCTCATCCTCCTCACCAACGCGTCGGGGGGGCTGAACCCGTCCTTCCGGGCGGGTGGCCTGATGCTCATCCGGGATCATCTGAACTTCCTCGGCGCCAACCCCCTCGCCGGCTGGCGGTTCGAGGGCGGCGGGCCCGCGTTCGTCGACCTCTCCTCCGTTTACGATCGGGGCCTGCGCGAGGCGGCCGAGCGGGCCGCGCACGAGGAGGGGGTGGAGGTGTCGACCGGGGTCTATGTGGCGTTGCCGGGTCCGTCCTACGAGACGCCGGCCGAGACACGCTACCTGGCGGGCGCGGGCGCCGACGCCGTCGGGATGTCCACGG
>VAYJ01000043.1 GCA_005888465.1 Actinomycetota bacterium
CGTGGCAGGGCGCGAGGTCTACCTCTGCTCGTCGTCGCCGCAGGACTTCATCGCGCTCCTCGCGAGCGAGCTGGGGATGGACGGTGTCGTCGGCACGCGCGCCGAGATCGAGGGCGATCGCTACACCGGGCGGCTCGAGGGCGCGCTCTGCCACGCCGAGGAGAAGGCGCAGCGCGTTCGTAAGCTCGCGACGGAGCGGCAGATCGATCTCGCGCGGTCCTTCGCCTACTCGGACAGCATCAACGACCTGCCTCTCCTGGAGCTCGTCGGCACGCCGGTCGCGATGAACCCCGACCGTCGGTTGCTGGCGGAGGCGCGGCGCCACGGCTGGCAGGTGCTGGACTTCCGGGTGGCTCGGCGCCGGACCTTGGTCGCATCGGCCGCGGGGGGCGGCGCGGCGCTGGTCGGCGCCGTGGCCTACACGCTCGGGTACGCGATAGGTCGAAGCCGGCGTACGGCCTAGCGGCGGCGGCGCGAGCGCGGCGGCCCGCGACGGACGTTCTTCTTCTTCCGCTTGATCTGCGCGGGCGCCTGCGTGGGATCCGGGAGGCCGAGCTGGCCTTCCTGGACAGCGGCGATGACCTGGCGGGCGACGGTGTCCTCCTGCGGGCCGGCACCCAGCATCAGCTGGAACAGGACGCGCTGCTCGAGCTGCTGGATCGTCTCGAGGACCGCGCGGCGCTCGTTCCCGCGCACGTTCCACGTGGCGAAGATGCGGCCGGACGGCAGCATGTCGACGCGGAGCGGCGAGTCGCCGATCCGCCCCTGCCAAACCGTTCGTCCCTGCTGTTCGGGATCCACGCACTCTCCTTGATGCCGATGCCGGGCGCGATGCCGCGATGAGCCGCACGCGTGGGACTTCGAGGAGCACCCGCTTGTCGAGCTCGTGCTGCGGGTCGGGCCAAGGGTAGCATCCGGATCGTGGATCTGCCCTTCCAGCCGCCGGTCGCGCCGATGGAGGCCAAGCACGTCGAGGCGCTCCCCGAGGGCGACGGGTGGCACTACGAGCCGAAGTGGGACGGGTTCCGGGCGCTCGTGTTTCGGGACGGGGACGACGTGTACCTGTCGAGCCGCGGAGAGCTCCCGTTCGCCCGGTACTTCCCCGAGCTCGTCGACGCGGCACGCACGCTCAAGCAGGCACGCTACGTGCTGGACGGGGAGATCGTCCTGTTCACCCCCGACGGCCGAGCCCTTAGCTTCGACGGGCTGCAGCAGCGCATCCACCCCGCGGCCTCGAGGGTCGCGCGGCTCGCGAAAGAAACGCCCGCGTCGTTCATCGCGTTCGACCTCCTGGCGCTCGGTGATCGGGACCTGCGCAAGGAACCGTTCGCGAAGCGCCGCCCGGAGCTCGAACGCGTCATGGCGAAGGCCCGCCCGCCCCTGCACCTGTCGCCGAACACGGAGGACCGCGCCGTCGCGGAAGGGTGGCTCGAGCACTTCGACGTCGCGGGGCTGGACGGCGTCGTCGCCAAGCACGCGGGGTCGACGTATCGCTCGGGAGAGCGCGAGATGCGCAAAGTGAAGCGCCTGCGCACCGCCGACTGCGTCGTGATCGGGTGGCGCTGGGCGAAGGACCAGCGGGGCGTCGCCGTGGGATCGCTCCTGCTCGGCATGTACTCGCCCGATGGCGAGCTGTGGCAGGTGGGCTTCACCTCGGGCTTCACCGCGCAGGCCCGGCGCGACCTGGTGGCGAAGCTGGAGCCGCACCGCTCGGGCCCGGCGGTCGACGTGCCGAACACGCCCGAGTACCGGAGCCGGTGGAACGCGGACAAGGACCTCTCGTTCGAGCCGCTCCGGCCGGAGCTCGTGTGCGAGGTTGCGTTCGACCAGGTGACGTCCGGGCGCATCCGCCACGGCGCCCGGTTCGTCCGGTGGCGGCCGGACAAGCAGCCCGAACAGTGCACCGCGGATCAGCTCGATCGTTCGACCGGGACAGACCTGCGCGGGGTGCTCACTCCGCCGTGAGCAGCGGGGCCTCCTCGGCCGAAGAGATCTCGCGTACCTGACCGTCGCGGATCGCGAGGACCCGGTCCGCGAACTCGACGGCTTCGCGATGGTGGGTGGCCACCAGGCATGCCGTCCTCTCCTTCGCGGCGAAGCGGATCGCGCGAAACACGCCGCGAGCCCAGTCCGCGTCCTGGTGGCCCGTGGGCTCGTCCGCCAGCAGCAACCGCGGGGAGAGCACCAGCGCCCGGGCGAGCGCCGCCCGCTGCTGCTCCCCCATCGAGATCTCGGCGGGGCCGCGGTCGGCCAGGTCCTCCAGGCCCAAGCCCCGGAGAAGCTTCTCCGCCCGCTCGATGAGCTGCCCGTCACCTCCGGAGAGCCGAACGGGGAGCTCCGTGTTCTCCCACACGCTCAGGTCCTCCACCAACCCGAGGCTCTGAGGGAGGATCGCGACGTCTCGCCACGGAAGGTCCGCCAGCCGAACGCCGTCACCGCCCTGCCACCGGACCTCGCCCTCGTCCGGCGTCTCCCAGCCGGCGATGACGTTCAGCAGCGTGCTTTTGCCCGACCCCGACGGTCCGATCAACGCGACGAGCTCGCGAGGGCGAAGCGTGAGCGACGCGCCTCGAAGCGCGCGCACGTTCTCCGTGCCCCGGAGGTAGGTCTTGCTCACACCGTCGATCGTGAGGATCGCCTCGAGGTCGCTCATGGCGGCGTGATTCGCACCTCCCCCTCGTCGAGCCGGATAACCGCCCGGCGGCCGGGGAACAGGCGCAGCATCTCTGGCGGGAGCTGGATGCGCCCCGACGCGTCGATCACGGAGAGGGCGCGCGACTGCTTCGTCTCCGCCTCGAGCGCGCCGTGTCGAAGGTGCAGGATCTGGTCGGCCGCCTCCATCACGATGGGGTCGTGCGTGGCCACGGCGAAGCTCGTCCCCCGGTCGCGGAGCTGACCGATCATGCCCATGAGCGCCTCGCCGGAGACGCTGTCCAGCTCGGCGGTCGGCTCGTCCGCCACGACCAGGACTGGGCCGCCGATGACGGCGGAGGCGAGCGCGAGCCGCTGCTGCTCGCCGCCGGAGAGCTGGGAGGGTCGGTGACTCGCGCGGCTGCGAAGGTGCAGGACATCGAGCAGCTCCTCCGCCTCCCCCGCCCGGTCGGACCCGCGGAGCTTCGCGGCCATCTCGAGGTGTTCCGCCGCGGTCAGGTACGAGATGAGGTTGTCCGCCGGCCGCTGGAACATGTATCCGACCAGGCCGCGCCGAACCGAACGGCGCTTTCCGCGGCTCATCGCCGAGATCTCCTTGGACCCGACGAAGACCTGGCCGGCGGTCGGGCGATCGACGCAGGCGAGGATCCGAAGGAGCGAGGACTTGCCGGAGCCGGACGGCCCGACGAGCGCCGTGATGGCGGCCGGCGGGAAGACGGCGTCGATGCCCTTCAACGCGTGCACCTCTCCGGATCCGCTCCAATAGATCTTGACGACCCCGGTGCAGCTACTGCCGACCCCGCCGTTCTGAAGCTCAGGCCGCAAGCCGCATCACCTCCGCCACGCGCGCGCGATCCGCTGCGCGCTGCACGCGCCAGGCCCCGACCGCGGCGACGACGAGGAGCGCGAGTGCGATGAGACCGATCAGGGGCAGCGGGACTCGATACAGCGCCGGCGGCGGGAAGTCCGGAAGCGGGTCCAGCTTGAGATACAGGATCCGAGCCGCGACGCCCGCGAGGAATACGCCGAGGAGCCAGGCGATGAGAAGCATCCCGCCCAGCTCGAGCGTCACCGAGACGGCGTGCGCACGTCGCGTGAGCCCCATCCGTCGCGACAGGGCGTAGGAGATCTCCCGGGCCCGCTGGCGCGCCTCCAGGTACAACAGGACCCCGCCGAGGGCGATCGCGCCCGTCATGATCCCGAGCGCCTGCAGGAACCCGAGCGCCCATGAGACCGCCCGGAAATCCGACGTCGCCTGCACCGAGTCGATGGTCGCGACCGAGAGCGTGTCCAGCCCCGAGTGGCGGATCGTCCTGGTGATCGCCGCAGGGTCTCCACGGGCCCAGAGCTGCACCGGGCCGGTGAGCCCGAAGCGGCTCGCGGCATCCTGGCTGAGGACGATGAGCGGCTCGTTCGGGCTCTCGCCGGGGAACGCCTTGAGCGACGCGACGATTCGAACGGGCGCCTGCGTCCCCGCCCCCAGCGCGAGGCCGCCCTCGGGCTTGAGCGGACCCACGGCGAGGATCGGGGCGGTGTCGCCCGGGGGACCCTCGAGCTTTCGGAGCAGCGAGGGAAGCGAGGAGGCGCCGAAGCTTCCGTCCCAGAAGGCGCCCGCCGGGAGCGTTCGTGGGTTCACGATGAGGGCCTTCACCGGCACCTGGTCCGGGTAGTAGATGATCCCGTCGACCGACTCGACCTTGGTGGCTTGCAGTCCCGCGGGGATCGGCTGGTCTCGAACGAGCGTCACGGCCACGTCGCTCCCCAGGAACACCTCCGCCTTGGCCCTGGCGGTCGCCTTCGCCGAGGCGGTGAGGAACCCCGCGTACGCGAGGATGCCGATCGCGAGGGCCGACGCCGTGACGAGCGCGAGGGCGGTCCGCGACGCGCCGGCCAGGCGGCGAGAGGTGAGGTACATCGCGGGAGGCCAGCGGCTGCCGGCCGAGCGAAGCCGCGGCAACAGCCGGCGAAGCCCCCGCGACGCGAGCCCAGCGAGCCCGGCGACGAACAGGATCGGGAAGAGCAGCAGCAGGACATCCACCTTCGCCGGCCCGCCGGTGCCGCTCTCGATGGGCGCCGTGCCGCGCGTGAGGATCTCGTAGAGCGATGCCGCGGCGAGGAGCAGGACGGCCGCCTCCCATGGCGCGCGCGAGAGCGTCTGGGCGCCCCGGACCGGACCGAGCTCCGTGAGCCGCCGGGCCGACGCCGCCGCGGTCGCCGCCATCAGCAGCAGGCCGATCGCCCCCGTCCAGACCACCTGCCGAAGGGCTTGGCCGGGGACCGAAGGATCGAGCAGGCGGGTGGGACCCACCGCCCGGACCATCGCGATCGCCGCGTACCACCCGAGCCCGGCGGCGACGATCGCCACGGGCAGGGCCTCGAGCACCACCTTGACCATGATCGCCGCGGAGCCCGCTCCCTTCGCCGAGAGCACGGCGACCTCGGACCGCCGGCGATCGACCCAGTAGATGCCGGCGGCGCCGAGCACCAGGAGCGCAACGATCGACCCGGCGAGGGAGATCGCCTGCACCGAGCCGCGAAGCGCGTCGACCGTCTCGTTCGCGAGCCGGACCACGCCGGGAAGCTGGGGGCTTGACACCGAAGCAAGCGTCACGCTGCCGAAGAACTGCGGGCCCGTCGTCTCCAGGGCCTGCTGGATGCCGAAGAGCCGGGCCGCCGTGTCGCCCGCATCGTGCAGCGTGAGCCCCTGCGTGTGCAGCGGGTACTCCCAGATGAACTGGTCGCCGCTGTCGCGAAGCGCGGTCCCGAGCTGCAAGAAGAGATCACGGTCGGCGAGCACCAGCCGAGGCGGCGGGATGTTGGAGTTCGGATAGCCGTTGATGGCGACGCCGAGGGAGCACCAGAACTGCGGCAGCGGGCCCGTTCCCACGTCGCGGTAGACGCCCGCGACCCTGACCGTCGCGTGCCCCGCGCCCGAATCGAGCTTGATGCTGTCCCCCGCCTTGACCTTCATCGTGGCGGCCGACGTGTCGGTGATCCATACGCCGCTGCCCTCGGCGCTCTGGAGCTTCTGCACGTGATCCAGCGCGCCGTCGCGTTCCACGAGGCGAACCTGATGGAACGCCGAGGGCGCGCCTGTTTTCGACGCGCTGAGCGGTCCGCCCAGAATCGTGTGGACCACCGGGTCGAGGTTCGCGATGCCGGTGATCGCGTGCTGCACCGAGGCGTCCGTCGCGGCGATGCGCTGGGAGCCGGAGCCCAGCGCCACTCGGCCGACGAGCGGGATGTAGGAGGTGATCTGGGCGGTCGCGGTGTAGGGGCAGAACGGCGCCATCCCATCCTGAAAAGCGCGGTTCCCGGCGGCGGAGAGAAAGGCCGGGCTCGACGCGCTCGCGATCGCGAGGATGCCGACCGAGGTCGCGATCGCGAGCAGCAGGGTCGGGAACGTGAAGAGCAGGAAGGGCGCCCGAACCCACGGCGGGCTGCCCATGCCCGACAACCACCTGCGCAAGGCAGCGGTGGAGCGGCCCCAAGACCGCCCCGCCGGGCCGGCTCGCTCGTTCGAGGCTGGCTGCACGGGCTTCGCCCTCATGTACGCAATTTCGGCGAAGTCGGTTCGGCGCGAAACGAAAGGGCTCGCCCGGGTTCGACCCCGGGCGAGCCCTTTCACCGCCGAGGCGGGTGGATCAGTACGTGCTCTTCAGGCCGCCAGCGACTGCGCCGGTCACCCCGGCGACGGGCCGGTCCAGGCCGGCCGGCCGGGCAGGGCCTGTCTCAAGCAGCGCTGCCCTGTTGACCGCCATGAACTCGTTGCACGAAGTCGGCTGACCCACCGCGCACGTCGCAGGGTTTCCTTGCCTGGCATTGGCGAAGACAGTGAACCAACCTGATCCGGCGAACGAGCTCGAGGTGTAATCACCCACCATGAACCCGGAGATCGTGTTCGGCAGCCAGGTCAAGGTAATTGGCCCGGCGATCGAGGTCGGCGCCCCCCAGGTCGTGCCACCGTCGGTCGACTCGATGATGCCGTATTCCAATTGACAGGTCGAACTCGTGCAATTCGCCTGCGGGTAGAAGTAGTACGTGAGCGCGAGGACCGCCGTGGTCCCGGACGTGCCGGGCTTGACGGCGATCCCAGGAAGGAAGTGATCGACGGTGCTCGTCACGACGTCGATCGGGATGCGAACGGGAGCCGTCCAGGTCGTTCCGTTGCTCGACGTGCTCATCACGATGTCGTTCGTCGTGCAGCCTGCCCGGAAGCTGCAGTCGTACCACACGTCGTACACCTTGCCCGCAGCATCCACATCGGCACCGAGCACGTCGAGCGATCGGATGCCACCCGCAGGGGTGTGCTTCGCGATAGTCGCGACGCTGAACGGGCCTGTGAAGCTCGCTCCACCGTTGGTCGACTTGAACGCCTGGATGGAGCCGGTGAACCCGTCATCCGTTGCGATGATGACGTTCCCGTTTCGCTGCGGCTCGGCCTTGGCCCCGATCACGATGGTGTTGGAAGGAATCGTGCCCTCGGTCCAAGTGAGCCCGCCGTCGGCCGAGTGGGAGACGTGCAGGATGTTGCCGCTTCCGTTGTCGTCCCACGTCGCGTAGCAACTCCCGTAGAAGTGGCTCGTCGGCGTGTCGTCGCAATTGACCCACGTGCTGTCAAAGCTCTGGAACCCCGTCGCGTTCTTCACGACGACCGGAGTGCCCCAGGTCAGTCCGTCATCGGTCGACAGGCTCACGATCACCGCGTTGCCCGTGAAGCCAGACCCCGCGAGCGACACAAGGATCACCGCCACCCAGGTGCTGTGCTTGGCATCGTACGTGATGGCCGGGTCGGTCGCGCGCTTGTAAGGCCCCGGGGGGGTCGCGAACACCGTGGTGCTTGGAAAGAAGCCATGCGTCCACGTGACGCCGCCGTCTCCCGATCGGGCCCAGCCAACGTTGTCGGCCCCGCCGTCGCTGAACCGCCCGGACTGGAAGATGCTCTCGATCGTGCTGCCGTGAGAGTAGGTGTCGGCCTCCACCTGCGTCGCGTGATAGGCGTTGGCGTCCGTATGCGGTCGCGCTCGTGAGCAACAGGACCCCGGCGACGAGCGCCGACGCGGCGAACCAGCCGCCCCTCCGGGATCGAATCAGGACATCCCTCATCCGTACCTCCTTCAGACCACGATCAGCGTGCGGGCAGGCCTTCCACCGCGTAGCTCGAGGGACCCAACCTCCTTCCGGGGAGCGGACACGGGGAACTGAAGGGACCTTAGGGCGGCCTCGAATCCCGAGGGAACCTCGAACGAGGAAAAAGCTCATAGAATGGGCGCTCCGCCGCCGGCCGCGGGACGACCCGAAGGAGCGAGCCATGGCCGATCCTGTTCAGTTCAACCTCAGACCCGACGACCTCCCTAGCGCCTGGTACAACATCCTGCCCGACCTCCCCGTCCCGCCGCTTCCGCCGGTTCACCCCGCGACCGGGGAGCCGATCGGCCCGGACGCGCTCGCCCCACTCTTTCCGATGTCGCTCATCATGCAGGAGGTCTCGACCGAGCGCTGGCACGACATCCCAGGACCCGTGATGGACGTGTATCGCCTGTGGAGGCCGACGCCCCTCTACCGTGCGCGCCGCCTCGTGGAGGCGCTGCAGACGCCCGCGCACATCTACTTCAAGTACGAGGGCACCTCGCCGGCGGGGTCGCACAAGCCCAACACCGCCATCGCGCAGGCCTACTACAACAAAGAAGCAGGGATCCGCAGGCTCTCGACCGAGACCGGCGCCGGCCAGTGGGGCTCGGCCCTGTCCTGGGCGTGCCAGCTCTTCGGCCTGGAGTGCCTCGTCTTCATGGTCAAGGCCTCCTACGAGCAGAAGCCGTACCGGCGGGTGTTCATGGAGGTCAACGGGGCCGAAGTGCGCTCCTCGCCCAGCACCACCACCCATGCCGGCGAGAAGATCCTTTCGGAGCACAGGGACTCGACCGGCTCGCTCGGCATCGCGATCAGTGAGGCGCTCGAGGTCGCCGCGACCAACGAGGACACCAACTACTCGCTTGGGAGCGTCTTCAACCACGTCCTCATGCACCAGACGGTGATCGGCCTCGAGGCGAAGAAACAGATGGAGATGGCGGGCGAGTACCCGGACATCGTCATTGGGTGCGTCGGCGGGGGGTCGAACTATGCCGGCCTGTCCTACCCGTTCATGGCCGACAGGCTCGCCGGGACGACCAGCACCAAGTTCATCGCGACCGAGCCGGCAGCGTGCCCCACGTTCACACGGGGAAAGTTCGCGTACGACTTCGGGGACACCGCCGAGCTCACGCCGCTCGTGCCGATGTACACGCTCGGGCACACGTTCGTGCCCGAGCCGGTGCATGCGGGCGGCTTGCGCTATCACGGCGACGCGCCCTCGATGTCGATCCTCGTTCGTGAGGGGCTGATGGAGGCGCGCGCCTACACCCAGAACCAGGTGTTCGAGGCCGGCGTGCAGTTCGCCCGCACGCAGGGGTTCATCCCCGGGCCCGAGCCGACCCACGCGATCCGCGCGACGATCGATGAGGCGATCGCGGCCCGCGAGGCCGGCGAGTCGAAGGTAATCCTCTTCAACCTCTCGGGCCACGGCCACTTCGACATGCTGGCGTACGACGACTACCTGCACGGGCGGCTGCCGGAGGTCGAGTTCGAAGAGGCCGCGCTCCAGGACGGCTTCGCGCACCTCCCGACGGTCCCGATCCCCGGCTAGGCGAGGGTGTCCGTCAAGCCCTGATCGGGCTTGCGCCTGGCGCGCGCCCGCCACAGCGGGTGGTGGCGGCGCGTGTGGACGAACAGCAGCACGCCGCTCGCGAGGACGACGATGGTGCCCACCAGCGCCATGAAGAAGCCGCCGCGGAGCGAGAACGCCACGTCCCCGCGATCGATCGACGCTTGCAGGCTCGCCTTCACTGTGTCGAGTTGCGCGCCTGTCGAAGCCGCGATCGTGCTCGAGTAGCTATCCACCACCCACCGCTCCAGCTGGGCCATCGTGCCGTCAGCGTACCGGCTCAACCAGAAGAGGCCCAGACTGCCATTCACGAGAAGCGTCCCCGAGAGCCTCGCGCGACGAGCCTGCGGGGTGCCGGGCCGGAGCACGGAGGCACCCACCACGATGGATGCCACGCCGAAGATGACCAGCGCGAGATGCGTCCCGCCGGCGATTCCCCCCTTGCCGTGGAACTGATACGTCCCGACTCGGAACAGGTTCCAGCTCGAGAGCCCGCCCAGGACCATCGCGACGCCGCCCGCCACCGCCGAGCGCCCCGCCCACGTGAGCGGCGACCGAGGCTCATCGCCACTCGGCGCACCTCTACCGGCGAACTCAGACCGAAGCCGGCTCTTCTTCGCCCACTCCGTCGGAAGCTGTCCAAACGGCTGCATCTCCCCTCCTCTGTCGGCCTTTCCCCCGTAGCCTCGGCCGGCCGGGCGCGGACCTTCAGCGTCGGGCCTC
>VAYJ01000044.1:0-1436 GCA_005888465.1 Actinomycetota bacterium
GAGGCATGAGAGGGCGGGCTCACGGGAAGGCCGGGGACTGGCTAGATCCCTTTCCTGTCCGAACGCAACGGGGCCGGCCCGTGTGGGCCGGCCCCTTGCGTGACCAGCGTGGTCGTTGTACGACGAGCCTTACGGCTTCGCCTCCCAGTTCCACGTCCCGTTCGATTTGCCGATGGTGACCACGTGCTCATTGGTGCACCACACCTCACCGTGAGCCCCAGCCGGCGCGGCCGGGTCCGGCGTGGCACCGCCGTAGTCGCCCCATCGGCAGCCGTTGCCCGTGGCGTTCGTGCACGTGAAGTCGTTGTCGAACGTCGCCGACTGGTCGACGAGCACGAACGCCGACTGGGCCCCTGTCCCGATCTTCGAGACCATCTGCGCGGCGGGGAAGGTGCTCGAAGACGACGTGCTGAACCCGAGGACCATCGCGTCCCCGTGCGAGCCGGTGCCGGAAGCGACCACCATCCGGTCGTTGGAAATCCCGGCATTGAACACGTAGAGGGACGCATCGCTGACTGTCCCAGACTGGAACATGCTCGGGCTCGCCACCGGCAGCGGGTTGATCTCATACCAGTTGATCTGGCTGCCCGCCCCACCGGCCACGGTGTGGGCGACCCAGACGGCGAGCTTGTTGCTGTGGCTCGGATCGATGCCGGACACGGAGTGGGTCAGGCGCCCATCAAGCGTGTCGAGCACGTTGGTGGTCCCACTCTGTGGCGCGTTGGGCGGCGACGTGAAGCCTGGCACCGTGATCGAGTGGCCCGTGGTCAACAGCTGCGGGACCGCCGGGTTGTGCGGGTTCGCTCGGACCGCGTGCACGGTGATCTTGGTGCCCGTCCCGCAAATGTCCGGGCACTCGATGTCCGACATCGTGGTGACGAACCCCGTCCCCGACGGGTCGGTCTGGATGGCTGGCACTGGCGTGAAGGCCTGCGATCCATCGGAGTTCTTCAGGTTGGTGAACTTTCCGGTCGTGAACGTGCTGGCCGCTGGGCAGGTCGTCACGGGAGACTGCCCCTTAGGCTTGCTGATCCACAGGACATCCGACCGGTCGGCGTGCATCGACGAGAAGCTCGGGTAGTGGTTCACGCCGATCAAGAGAAAGCCCTTCGTCTGCCCGAGCTTCGGGTAGTCCGGGATGTCCGCGGAGGGGTTGTAGCCGAAGCTCGCCGTGTAGTTGCAGAAGCTCGCGGGGATGGTTGTGGGGTTCGAGTCCTTGCTGAAGCCCCACGCCATGGTCGACTGCGCCACATCCCATACGTTGTAGAAGAAGCGCTGCGTGTCCGGGTCCCAGAGCACCATCGGGTCGCTCAGGTTGAACTGGCTGTGGCCCGTCAGCAGGCCGAGCGTTCCAGCCGACGTGAGGCCACCGCTCCGGTTGTAGATCGCGATCTGCAGGTTGATGATCTCGACGTAGCTGTTCGGGCCGATCGCCC
>VAYJ01000044.1:1567-5497 GCA_005888465.1 Actinomycetota bacterium
TGCAGGGGCAGGTATCCGTTCGCGTGCAGGTAGTTGATCAGGGCGGCGTTTGTCACCGGCTTGGCCTTCGGCTGTGCATTGGCGCCAGGGGGCGCCAAAGCGGCGATCAGGCCGAGCGACAGAGCGGCAGCGCCCAGCAGTGCAGATGCGCGTCTCCTCAAGGACATGCTTCCTCCTTCGGTCATGCGGTGGTCGCCGCCACCGCGCGGGCGGCCGGACCCGCATGGAAGCATGGCCCTGGGACAAAGCACAAGGGGTTCCGCCAGATTTCAGCCCAATGGAAGGCCGGGGGATGCCCCGACGTCCAGGGCGGTCCGATCGCCCCGGGAGAGCCGGTAGAAGCCGGCGCACGCGATCATCGCCCCGTTGTCAGTGCAGAGCTCCGGCGGAGGAGTGAACAGGCGGATCCCGGCCTGTTCGGCTCGGGTCGACATGAGCGCCCGCAGGCGCGTATTTGCCACTACCCCTCCGCCTAGGACGATCGTGGCCACGCCGGTGTCGCGCGCCGCCGCGAGCGTCTTGTCGACCTGGACCTCGACGACCGCCTCCTGGAACGAGGCCGCGACGTCCTCGAGCGCCGGCTCGCGTCCCCGCCCGCGCTCCGCCGTCACGTGGCGCACGACCGCTGTCTTGAGACCCGAGAGGGAGAAGTCGTAGCCGCGCTGGGTGACAGCCCGGGGGAACCGGATGGCGTCCGGATCGCCCATCATCGCGAGCCGGTCGAGCTCGGGCCCGCCGGGGAACCCGAGGCCCAGGAACCGCGCGACCTTGTCGAACGCCTCGCCCGCCGCGTCGTCGAGCGTCTGGCCCAGGATCCGGTAGCGGAAGGGCTCCGGAGCGTGCACGAGCATCGTGTGGCCGCCCGAGACGAGGAACGCGACGAATGGCGGCTCGATCGCCCCGTGAGCAAGGACGTTCGCGTAGATGTGGCCCTCGAGGTGGTGCACGCCGATCAGCGGCAATCCAAGCGCGAACGCGAGCGCCTTCGCCGCCGTGATCCCGACGAGCAGCGCGCCCACCAGGCCGGGGCCGACCGTGACGGCGATGGCGTCGATGTCCTTGAGCGTGGTGCCCGACTCCCGCAGCGCGAGGTCGAGCAGGGGGTTCAGGTTCTCCAGGTGCGCGCGCGAGGCGACCTCGGGCACGACCCCTCCGAAGCGCTCGTGCAGGTGCGCCTGGCTCGAGATCAGGTTCGCGAGGACCGCGCGGCCGTCGTCCACGACCGCGAGCGCGGTCTCGTCGCACGAGGTCTCGATCCCAAGGATCCGCATCGGAGCCGACGCGGCTACTGGGGCCCGATGCCGTCCGGCACCTGGGCGATGATCGCGTCCAGGCGATCCTGGTACTCGCGGCCGCGGATCTCTTCCACCCACATGACCAGGGCGTCCTCGTTCGTCTCCTGGTAGTAGTTCTTGCGCCGCCCGACCGGCCGGAAGCCGAACTTCGTGTAGAGGTCCTGGGCACCGTAGTTGGTCCACCGCACCTCGAGCGACACGGCCCGCGCGCCCTGGCGGATCGACTCGCCGATGAGCTCGTACAGCAGGCGTGTGCCGATCTTGCGCCGATGGTGCGCGGGTGCGACGGCGATCGTCGTCACGTGCGCCTCGTCGCCGTAGCACATCATCCCCGCGTAGCCGACGACCTCCCTTCCCACCTTGGCCACTAGGTAGGCGCGGTTGCGAAGCTCGCTCATCTCCGAAAGGAACAGGTTCGGGCTCCATGGGCGCGGATAGACCTTGCGCTCGATCGACATGACGCCTTTCAGATGGCGCCGGCGCATGCGCGTGATCTCGAGCTCAATCGGCTCGTCGACGCGAGTCCCAGGCGATCTCCGCATCCGACTTCCTCACGTAGTTGGGCCGCAGGTCGTACAGCCGGTCGAAGTCCTCTCGCTGCAACCGCGGGATCGCGAGCTCGACCAGGGTCGTCGCGGAGGGGAACCCGAAGGCCGCCGACGCGATCTCGACGTGCTTCCCGGCCTCCTCCAGCTCCCGACGGTACACCAGGGTGCCGTTCCCGACCAGCAGGATATCCTCCAGCCGCGCGATCAGCTCCGCCACCAGGCGCCCGGGGCCTGCTGCCTCGAACTCGGTCGTTCGCGTCACGCCGCCCGGCACCGGGCGGTAGAAGGCGAAGAACAGCTCCTTGCGCTTTCCATCGACCGCCACGCAGATGAGCCGGCGGCAGTAACGGACCGAGAAGGCGATCAGGTCGAGCGAGGCGAACCCGACGATCGGGACACCCAGACCTTGTGCCATCGCCTTCGCCGCAGCCACACCGACGCGCATGCCGGTGAAGAGCCCTGGGCCGAGCCCGACCGAGACGGCGGTGAGCGCCGAGCGGGGCATGCCGGCGCGGTCGAGCGCGCGCGCCACCTCCGAGACGACCAGCTCGTGGCTCGCCGGGCCCGTCGCGAGGAGCGAGGCCGCCACGACGCCGGTCTCGGAGCCGAGCGCCACCGAGGTCTGCGGCGTCGAGGTCTCGATCCCCAGGACGAGCATCCGCGGAGCTTATCCAGCCGCGGCGCGAACGGCGCCCGTGACGGTCGGCCACGCCCGCTCCCACCGGTCGCCAAGTCCCTGCACCACGACCTCGCGAGCGTCCGCCTCCCCGTCGGGGATGGTCAGCCGCACCTCGAGGCGCGACGCCGGCAGGATGGCGTCGATCGCGTCGCCCCATTCGACGATTACCACGCCGCCGCCTTCCAGGAGCTCGTCCCAGCCCAGATCGAGGACGTCTTGGATCGCCCGCAGGCGGTAGACGTCGACGTGATGCACGGGGACGCGGCCGGCGTAGGTTCGCACCAGCGTGAAGGTCGGCGAGAGGACCGGCTCGGAGACCGAGAGAGCCGCCGCCGCGCCCTGCACGAACGTGGTCTTCCCGGCCCCGAGGTCGCCCGAGAGCGAGACGAGGTCGCCCTCCTCCAGGAGCCCGCCGAGGGCTCGGCCCAATGCCGCGGTGTGGGCGGCGGAGCTCGAACGAACGTGGAGCGTCTGCATCGACCCGGTCAGAACAGGCCGAGCTGCTCCTCGGCGGCGACCGGGACGGGGACCGGCTCGTCCAGGACGCGGCGGACGGTCGCGAAGTCCGACCGGATCGCCGCCATCTGCGAGCTGGACTCGCCGCCTCCGTGCAGGATCGCCGCGGGGTGGAACGTCGGGATGACCGTTCGGCCTTGGATCTCGAAGCGCTGCCCACGGACCCGGCTGATGGAGACAGCGCGGTCGAGGATCACGCGGGTGGCGAAGTTCCCGAGCGTGACGATCACGCGGGGCGCGACCAGCTCGAGCGTCCCCGTGAGCCAGGGCGTGCATGCCTCGATCTCATCGGGGAGCGGGTCGCGGTTTCCCGGAGGGCGGCACCGCACCACGTTGGTGATGTAGACGTCGGATCGTTCGAGCCCGATCTCGCGTAGGAGCTTGGTGAGGAGTTGGCCCGCCGCGCCGACGAACGGCTCGCCTTGCTTGTCCTCGTAGTAGCCCGGCCCCTCGCCGATGAACATCACGCCGGCGTGGGGATCCCCGACGCCGAAGACCACCTGCGTGCGACCCTTCGAGAGGCGGCAGCGCGTGCACGTGGCGGCGGCCGACGCCAGCTCCTCCAGACTCGTGCTCATGGTGCGTGAGTCTAAGGTCGTCAGCCGATCAGCGTGAGCGTGATCGAGATGGTCGCCCGCCCGGTCACGCATCCGAGCTGCGGCGCGTCGTACTGGGTGATCGTCCCGACGAGCTTGCTCGCCCGCCAGTCCCCGTCGATCGCCTCCGCCTTCACCACGCGGATCGAGAAGGTGAGGAGCGAGTCGTGCGGCGTACTGCCGCACACGGCGCCGAAGTCCCCGGTGTCGGAGCCCGAGTAGCGGATGCCCTTCTCGAGGAACGTCGCCTTGAAGCGCTTCTCGCTGAGGTCGGTCCACACCACGTTGCAGGGTCC
>VAYJ01000044.1:5549-19162 GCA_005888465.1 Actinomycetota bacterium
GAGACCGTCTTCGCCCTGACGTTGTAGTCCCCCGCGAGGCGCGCGGTGGCGAAGGTGGGCACGGGGACGGCGACCTGGATCGATGCGCGGGGCGACGTCCCCGTCGGCCCGACCGCCTCGACGTCGTAGGAATAGCTCTTGCCCGGCGCGGCGGAGACGTCCGTGTAGGTCGTGACCCCCGGGCTCGCGAGGAGCGCGCCGTCCCGATACACGTTGTACTGGACCACCGCGGCGCCGCCGGTGGGCTCCGACCAGGTAAGCGTCACGGCAAGGACGTTGACGCTCGAGATGAGCCCTGCGGGCTCGACGACGGCGGGCGTCGGCGAGGGCGACGGCGGACCGTTCGCGGCAGGCTTGCCCCCGCCCGTGGCGACCACCACGACCGCGATGAGGCTCCCGAGGACCACCAACGCGACGGCGACGTGCAACGCCCGGCGCCGTGGCGGAGGGGGCGGGGCGCTCGCGTCGGAGGGCGGGATCGCCGAGGCGTCGCCGAGCGGAAATCCCCACGCTGTCGTCGGTGGGCCGGTCGGGGCGACCGGAGGCGACTGGCCCTCCGGGTAGACGTAGTCCGGATACGGGTCTGGCCGCACCGGCGGTGGCGCGGACGGCTGATCGCCCGCGGTCGAACCCGGATCCCCCTGATCCTCCGTGGCGTCCCCCTTCAGCTCGCGGACGACGCTAGTTGTAGCACGGGTGCCCGCTCCGCAACAGGTCGAACCGGCTCACCGGCCGACGGCACAGCCGCGCCGGATGGCCTCGGCCACGACGTCGATTCCGAGCCGTTCGAGCTGCCGTTGGTCCGCCGGCACCGAACCGGTGGCAAGCGCGAACGCCGTGTCGCCGTCCCAGAGCGTGTGCGCCGGCCGGATGGCCCGCTCGATCCCGTCGTGGGCCGCCTGGGAGAGCAGGTTGGCTCGCTCCTTCGAGAGAGTGGCGTTCGTCGCGACGATCACCAGGGTCGTGTTCGTGCCGCCCCCCTCGGGGACCGCTTCGGTCTGCGCGGGGACGCTCGAGCCGACGAGCACCGCTCCCGCGTCGTCGATCACCTCGCCGAGCGCGTTCACGGCGGCGATCGCGCCCACGACGAGGTCTCCCTCCTGGACCGAGGCCGTCCCGATGCCGCCCGAGGCCGCCCCTTCCGGCCCGCGCAGCTTGGCGACCGTGGCTCCCGTCCCTGCGCCAACGGTCCCCTCCGGCACGTCCGCCGAGGCGGCGGCGCACGCCAGATATCCCTGCTCGGGACCCGGCCGCGCGGCGGCGTCGCCCACGCCGAGGTCGTAGAGCACGGCGGCGGGAACGATCGGCACGCGCGCCGCCGGCGTCTCGAAGCCGACCCCTCGCTCCTCGAGGTACCGCATCACGCCGTCGGCCGCGGCGAGGCCGAAGGCGCTCCCGCCTGTGAGCAACACGGCGTGCACCTCCTGCACCAACGTGCCGGGCCGCAGGAGATCGGTTTCCCGGGTCCCCGGGGCGCCGCCTCGCACCTCGCCCGACCCGACCGTGCCCGGCGGGCAGAGCACCACCGTGCACCCGGTCCGGCCGGTCGGATCGGTCCAGTGGCCGACCAGGATCCCCAGCACCCGAGTGATCATCGGCGCACGCTCACTCCGCGTCCCGATCCTCGTATCGACGCGGCACGCGCTCGCTCACCTGGCACACGACCTCGTAGGTCGCGGTGCCGATCCTGGAGGCGAGCTCCTCGGCCGTGATCTCCTCGTCACCCTGACGCCCCATCAGCACGACGTCGTTCCCCTCGGCGACCGGGTCGTCGCCGCAATCCACCATGAGCTGGTCCATCGTGACCGTCCCCGCGATCCGGCGGCGCCGGCCGCCGATCAGGACCTCCCCCGTCTCGGACAGCAGCCGGCTGTACCCGTCCGCGTAGCCGACCGGGACCGTGGCGATCGTGGACGCTCGGTCGAGCCGGTAGCGAAGCCCGTAGGAGATGCGCTCACCCCCCGGCAGCCGGCGAACCGCCGCCACCTTGCTGGTCCAGCGCATGGCAGGCCAGAGCGCGTCGGCGCCCGGGAGCCCGGCGGCGGGCGACAGCCCGTAGATCGCCAGGCCGAGCCGCACGATGTCGAAGTGCGACGCCGGCACGGCCATGGCGGCCGCGCTGTTCGCGGCGTGGAGATACCGGGGGCGAACGCCCGCGCCTCGGAGGCTGGCGACCACGTCCGCGAAGCGTTCGAGCTGCAGGCCGGTGAACGGGTCTCCCAGCTCCTCCGAGGTGGCGAAGTGGGTCCAGAGCCCTTCGATCTCCAGCCCCATCCGTGTGGCGTCGGCGACGAACTCGAGGGCGCGCGCGGGATCGAGGCCAACGCGGTGCATCCCAGTGTCGATCTTGACGTGGACGCCGATCGATCGCCCAGCGGCGGCGGCGGCCAGCCGAGCGAGCCCCTCCGACGTGTAGACCGTCGGGGTCAGGCCGGCGCCGAGCGCCGCACCTTCGGAGCCGGGCGGGAACTGCGTCAGGACCAGGATGGGCGCGCCAATGCCGGCGTCGCGGAGCCGGATGCCCTCCTCCACAAGGGCCACCCCGAGCCAGGTGGCACCCGCGGCCAGGGCGGCCCGCCCGACCGGCTCCGCGCCGTGGCCGTAGCCGTTGGCCTTCACCACCGCCATCATCTGCGCTCGAGGAGGTGCCAGCGCGCGAACGTTGTGGCGGATCGCGGCCAGGTCGACGGTGCATACCGTCGGTCGGAAGTCGGTCACCGGCGGGAGGAGCGTCCGCACGAGCTCAGTCCTCGCCATGGTCGCGCGCGAGGGCCGCGAGTGCCGGCGCGAGGTTCGACGAGACGTCGGAGGCGAGCGTCCCCTCGCCGAGCTCCGCTCCGGAGAGGGATCCGGCGACCCCGTGCGCGTAGGCGCCCAGGAGTGCCGCCTCGGCAGGGCGAAGCCCGCGCGCGAGGAGCGCGGCGATGGCGCCGGTCAGCACGTCCCCCGTGCCTCCGGTGGCGAGCACCGGACCTCCCGTGGAGTTCACGACCGCGGACCCACCCGGTTCGGCGATCACGCTTCGTGAGCCCTTGAGCAGGACTGTGGCACGGAACTCGGACGCGGCCTTGCGAGCGTGGCCGACGCGATCCCTCGTCACGTCCTCGGAGGTCATGCCCGCGAGCCGTCCGAGCTCGCGTGCGTGCGGGGTCATCACCACGTCCGATCGCCGGTCGGTGAGGTCGGCGGTTCGATCTACGAACGCGTTCAGGCCGTCGGCGTCCAGGACCAGGGGCGCCGGTGACTCCCGCACGATCCGGCGAACCAGCTCCGCGGTGTCGGGGTCGGCCGTCAGGCCGGGGCCGATCGCCGCGGCCGCGGCGGGTCCACATGCCGAGAAGCGCTCCTCGACGAGCGGCCAGGCGTCCATCGACAGGGTGCCCGCGGCGGTCTGGGGAAGGGGGAGGAACGTCGCCTCCGCAAGGGCCTCCTGCACGACCGGAAGGATCCCCTCCGGCACGGCCAACGTGACGAGCCCCGCGCCCGCGCGATACGCGGAGGTCGCGCACAGGATGGCGGCGCCGGTCATGCCGCGCGAGCCCGCCACGACCAGCACGGTCCCGGACGCTCGCTTGTGACCTTCGAACGCACGTGGGCGCACGAGCCGCGCGGCGTCGGATCGCTCGGCGAGCCACAGGTCCGTTCGGACCAGATCGCGCGGGAACCCGATGTCCGCCACCTCGACCACGCCCGCGTGCGCCGCGCCCGGATCGAACACGAGCCCCGGCTTCAGCGTCCCGAGCGCGACGGTGACCTGCGCTCGGATCGCGGCGCCGGAGACGGCGCCGGTCTCGCCCTCGACGCCGGAGGGGATGTCGGCGGCGACCACCGGCGCCGGTCCCTCGTTGATGGCCTCGATCGCGGCCTGTCCCGGGCCCGTCGCGACGCCGTGGAACCCCGTGCCGAAGATCGCGTCGACCACGACGTCCGCTCGCGTCAGCTCGCGGCGGAGCCGCTCGGGACCGATCGCACGCACGCGGGCGCCCATCGCTTGGAGGCGGCGGAGGTTGTTCGCCGCCGCGGGCGGCGGCGTGGCGCCCGGCTCGACGAGGATCGTGGTGACCGCCCCGCCCCAGCGCTCGAGCAGCCGTGCCGCGACGAACCCGTCGCCACCGTTGTTGCCCTCCCCGCAGACGACGACGACGCGGCGCCCGGCCGAACCGCCCGCGAGGCCGCCGGCCGCGCGCGCGACGGCCCACCCCGCGCGCTCCATGAGCGCGTCGGCCGTGACCCCGCGCTCCGCGCTCGCGCGGTCGAGCGACGCGCTCTCCGCGGGAGTGAGGATCGGGAGCATCAGTCGCGTACCGCGATGCAGAACGCGGCCGCCATACGCCGCTCGTGGGTGAGCGCGACCTTCACCTCGGTGACGCCCAGGGCTCGGGCTCGCGCCCAGGACGAGCCCTCGAGCACCAGGCTCGGCGCGCCGCTGGGCGCGCGGGCGACACGGACCTCCTGCCAACGCATGTCGCGGATGCCGCCGAGCGCCTTTCGGCATGCCTCTCGCGCGGCCCATCGGGCGGCGTAGCACTCCGCCTGGTTGCCCTGTCCCTCGCAGTAAGCGATCTCCTCGGGGCTGAACACCCGCTCGACGAACGTCCGCCGCCGCGACAGCAGTCGCTCCACCCGCACGACATCGACGAGGTCGACCCCGATGCCGACGATGTCCACGGCCGAACCGTCACTCCACAGTGACACTCTTGGCGAGGTTCCTCGGCTGGTCCACGTCGCAGCCGCGGAGCTTCGCGATGTGATACGCGAAGAGCTGCAGGGGCACGGTCACGACGACCGGTGAGAGCAGTTCGTGGGTGCGGGGCACGTAGAGCACGTGATCGACCAGGCTCCTGATCTCCTCGTCTCCCTCGGTGGCGACGGCGATCACCTCGGCCCCTCGCGCCTTCACCTCTTGGATGTTCGAGAGCATCTTCGGGTAGACGTGGCACTCCGTCGCGATGGCGACGACGGGGACGCCCTTCTCGACGAGCGCGATCGGCCCGTGCTTCAGCTCGCCCGCCGCGTAGCCCTCGGCGTGGATGTAGGAGATCTCCTTAAGCTTGAGCGCGCCCTCGAGCGCGGCCGGGTACCCGGTGTGACGGCCGATGAACAGGATGTCTCGCGCCTGCGCGTAGCGCTCGGCGAGCGCGGCCACCTGCTCGTCCAGCCCGAGCGCCCGCTCGACCCGCTCCGGGAGAGCGTGCAGCTCCTCGACCCACGCCTGGGTGTCCGCCGGGTAAAGCGTCCCGCGAACCTGCCCCAGGTAGAGCGCGAGCAGGTGCAGGGCCGCCATCTGGGTGACGAACGTCTTCGTCGCGGCCACGCCGCGCTCGGGACCGGCGTGCGTGTACAGCACGCCGTCTGCCTCGCGCGCGATCGAGGATCCCACGGTGTTCGTGATCGCGATGACGTGCGACTGCTGGGCCCGCGCATGGCGGATCGCCTCGAGCGTGTCGATCGTCTCCCCCGACTGTGAGACCCCGAGCGTGAGCGTGTTCCCGTCGAGCACGGGGTCGCGGTATCGGAACTCGCTCGAGATCTCGATCTCCACCGGCAGGCGCGCCCAGTGCTCGATCGCGTACTTCGCCACGAGTCCCGCATGGAACGCCGTGCCGCACGCGACGACGAAGACCTTGTCGACCGTCTCGATCTGCTCCTCGGGGATGCGCAGGTCGTCCAGGTCCAGCCGCCCCGACGCACCCGTCCGCGAACGGAGCGTGTCCCGGATGGCGGTCGGCTGCTCCTGGATCTCCTTCAGCATGAAGTCCTCGAACCCCGCCTTCTCCGCGGCGGCGAGGTCCCACGTGATCTCGATCGGCTCCAAAGGGACGTCGCGCCCCTCGAGGTCGGTGACCCGCACGGAGCCCGCGCGCACCTCGACGACCTGGCCTTCGGAGATCGGCACGAACGTGCGCGTGCGATCCAGGAGCGCCGGGATGTCGGACGCGAGCATGTTCTCCCCCGAGCCCAGCCCCACCACGAGCGGCGAGGACACCTTGACCCCGACGATGACGTCGGGCTCGTCGGTCGAGGTGACGACGAGCGCGTAGGCACCGGTCAGCTGCGCGACGGCCTTGCGCACGGCGTCCGCGAGGTCCCCCTCGTACGCCTCCTCGATCAGGTGGGCGACGCACTCCGTGTCGGTCTCCGAGAGGAGCTCGTGCGTCTTGGCGAGCCGGGCTCGAAGCGCCTGAAAGTTCTCGATGATGCCGTTGTGGATGACCGCGACGTGCCCGGTGCAGTCAAGATGCGGGTGCGCGTTCACGTCCGTGGGGGCGCCGTGCGTCGCCCAGCGCGTGTGGCCCATCCCGATGCTCCCCGAGAGGCCGCCGGACTCCGTCAACGCGTGCTCCAGCTCGGAGAGCCGGCCGGCGCGTTTCACGACCGTCACGTCTCCGTTCATGACCGCGACGCCGGCCGAGTCGTAGCCGCGATATTCCAGCCGGCGGAGCCCTTCCAAGATGATCGGGAGGGCCTCGTCCGGGCCCACGTAGCCCACGATGCCGCACATAGAGGGGTCCATGGTACCGCCAGGCGCAGGCCCCAGCGGCGGTGGCCTCAGCCGAGCGTCGCGGCGACGAGGTCGGCGATCGACCGCGCGTGCCGGTCGGCCTCCTCCTTCGTCGATGCCTCGACCATGACGCGCACCACGGGCTCGGTTCCCGAGGGCCGAACGAGCACCCGGCCTCGCTCCCCGAGCTCTCGCTCCGCGGCTCGCACCCCGTCCCAGATGGGACCCGCCCCGTCCAGCCCGTCGCGGTCGGCGACCTCGACGTTCACCAGCGACTGCGGGAACTTCTGCATCCCCGCCGCGAGCTCCGCGACCGAGGTCCCGGTTCGTACGGCGAGGCCGAGGAACTGCAGCGCGGTCAACAGGCCATCTCCCGTGGTCGCGTGGTCGAGGAAGATCACGTGGCCGGACTGCTCCCCGCCCAGCCGCGCGCCAGATCGAAGCATCTCCTCGAGCACGTAGCGGTCGCCCACCTTCGCTTCCGTGACGCGGATCCCCGCCGCGCGCATGCACTGATGGAAGCCCAGGTTCGCCATCGGCGTGCTCACGACGAGATCGCCGGGGAGCTCGCCCCGGCGGTGCTGGTCGAGCGCACAGGCGGCGAGCACCTGGTCGCCGTCCACCACGCGACCCTCGTGGTCGGCGAACATCGCGCGGTCGGCGTCGCCGTCGTGCGCAACTCCGGCGTCGGCGCCGTGCTCCACGACGGCCCGGGCGACGATCTCGGGGACCGTCGCGCCGACCCCGTCGTTGATGTTCCACCCGTCGGGTGCGTCGGAGAGGGCGACGACCTTCGCCCCGTGACGCCGCAGGATCTCCGGCGCCAGCGCCGACGCCGCGCCGTTGGCGCAGTCCACCACCACGCGCATGCCCTGGAGCGAGCAGCCGGGCACCGAGTCCAGGTGTCGCAGGTAGCGTTCGCCCGCCACATCGAGCCGCCGGATGCGCCCCAGCCCCCGGCCAGTCGGGGTCGGACCGTCGTCGTCGACCGTGAGCGCCTCGATCTCGTCCTCGACGGCATCGGCGAGCTTGTAGCCGGTCTCGCCGAAGAACTTGATGCCGTTGTACTCGGCGGGGTTGTGCGACGCGGAGATGACCGCGCCCGCCTGCGCGCCGAGGTCGGTCGTGAGGAAGGCCACCTCCGGCGTGGAAGCCACACCGAGGAGCACCGCGTCGCCTCCCGCGGAACAGATGCCGGCGGCGAGGGCGGCCTCGAGGAACTCGCCGGATGCCCGGGTGTCGCGTCCCCCGCCCAACTCGGTGAGCGCGACGACCGCGGCTCTCCCCAGCCGGAACGCCAGATCACCCGTGAGCTCCTGGTTGGCGATGCCGCGGACCCCGTCCGTGCCGAACAGGCGTGCCATCGAGGGGTTATCTTACGGGCGCCGTGTCACCGGTCGCCGACGAGCCTCGCTTCGAGGACCTCGTCCGCGTGATGACGGCGCCAACGATCCCCGAGGGCCTGCTGGCGAAAGGCCTGCTCGAAGCGGATGGCATCCCCGTCATGGTGAAGGGCGAGGCAGAAGGGCCATACCGGGTGGGACCGATGGAACTCTGGGTCCCGAGGGCGTTCGAGGTCCAGGCGCGCATGCTGCTCGAGGACGCGGCATCGAGTGAGGGACCGTAGCTAGCGCTTCGAATACTGCGGCGCCTTGCGGGCCTTCTTCAACCCGTACTTGCGGCGCTCCTTCTCACGCGCGTCGCGCGTGAGGAACCCCTCGCGCTTGAGCTCCGGCCGGAGCGAAGGGTCGAGCTCGATGAGCGCGCGCGCGAGCCCGTGCCGGAGGGCCCCGGCCTGCCCGGAGACGCCGCCGCCGTCCAGGTGGGCGATCACGTCGAACTCCTTCTCGCGGCCGATCACGCGCAGCGGCGCGGTCACGACCATCCGATGAGCGCGAGAGCGGAAGTAGTCCTCGAGCGAGCGGCCGTTGAGCTCGAAGCGACCGGTTCCGCCCTCGATGAGTCGAACCCTTGCGACCGCTTCCTTGCGGCGTCCCGTGGCGCCGATGCGCCGAGCCGACTGCGTGTCAGCCACTCGATGGCTCCTTCCGTGTCCTGGTGCGTGTGGTCGCGCGTGGCTTCGTCGCGGCCTTCTCGGTTCGCGGGGTGCGTGCCGTGCGGGGAGCGCGCTTCGTCCCCGTGGCGGGCTTGGCCGATGCTGCGGCGCGGCCCTTCACCGTCGACGCCTTGGCCCTGGGCTTGGCCGCAGGCTTCGGGGCGGGCGCGCGGGGCGGCCGCGGGGCAGGCAGGCCCTCCCACTTCGGGATCTCCCCGATGCGGAGGGGGGCGGGCTGCTGCGCCTGGTGCGGATGATCCGGTCCCTCGTAGACCGCGAGCTTGCCGAAGATGTGCCGCCCCAGCCGGTTCTTCGGGAGCATCCCCTTGATCGCCTTCTCGACGGCGACCGACGGCCGCTCCGCGAGGAGCTGGGCGTAGCCGATGCCACGGATCCCGCCCGGGTAGCCGGAGTGACGCCAGTAGATCTTCTCCGCCTCCTTGCCGCCGGACAGGCGCACCCCACGGGCGTTCACGACGATCACGTGGTCGCCGGTGTCCGCGTGCGGCGCGAAGATCGGCTTGTGCTTGCCGCGCAGGATCTTCGCCACCTCGGAGGCGAGGCGGCCCAGGATCGCGCCGTCGGCATCGATCACGTACCAGCGGCGATCGATGTCTCGCGGTCGCGGGGAAAAGGTCTTCGTGTTCACTGAGTGGGTCCCATCATGAAAACGCGGCCGAGGCGGCCGACAGGGCAGAGTACCTGGGCATTCACGGCCGCGTCAAAGGTCGCGGCCCGTAGCTGACGCGGACGAGCGCGAGCCCATGGGGGGGAGCGACGCGGCCCGCCACCTGCCGGCGGCGGGCCGACAGTACCTCGGGCATGGCCTCGGGATCCATCCTTCCCTCCCCGACCGCCGCGAGCGTCCCGACCAGGCTTCGGACCATCTGGTGAAGGAACCCGTTCGCCTGGGCGCGGATCCGGATCTCCTCGCCGGCGCGCGCGACCGAGAGGCGCCGGAGCGTCCGCACCGTGCTCGCCGGGGGCGACGGTGCCCGGCAGAAGGACGCGAAGTCGCGCTCGCCGAGCAGCTCCCGGGCGGCCGCTCGCATCGGCCCGAGCGCGAGCGGATCGGGGTGGTGCCAGACGTAGCGAGCCGTCATCGGGTCGGGAACCGGCGCGACGTCGATGCGGTACAGGTATTCGCGGCCGGTCGCGCGGTGGCGCGCGTTGAATGCATCCGCAGCCAGCCTGGCCTCGCGCACGACCACCTCTGGGGCGAGCATCGCGTTCACCGCTCGCTGGAGCCGGTCGATATCGGGCGTCTCGGCGACCCGAAACGACGCGACCTGGCCGATCGCGTGGACGCCGGCGTCGGTGCGCCCCGCGACCGACAGGCGGGGGCGCTCGCCGCCCAGCACGCGCTCGAGCACGTCGCCGAGCAGACCCTCGACCGTTCGCACCCCGGGCTGGGCCGCCCAGCCGCGGAACCCCGTCCCGTCGTAGGCGAGCAGGAGCCTGACGACCGCCATCGCTCTGGCTGCGGCCTCGGAGCCCGGCTACTCCTGGGCGGGGAGGAGCTCGATCTGCGCCATCGGGGCGGCGTCGCCCTGCCGCTGGCCGAGCTTCAGGATCCGCGTGTAGCCGCCCGCCCGCTCCGCGTAGCGAGGTCCGATCTCCGAGAAGAGCTTGTGGACGACGTCCCGGTCCGGCACGGTCTTCAGGACCTCCCGGCGGGCGTGGACGTCGCCGCGCTTCGCGAACGTGATGAGGTGCTCGGCGAGCGGCCGAAGCGCCTTCGCCTTGGCCTCGGTCGTGCGAATCCGCTCGTGGGTGAAGAGCTGCGCGGCGAGGGTGCCCATGAGCAGCCGCTCGTGCGCAGGCCCGGAACCGAGCCGCGGGCCTTTCCTCGGACGCGGCATCTAGTCCTCCCGCAGGCCCAGCCCGAGCTCCTCGAGCTTGCCCTTGACCTCGTCGATGGACTTCTGCCCGAAGTTCCGGATGTCCATCAGCTCGGCCTCGCTCTTCTGACGAAGGTCGCCGACCGTGTTGATGCCCTCGCGCTTCAGGCAGTTGTAGGAGCGGACCGAGAGGTTCAGCTCCTCGATCGTGATCGCGTCGTCGCCCCGGTACTCCTCGTCCACCTTCGGCGCGTCCGGGACCATGCCCTGGCTCTCGGCGAGGTCCCGAAAGAGCTCCACGAGCGCGACGAGCGTCGTGCCCGCCGAGGCCAGTGCCTCGCGCGGCTTGATCGAGCCGTCGGTCTCGACGTCCAGGATCAGACGGTCTCGGTCGGTCATCTGCTCGACGCGCGTGTTCTCGACCGCATAGGTCACACGGCGAACGGGCGAGAAGATGGAGTCGACCGGGATGACGCCGATCGGGTCACGGGCGCTCTTGTTGCGTTCGGCAGGCACGTACCCCACGCCCCGCTGCACGACCACCTCGAGCTCGAGGCCCGCGCCTCGCCCGAGGGTCGCGAGATGCAGCTCGGGGTTCAGGATCTCCACGCCCGCGGGCGGCTGGATGTCCCCGGCGGTGACGTCGGCAGGCCCCTTCGCCTTGAGGTAGGCGGTGACCGGCTCGTCGACCTCGGAGCGAAGGACCAGCTCCTTCAAGTTCAAGATGATGTCGGTGACGTCCTCGGTGACCTTCGGGATGGTCGAGAACTCATGCAGCACCCCGTCGATCTTCACCGAGGAGATCGCCGCGCCGGGAATCGACGACAGCAGGGTACGGCGGAGCGAATTCCCGAGCGTGTAGCCGAATCCGGGCTGGAGCGGCTCGATCGAGAACCGCGAGCGCGTGGGCGTGAGGGTCTCTTCCTGGATCTGGGGTCGAGCGACGATGAACACGTTTGCTGCCTCCTTGGCGGGGGATCAACCAGTCCTACCCCGCCGTCTCGTGACGACGATACGAACGTGCTAGACGCGGCGCCGCTTCCGGGGCCGGCATCCGTTGTGCGGTACGGGCGTGACGTCCTGGATCCCGAGGATCTCGAGACCGGTCGCCGCGAGCGAGCGGATGGCCGTCTCGCGGCCGGACCCGGGCCCCTTCACGAAGACGTCGACTTTCGTGAGCCCGTGCTCCTGGGCACGACGCGCGGCCGCCTCGGCGGCGAGCTGGGCGGCGAACGGCGTCGACTTGCGCGATCCCTTGAACCCGACGTTCCCTGCGCTCGCCCAGGAGAGCGTGTTCCCGTCGAGGTCCGTGATCGTCACGATGGTGTTGTTGAACGTCGACTTGATGTGCGCCTGCCCGTGCGAGACGTTCTTCTTCTCGCGCCGCCGGGGCTTCTTCGTCTTGGGCTTGGCCACGCGCTATCCCCTTCCCTACTTCGCCTTCTTGCGCTTGACCCCGACGGTCTTCTTGGGGCCCTTGCGCGTGCGGGCGTTCGTGTGCGTGCGCTGGCCCCGAACCGGGAGGCTTCGGCGGTGCCGGACGCCCTGGTAGGAGCCGATCTCGATCTTGCGCTTGATGTCCTGCGCGACGTCGCGCCGGAGGTCGCCCTCCACTTTGTAGTGGCCGTCGATCCAGTCGCGGATGCGCACGACCTCCTCGTCGGTGAGGTCCCTGACCTTGCGGCCGCCGTCGAGGTCGAGTCCGATGACGGTCTGCCGGGCCCTCGTGGGGCCGATCCCGTAGATGTAGCGGAGCGCCACGTCCACCCGCTTCTCGCGGGGGAGGTCGACGCCTGCGATCCTCGCCAAGCTTGCCTCCTAGCCCTGCCGCTGCTTGTGCCGTGGGTCCTTCGAGCAGATCACCATGACCCGTCCGTGCCGGGTGATGATCTTGCACTGGTCGCACATCTTCTTCACCGAGGGGCGAACCTTCACCGCGAACCCAACCTTCCTCAACGCTCCCTTCGGCCCTATCGGTACCGGTAGGTGATCCGGCCCCTCGTGAGGTCGTAGGGAGACAGCTCCACGAGCACCCGGTCCCCGGGAAGGATCCGGATGTAGTTCATCCGCATCTTGCCCGAGATGTGGGTCAGGACCCTGTGTCCGTTGTCCAACTCGACCCGGAACATGGCGTTGGGAAGGGGCTCGACGACCGTCCCCTCGACCTCGATCGCATCTTTTTTCGCCAAGCTCCTGGGCTACCTCTCGAACATGCCAAAACGGGCCCGTCACTGCTCGTTCGCTGCTCCGGGCCAGCCCAGAAGTATAGGCGCCTCGCGAGCGCAGCGTCTACCGGGCGGTCAGGACCTCGGGACCGTCCTCGGTCACCGCGATGGTGTGCTCGAAGTGCGCCGAGAGGCCCCGATCCCTGGTCACCACCGTCCAGTCGTCGGCGAGCACCCGCGTGCGCCAGTCCCCCACGTTCACCATCGGCTCGATGGCGACCACCAAGCCCGGCTTGACCACCGGCCCACGCCGGCCGTCGTCGTAGTTCGGGACCGAGGGGTCCTCGTGCAGCGCCCGGCCGACACCGTGGCCCGCGTACTCCCGGACGCAGCTGAACCCGGCCCCCTCCGCGACCTGCTGGACCGCGCGCCCCACGTCCGAAAGCGGCTGGCCGGCTCGGAGGGCTGCGATGCCGGCCTCGAGGGACTCCTCGGTGACGCGAACGAGCTTCGTCGCCTCGTCGGACGGCGGGCCTCCGACGAACACGCTCACCGCAGAGTCGCTGTGGTAGCCCTCCCAGATGCACCCGACGTCGAGCTTCAGGACGTCCCCCGGGATGAGCCTGCGCCCGCCGGGGATGCCGTGGACGATCTCCTCGTTGAGCGACGTGCAGATCGTCCCGGGGAACCCGCGGTAGCCCTTGAACGAGGGCAGCGCGCCGGACTCCCGGATGAGCCGCTCGGCGATCGCGTCCAGGTCGCCGGTGCTGATCCCCGGACGCACCTCGCCCATCAGGCGCTCGACCGTGTCGGCCACGATCCGGCCGGCCCGGCGCATCAACGCGACCTCCTCCGGGCTCTTGAGGATGATCATGCGAGCGCGGCCTCGAGCCGTTCGGTGACCTCGTCCTCCGAGGCATCGGCGTCGACGACGCGAAGGAGCCCCCTGCTCTCGTAGAACTCCCGGAGCGGGCGGGTGGTCTCGTGATAGACGTCGAGGCGGTGCCGCACGGTCACGTCACCGTCGTCGTCGCGCTGCTCGAGCGCCC
>VAYJ01000044.1:19192-19538 GCA_005888465.1 Actinomycetota bacterium
TCGAGCGCTTCGGCCTGGGGCACGGTCCGCGGGAACCCGTCGAGCACGAACCCGTCCCGCGCTGCTCGGAGCGCTTCCACGACCATCCCGACCACCACGTCGTCGGGGACCAGGTCGCCGCGGTCCATGTGCTCTTTCGCGATCCGCCCGAGCTCGGACCCCTCGCGCACGTTCGCCCGAAAGAGATCACCGGTCGCGATGTGCAGGAGTCCGTGTCGTTCGACGAGCCGGGCGGCCTGCGTCCCCTTGCCGGCCCCCGGTGGCCCGATGAGGACGATCCGCACTAGGGCAAGAACCCCTCGTAGTGCCGCATCATGAGCTGGGACTCGAGCTGCTTCATGGTCTC
>VAYJ01000045.1 GCA_005888465.1 Actinomycetota bacterium
CCGTGACGCGGCCGTCGACCAAGACCGCGCCGTTCAGCGGGCGGATCGTGCCGCCGACGCCGACCACCTGCTCGTCCTCCAGGAAGAGGCGCGACGCTCGGAGGATCGCCTCGGCGTCCAGGAGCGAATCCGCGTCGATGGCCGCCACGAGCGGGTGGCGCGACATGTTGAGCGCCGCGTTTAGCGCGTCGGCGCGCCCACCCTGATCCTTGTCGACCACCACCAGGTTGGGGTGGCGGAGCGACCGGTAGATCCGATGCACGGGTGCGGTCGTGATCGCGCGACGGTAGATGCGCGGGTCGGCGACGAGCGCGAAGTGCTCGATGAGGAGCTCCATCGTCCGGTCGGTCGACCCGTCGGAGGCGACCACGACCTCGAACTCGGGGTAGTGCAGCGCTAGCATCGAATGCAGGCTGGCGACGATGCCGCCCTCCTCGTTGTGCGCGGGCACGAGGATCGACACCGGCATCTCCAGCTCGCGCTCCAGGATGTTGCGCAGGGCCACGTTCGAAAGCTCGCGCGCGTACACGATGACCGCCCGCAGCCCGAGGTACCCGAAGAGCGCGTAGAGGAAGTTCAGGACGGCGAAGTAGGCCAGGATCACGAACTGGAAGACGACGAGCGCCCACGCCCATGCGCTCATGCGGGCACCTCCATGGGCCGCGCTCGAATTGGACGTCGCCGGTCCTCGACCGCGGTGTCGGAGTCGGCCAGGACCTGGGCGGACATGTCGCGCGCGAACCGGTCGGGGTGGCTGCGCGCGGCCTTCTCGAGAGCGGCGCGGCCTCCCGCGCCGAGGCGGAGCAGGGATTCGGCCGACGCGCGCCGGACCCACCAGGAGCGATCGCCCATCGATTCGTAGAGGATCGGGAGCACGAGCTTCTGGGGGAGCCCCTTCGCGGCGTGGGCGGCCTGCACCCGCACGAACTCGGTCTGGTCGTCGAGGGCGGTGAGAAGGTCTTCGGACAGGTTCAGCGGCACGCGGCCGAGGCGGGAGAGCGCGCGGAGCGCCGCGGAGCGCACCTCGGGGTTGGGGTGGGCGATCCACTGCCCCACCTGGCCGCGGAGCTCGGTTCGGCCCATTCGACCGACCGTGTCGGCCGCGGCTCGGAGCAGCTCGGGCCGCTGGCGTTCGCTCGACAGGAGCGCTCGAAGGATCTGCGGGGCTGCGTCTTCGAGGAGCTGCATCACCTCGGACGCTGCGCCGGAGGGAAGCGGGGCCTCCTCCAGGGCCCGCGTGAACGTCGCACAGGCCCGGTCACGCTCGGGTCCCTCCGGCCAGTCGGCGAGCGTGAGGGCGATGGCGCGGCCCGCCATCAGCCGGGCCACCGCATCGGACTCGACGAAGGCCTGCACGAGCGGCTCGAACGCCGTGCGGAACCTCGCCCGGGAGAGCTGGTCGAGCGCGTCAAGCCGCGGCGCCAGGCGCCGGCTACGCATCCGATCGATCAACCGTTCGTCGAGCGAGTAGCCCTGCAGCAGCTCCGTCAGCGCGAGCCCGTCGTCTCCCCGAAGCAGGTCACGGAGCGCGAGCGCTGACTCCTCGGCGGCGAGCGTGAGCGGCGGCTTCGGCGGGTCCGCGTGGTACAGCAGAGTCTGGATCCAGCGCTCGGTCCATGAGGACAGGGCCTCGGTGTGCCGCCGTTCCAGGACCGAGCGCGAGCGCGGTCGCGACGACGGCGCCAACCAGGATCACGTCCAGGCGCGAGCGAGGGACGAGCCCGCCCAGCCGCAGCGAGGAGACCCAGACCAGGGCGGCGAGCGCGCCGAGCTCCAGCGTGAACACCACGACGACGAGGAGGGCGTAGAGGCTGTCGCCGTGTCGTCGCCACATGGCGCGCTACCCGATGAGGTGCTCGACCTGCGCCGCGAGGTCGCGCGGGCTAAACGGCTTGGTGATGTAGCCGTTCGCCCCGAACTCCGTCGCGCGCGCGGCGAAGTCCTCCTGCCGGTGCCCGGTCAGCACCACGACGGGGAGCGTCAGGTGAAGCTCGTTCCGGAGGTACTTGAGGATGTCCCACCCGCTGCCGTCCGGGAGGAAGATGTCCAGGATGAGCGCGTCGTGGCCGCCGGCTTCGAGCGCCTTGCGGCCCGACGTGAAGTCACGCGCGACGTCCACGCGATAGCCGCGCGGATGCAGGGTCAACTCCAACAGCTTGGCCGCGACAGGGTCGTCGTCGATCACGAGAATCGCACCCAACCGCGCGTCTCTCCTTTTGGCGAACGCATCGGGGACCCCAGCAGGCTCGGGGGGCTCTGGATGTAGGTATCGACGCGGCACATCCCCACCTGAGGGCCTCCCCCGTTCGGGTGCTAGCGTCTGGCCTCGATGCGCATCGAGAACCCCTTGTGGGGTCCGGAATGGCCTTCCGTGCGGGCCCGCTGGCCACTCGATCCCGAGAGAGTGCACCTGAACCACGGCTCGTTCGGCGCGGTCCCGACCGCCGTGCTCGACCACCAGGAGGACCTGCGCCGGCGCGTCGAGCGCAACCCCGTCAGCGAGCTCTGGCTGACCTTCACGGGCGGCCGGGAGGAGGCCCGGCACGCGGCGGCCGCGTTCCTGGGGGCCGATCCCGACGGGTTCGCCTTCGTCCCGAACGCGACGACGGGCGTGAACGCCGTGCTCTCCTCGCTCGCCCTCGGCGCGCACGACGAGGTGCTCATCACGGATCACGCGTACGGGGCGGTGCGCTATGCCGTGGAGCGCGCCTGCGCGAAGGCGGGGGCGACGGTCGTCGTCCAGCCGGTGCCGCTCCCTCCCTCGGCCGAAGAGCTCTCCGATGCCGTCCTTGCCGGCGTGACCGCGCATACGCGCCTCGCGGTCGTGGATCAGATCGCGTCACCGACCGGGTTGCGGTTCCCGGTCGAGCGATTGGTCGTGGAGCTCCGGAGCCGAGGGGTCCTGTCGCTCGTGGACGGTGCCCACGCGCCGGGGATGATCGACGTCGATCTCACAGCCGTCGACCCGGATTTCTGGACGGGCAACTTCCACAAGTGGTGCTGCGCGCCGCTCGGCTCGGCCGGCCTCTGGGTCCGCGGGGAGCATCGCCCATGGGTCGCGCCGCCCGTGACGTCGTGGTTCGTCGGGGAGCCCTACCCTGCCTCGTTCCGATGGATCGGCACCGACGACTACTCGGCGTACGAGGCGGTGCCGGCAGCGCTCGCCTTCATGGCCGACCTTGGGTGGGACCGCGTGCGCACGCACAACCGCGCGCTCGCCGCGTATGGGCGCGACGTGGTCGCCAGGGCGCTCGGCACGGAGCCGCCGATCCCCCCGGGCGTGGATGGCCTGGTCGAGGCGATGACCCTCGTCGCGCTCCCGCCCGGGGTCGCGGAGACGGAGGACGCTGCGGTCGCGCTTCGGCTGCGGATCGCCGACGAGCTCGGGATCGAAGCGCTCCCGCTCGCGTGGAACGGGAGCGGCTACCTTCGGCTCTCGGCGCAGGCCTACAACGCGCCGGCGAACTACGAGCGGCTGGCGGAGGGACTGCCCGGGCTGCTCGCGCGCACGAGCCCGTCCAGCTGATCCGCGTGCGACTCGAGGTGGCCGACCAGGAACTCCTCGACCACCATCGGCATGTCCAGGATGCCGAGCGTCGGGTGACGGACCCGCCGGTCCCAGTCGGCATCGGCGAGGCCCGCGAGGAGCGCGCGCAGGTCGACGAGCTGCCGGTCCAGACGCCCCCACAGCTCGGCGGGCGGGCGGTGCCGGTCCGACTCGATCGCGGCTACCCGGGCCGCGTCGGTCTTCACCCGGCCGAACGCCGGCGGCGCGGCGGGGTCGGACGCAAGGGCCCTCCCGATCTGGCCGCTCCAGTACGGGACGAACTCGGCAAGGTGCGCCCACACCTGGCCCCACTCCCACCGCTCCCCGGAGGGCTGATCCGGATCGGTCATCGCGGTGGGGACCGGGGCGGTCGCGGCGAGCCCTCGGAGCCGGCCCTCGACCGCGTCGAGCCGGGCGCCGAACGCCGCGGCGTCGCTCATCGCCCCGGCCGCAGGGCGATCGGGTCCACGCCCGCCACGACGCGGTTCTCGATGCGCCCGAGCTGGTCGACCTCGAGCGTCACTTCGTCGCCGGGTCGCAGCCACGGATATTCGTCCTCGCCGTGCACCAGCGAGAGCTCCAGGATGCACCCGGTACCGCACGTGCCGGAGCCGATCACGTCGCCGGGCTCCACGCGTGTGCCTCGCGAGGCGTAGGCCAGCATCTCCCCGAAGCTCCAGTAGATGTCGTCGAGGGATGCACGCGAGTACTCGCGTCCGTTCACGCTCGCCGTCATCGTGAGCTCGAAGGCCCGGTCGCCGCGGAAGGGCTCGAGCTCGTCCGGCGTCGTCAGCACCGGGCCGAGAGTGGTCGCGAAGTCCTTGCCCTTCACCGGCCCCATCGAGAGCTTCATCTCCCGTCGCTGGAGGTCCCGCGCGCTCCAGTCGTTCATCACGCAATACCCCGCAATGTGTTGTTCGGAACTCGTGGGGTCGAGGTTCGATCCCCCCTGTCCGACCACGGCCGCCACCTCCAGCTCGAAGTCCAGCTCCGAGCTCCCCGGCGGGACGGCGACCTCGTCGCGCGGGCCAACGATCGCGGCCGGGTTGCTGAAGTAGAAGACCGGCAGCTCGTACCAGTCGGGGTCCATGCCCAGGCCGCGACGCTCCCGAGCGGTCTTCACGTGCTGCTCGAAGGCATAGAAGTCCCGAACCGACGGGGGACGCGGGATCGGCGGCAGCAGCGTTGCCTGATCGAGGGGAACCACGTCCGCCGGGTTCGTGCGCGCCAGGTCCGCGGCGGCCGCCAGGCGTTCGCCGTCGTCGCCAAGCAGGCCGAGCAGCGTCGCACCCGGTTCGAGGGCCAGGAGCTCCATCTCGGACACGAGCCCCACCCGCTCGCGCCCAAGGTCGTCGCGGAAGCTCGCCCAGCGCATCGGGCCGCAGTGTAGCCGGTAGACTCGGCCGAGCCATGCCCACCACTGCAAAGTTCGACACGTCCATGGGCGCGTTCACCGTTCGCCTCCTGCCGGACCACGCGCCGGTGACCGTCGCGAACTTCGTGGACCTCGCGACCGGGAAGCGCCAGTGGCGCGACCCGCGCGATGGGAGCGCGCGAACCGAGCCGCTCTACGACGGCACCGTGTTCCACCGCGTGATCCCGGACTTCATGATTCAGGGGGGCGACCCCGAGGGCACGGGCCGCGGTGGCCCCGGCTACCGGTTCGAGGACGAGTGCCCGCCCGGCGGGCCGGCGTTCGACCGGCCGGGACTGCTCGCGATGGCCAATGCGGGACCGAACACGAACGGATCGCAGTTCTTCGTGACAGTCGCGAAGACGCCCTGGCTCACCGGCAAGCACACGATCTTCGGTGAGGTTCTCGACGGTATGGACGTCGTCGAGGCCATCGCCACGACCGCCACCGACGGGCAGGACCGCCCGACCACGCCGGTGGTGCTCGAGCGCGTCACGGTCGAAGAGCAGGCGACATGACGTTCGAGGGAACCGTCGAGGGCGTGTTCATCGCCCCCGAGGCGAGCGAGCCGATGGTGCCGGTCGGCCGCGTCCAGGCTGTCCCCGGGCGCGGCCTGGAGGGCGACCGCTACTTCCTCCGCCGCGGCACGTACTCGGCGACGCCGGGGACCGGCCGCGAGGTGACCCTCATCGAAGCGGAGGCCGTCGAGGCCTGGGGGCACGAGTCGGGGATCGTCATGGAGCCGGGGCAAGCACGGCGCAACATCGTGACGCGCGGCGTGCCGCTGAACCACCTGGTCGACCGCGAGTTCACGGTCGGGGAGACGGTCCTCGTGGGCAGGCGTCTGTGCGAGCCTTGCGGCCATATGGCAAGCCTGTCGAAGCGCGGGGCCGTGAAGGGACTGATCCACCGGGCAGGTTTGCGCGCGGACATCGTGCGGGGCGGCTCGATCGCGGTGGGCGACGCAGTCCGCCCGGCCAAGTGACGTCCTAGAGCAGCGAGCTCTGGTTCCGGGACGTCCCCCGGCGCGACCGGCGCGGGGCCCCGTCCTCCTCGACCTCCGAAGGGTGCTCGACGAGGGCGATCACGCGCGCGGCCATGAACCGGCCGCTCCGCACGACCTGACCTGTGCGCGTGACCTCCGACACCTCGACGACCCCACCGCGGGTCGTGGCGACCTCGACGCGGCGGCCGGCCTTCGTCGCCTCGATCTCGTAGGTCCGCACGCCTTCGCCCGCGTCCACGACGACCTCCACGCGGTCCCCTTTCATGAGGGGATCGTAGCCGTTCGGCCGCCTACTCGGGCGGGAGCTCCCGGTACACCAGATCGATGTCGATCCCTTGCGCACGCCGGGCGATCTTCGCCACGTAGTAGACGATCAGCCCGAACGCAGCGATCCCGCCCATGAACGCCGGCACGTACCACCAGTGCTTCGAGTTCCCGGCGAGCGCGAGCGCCGGGTACTTCAGCGTGCAGTACACGAGGAACGTCATGACCAGGAACGAGAGCGGTGCCACGATCTTGAGCACCGGCACACCGCCCCAGGTCACGTTGGCGGGCGAGGCCCGGTAGAGATCGGGGCGCCGGCTCGGGAAGACGAACGCCGCGATGCTCACGATCCAGACGCACACGACGCCCGCGAGCACTCCGAGCGCCAGCCACGTGGCGAACGTCGTCGCCTTGATGCTCCAGACCAGCATGGCGGTGACGAGGCCCATCACCAGCAGGATCGCCGGCACCGGCGAGTGCGTGCGGTCGTTCACGTCGGCGAACTTCTCGGGCAGTAGCCGGTCGAACGCCCACGCGAACACGGTTCGGACCGGCATGAACGTGTTGCCGACCATCGCGGGGAGGCTCCAGAACAGGAACGACCCCACGATCAGGACGGTCAGCAGCTTGACGTTGAACGCGAGCGACGCGAGGAAGTGGTACCAGGGGCCGGTGGGGATGACGTAGGCGGAGTTTCCACCGAGGTTCACCGACGCCATGAACGGGTAGCCGGCCACCTTGTAGATGAGCAGGACCCCGATGATGATGAACACGGTGTCCCATCCCAGGGCGCCGAACATGATCCCCATCTGCCGGTCGCGGTTCGACGCGCTCTTCAGCTCGCCCGACAGGTAGACGCTCCACCAGTTCCACATCATGAACGTCATGATCACGAACACCGTCGGCAGGGTGCTGCTCCACAGGAACGGATGCGCCGAGGTGTCCACCTGGCCCTTCGCGGCGCTGATCACCGCATGGAAGCTGTCTCCGTGGGCGCCGAATTTCGCCGAGAGGTCGTTGAAGTGGTTGACGAACGACCCCTTCGACCCGACCAGGAGGACGATGAACGCGAGGAACGTCCCGGCCGAGGCGATGATCCAGAACGAGTTCTGCCATCGGAATGTCGTGCGCGTGCCCCGTATGAGCACGTAGGTCATGAGCAGCACCATGACCATCGCGCCCAGGAAGATCCACCAGTTCTTCGTCTGGAAGTTGTTCCCCCAGCGCACCAGCGTGCTGTTGTTGAAGAAGATGCCGAGGGTCACGAGGATCGGTCCGAGGGCGAAGACCGGGAAGTATCTCGCCCAGAACGTCGCGCCGATCATGGCGGAGAAGGCCGCACCGAAGTTCGACACGGTCGCGAGCGGGGGCTTCAAGATGCGGCTCACCCACACGTAGTCGCCGCCGGTGCGCGGCATGCTCGACGCGAGGAGAGCCATCATGATGATCACAGGCACGTTGATCACGAACGAGATCAGCGTGGCGGTGATGAGGTCCGCGCCCCGGAACGCCGAGAGGGCGAAGAACACGCCCCAGGCGAGCGTGGCCCCCACCGGCGCCGAGAACACGGCGTTGAAGATGGTCGCGTCCAGGGCCGAAGCCTCGCGCACGAGGCCGGTGCTCTGGCGAACGAACAGCTGAGACTCACCGCTGCCGGACGTGCTCATTTCGACCGCTCCCTCCTCCCGAGACCGGCCGCATCCTAACAACATCGAACATCGCGAGTCAACGAATGGTGTTCCCGAAGGCGCCCCACGGTGTGCTATCGTGAGCGGCCAGCGTTTCGAGGAGGACGAACGATGCTCGCGGTGGACCGGCGGCACCGCATCTTGGAGCGCGTCGCCGAGGACCAGACGATCCACATCGGAGAGCTCGCCAAGGAGCTGGGCGTGTCCGACATGACCGTTCGCCGCGATGTGCGGCGCCTCGAGCGCGACGGCTTCCTTCGGCGCACCTACGGCGGCGCGACCGCGCACCTGACGCGGGCACTGGAGCTCGGGTTCAACGCGAGGGCACTCCAACACGCGGCGGCGAAGCGGTTGATCGGCATGGCGGCAGCCCAGCTCGTGGCCGACTCCCGGACGATCTTCGTGGGCATCGGCACGACCGCCGAACAGTTCGCCCGGTTCCTCTCCGCCCGCGAGGAGCTGACCGTCATCACCGAGTCGATCCCCATCGCGAGCCTCCTCGGCACGCGCGCAATGCGGGTCATCGCCCTCGGCGGCACCGTCCGGCGGGACGAGCTCTCGTGCATCGGCCCCATCGCCACGGCGACGATCTCGCGGTATCACGCCGAGGTGGCCGTCCTGGGCGCGGCCGGGCTCTCGCTCGACCTCGGCATCGCCGAGCTCCACGAGGATGAGGCGGAGAACCACCGCGCGATGATCGAACGGAGCGACCGCGTCGTGGTGCTCGCTGACGGGTCGAAGTTCGGCCAGGCCGCCCCCGCTCTAGTCGCGCCCGTGAGCGCGATCGACATCCTCGTCACCGACGACTCCGCGCCGGCCGGCGAGGTGCAGACGCTTCGCGAACGCGGCGTCGAGGTCGTGGAGGCGAAGGCCTCGGGCATGCGGCTGGTGCGGTCGCCGGAGTGAGCGTGGACGCGCTGCGACGGATCTTCGGGGTCGACGGGCCGCTCGTCGCGATGTGCCACCTCCTCGCGCTTCCCGGCCGGCCTCGCCACGACGCCGAGGGCGGGATGGACGGCATCGTCGAGGCGCTCGCGCGCGACGTTGAGGCACTCCAAGACGCAGGCGTCGACGGGCTGCTCTTCTGCAACGAACACGATCTCCCCTACCAGCAGCGGGTGGGGCCGGAGGCTGGAGCTGCCATGGCGGCGGCGATCGGGCGCCTGCGACACCGGATCCGCGTCCCCTTCGGCGTGAACCTGCTCTGGGACGCTGTGGCGAGCCTCGCGGTCGCGCGCGCGACCGGCGCCGCGTTCGTCCGAGAGGTGCTGACTGGCGTCTTCGAGAGCGACATGGGCTTGCTCACGCCGGACCTTGGGTCGCTCGCCGGCTACCGGCACGCGATCGGAGCGGACGACGTGGCGCTGTTCGCGAACATCACCCCGGAGTTCAGTCGGTCGGTGAGCGATCGGCCGGTCGCCGACCGCGCCCGCGGTGCCGCCTACCTTGGCGTGGACGCGATCCTGGTGAGCGGGGCGCAGGCGGGCCTCAGCGTCGCGATGGATGATCTGCGCATGGCGAAGGAGGGGGCTGGCGACCGGCCGGTGCTCGCAAACACGGGGGTGAACCACGACAACGTCTCGGACATCCTCGCCGTCGCCGACGGCGTGATCGTCGGGACCAGCCTGAAGCGGGAGGGCGACACGTGGAACCCGGTCGACCCGGACCGCGCCGCGCGCATGGTCCGCCTCGTCGCCGATGCCAGGCGTCGCCCCGCGGCGGGCTGATGTGGCCCGGCACCTCAAGCTCTACTTCGCGACGGACGTCCACGGCTCCGACAAGTGCTTCCGAAAGTTCCTGCACGCGAGCACGGTCTACGGCGCCGACGCCGTGATCCTTGGCGGTGACGTGGCGGGGAAGGCGATCCAGGGCATCACGCGGGACGTGGACAACACCTACCAGTGCACGTTCCGCGGAGCCCACTATGCGCTCTCGGAAGGCGAGGAGCTGATGGCGCTCGAGCAGCTCATCTCGGACCACGGGTACTACCCGTACCGTGCCGACCCCGGAGAGCTCGAGGCCATGCGGGATGCGGGCTCGCTCGACGCGATCTTCCTCACATTGATGCGAGAGCGGCTCACCCGATGGATGACGATGGCCGACGAACGCCTTCGTCCCGCGGGGACGCCCGCGTTCTGGATGCTTGGCAACGACGATCCGCCGCCCCTTCGCGAGATCCTCGACGACGCGCCGTGGGGGAGCCAGGCCGAGGGCACGATCCTGCAGATCGACGGCCACGAGCTGCTGTCGTGGGGGTATTCGAACATCACGCCCTGGAACAGCTATCGCGAGATGACGGAGGACCAGCTCGAAGAGAAGCTCCGCGAGCTGTGGAGGAAGCTCGCGAACCCGGAGCGTGCGATCGCAAACCTCCATGTGCCGCCGTACGACACGGGGCTCGACGAAGCGCCGATGCTCGATCGCGACCTGCGCGTGCAGCAGGCCGTTGGGCAGGTGAAGATGGCGCCTGTGGGCAGCACCGCCGTGCGCGAGATCCTCGAGGAGCGCCAGCCGCTCCTCAGCCTGCACGGGCACATCCACGAGTCCCACGGGTTCCGGCGGCTCGGCCGCACGCTCGCCGTGAACCCGGGGAGCGACTACGGCACGGGCGCGCTGAACGGCGTGCTGCTCACTCTCGACGCCGACCGCGTGCGCGCGCACCAGTTCGTTCGCGGATGAGCGACGAACCACTGCTGGTCGCGATCGACGTGGGCACGACGGGGGCGCGGGCCGCGACCGTCGACCTCGCCGGGCGCGTCGTGACGGAGGTCCGACGGACCTACCGGATGTCATCGCCCCATCCAGGCTGGGCCGAACAGGACCCGCGCGACTGGGAACACCGAGCGGTGGAGGCGCTCGCGGGCCTGGTGCGCAGGACCCGCCGGCCCGAGCGTATCGCCGCGATCGGGCTCACGGGGCAGTGTCCGAGCGTCGCGCCGTTCGACGCGCGAGGCCGCCCTGCCGGTCCCGGTCTCCTGTATCGGGACAACCGCGCCGTCGCCGAAGCCGAACGGATGCGCCGGGAAATTGGCGTGCGGACGATGCATCGGCGGACCGGCCACACCGCCGGGGCCTTCCACGTGGGGCCGAAGGTCCTCTGGCTCCGCTCGCACGAGCCCGAGGTCTTCGCCGCCACCCGGCGGTTCCTCCAGCCCCGGGACGTCCTGCTCCGGCGCCTGACGGGGCGTGACGCGACCGACGAGACGCACGCGAACGCCACGCTCTTCTTCGACCTGCGCGCCCGGGCGTGGGCGCCCGATCTCTTCGCCCGCTTCGAGCTCGAGCCGTCGCTGTTTCCCGAAGCGCTGGCGCCGCAGCAGCTCGCCGGGACCCTCCTCCCCTCCGCGGGGCGTGCGGTCGGGCTCCGGCGGCGGGTCCCGGTGGTGACCGGCGCGGCGGACAGCCAGTGCGTCGCGTTCGGGGCGAGCGTCCTCGATCCGGGCCCGGCGAGCGAGATGGCCGGGTCGTCGACCTGCCTCAACTCCGCCGTGCGCCGACCGCTCGCCGACCCCCGCGTGACGCACTACAGCCACGTCGTCCCCGGCCGCTACACCACCGAGCTCGGCCTGAACACCACCGGCGCCGCTGTCCGCTGGGCGGTCGAGCGCTTGGGCTTCGAGTCCTTCGCCGCGCTCGACCGCGCCGTCGTCGGAGTCCGTCGCCGATGGGGCCCCGAGGCCGCGCCGCTGTTCCTTCCCTACCTCGGCGACGGCGAACGGGACGACCCAGGTATCCGAGCCGCGTTCGTCGGACTCTCGGAACGGCACGACCGCGCGGCGATGGCCTTCGCGGTGCTCGAAGGGATCGCGCTCGGGATCCGATCCGCGCTTCGCGTGCTCAGGGACGCCGGCTCGCCGGTGGACGAGCTACGGGTCGCGGGTGGCGGGGGACGGCTCGCGTCGCTCGGGCAGCTCAAGGCCGACGTCCTCGGCATCCCCGTGTTGCACTTGGACGCCGATGCGGCCACGATCGGCGCCGCGTTGCTGGCCGGGCGCGCCGCTGGGCTGGAGGGCGACACCGGATCCGCGATGGCCGCGGTGCTCGGCCGCGCCACCCGGTTCGAGCCGAGCGACCGTGACGGCGAGATCGAGGCGGCTCGCGCCGCATGGTTCGACTCCGTCCGCCAGAGTGACGCCGTCCGCATGCGGCCGGGGAGCGAGGCGTGACGAAGTACATCCTCGGGGTCAACACCTGCTTCGCGGTGAAGCGCTGGCCGCGCCCGGCCGAGTGGGCCGAGATCGTGCGCGAGCGGCTCGGCCTCGACCTCGTCCAGCACTCACTCGATCTCGTCGCGCTGGACGGGCCGGCGTCGCTCCGGCGCCGGCAGGCGGAGGAAGTCCGCATCGCGTGCCGCCGGTTCGGCCTGTCGCTGCATTCCACCTTCACCGGCCTGGCCGCCTATTCGTCGAACCTGCTGCTCGACCCCGATAAGGACATGCGGGCCCACGCCGAGGGGTGGTACCGGCGCGCGATCGCGTTCACCGCAGACGCGGGAGGGCGCGCGACGGGTGGGCACGTCGGGGCGTTCAGCGTGGCCGACGCCGCCGCCCCCGGCCGTCGGGAGGAGCTCGAGGAAGCCCTCCGCCGCGCGCTCGGGCGTTTGGCGGGTGCGGCGTGGCGCGCAGGGCTCGAGACGTTGTTGGTGGAGAACCTCGCGCCGGCGCGCGAGCCGTCCACGCTCGAAGGGATCGGCCGGCTGCTCGCGCCGGCGGGGGCCCGTCGCGTCGCGATCGCGCTATGCCTGGACGTCGGCCACCAGGTCACGCCGGGCACCGG
>VAYJ01000046.1 GCA_005888465.1 Actinomycetota bacterium
CGGCGGCCCCGAGCGCGAGGCCAGCCGCGATCCGCCACGGGCGGAAGATCGGCGAGGGCGGTCGGTCGGGCGGGAGTTCCAGACCCAGGTCGGCCTCCAGGTCCGCGTCGGCGGTCGCCGCATCGGGATGCGCGACCGTCCGTCGATCGATCCAAGCGCGATCGAGCACCAGGAACAGGAAACCCGCCAGGACAAACGTGACGAGGAAGATGTCCAGCATCCCGACGCGCGACTGCACGAAGTTCAAGCTCTCGGTCGCGAGGAGCAGGCCCGCCGCGCCCGCCCACAGGGCGCTCCCGAAGAGCTGCCACCCCAGGATCGCGGCCAGGAGCACCGAGATCGTGCCGAACGTGGCCGCTGTGACGCGGAACCCGAACGGTTCGCATCCGGGATGATAGGTCCCGAACTCGCACGCGAAGTCGCCCGGTTTGGAGAAGAGCTTCACGCCCTCCGCGATGATCAATCTCCCGAGTGGTGGGTGGACCGTCACCGTCTGTTCGCCGGGGCTTGCCAGCCCGCACTTCACGTAGTCGAACCCCGCGTCGAAACAGGCGTCCTTCGCGTAGTACACCTCGTCGAAGACGTACGCGTGCGGCGAGGCGAGATGCCAGAAGCGGAGGAAGCCGCCCAGCGCGGTCACCGCGAGGATCACCAGGAGGGGACGGTCGTACCAGTGCCGGCGAAGATGGCGCTCCGCCCGCGTGCCGCGCACGACCGGGTCGTCGGTGCCCGCCTGCGTCTGTGTCGACATCGCGTCCCGAGGATAATCCGGGCATGCCGGGCACGCTGTACCTGGTGGGCACGCCGATCGGAAACCTTTCGGACGTGAGCGAGCGGGCGCGGCGCACCCTGGCCGACGTCGCGGTGATCGCGGCCGAGGACACGCGACGAACGGGACGGTTGCTCGCGTCCCTGGACATCGAGTCCGGCGGCCGCCTGGTCTCGTTCTTCGATGCGAACGAGGACACGCGCATCCCTCGCCTCCTCGAGCGTCTCCGATCCGGCGATGACGTGGCGCTGGTCTCCGACGGCGGGATGCCGGCGATCGCGGACCCGGGTTACCGGCTGGTTCGCGCGTGCGTGCAGGCGGGGATCACGGTCGACGTCGTGCCCGGCCCGTCGGCCGCGGTCGCGGCCCTGGTGATCTCGGGGCTGCCCACCGACCGGTTCGTGTTCGAGGGGTTCCTTCCGCGGGCCGGAACCGCCCGCGCGGCCCGCGTGCGCGCGCTCGCCGAGGAGAGCCGCACCGCCGTCGTCTTCGAGTCGCCGCGGCGCGTGGCCTCGACGCTTCGGGAGCTGGCGGCGGCGCTAGGGCCTCGCCAGGTCGCGGTGGTGCGCGAGCTGACGAAACTCCATCAGGAGATCGTTCGCGGGAGCCTGAGCGAGGTGGCGGCGTCCTTTGGCGAGCGCGGCGTTCGGGGCGAGGTGGTGCTGGTCATCGAAGGCGCTCCGGGCCCTGCCCGCGGCTCGGGCGACCTCGGGCGCGCGGTCGAGCTGGCCGCGGCCCTCGCCGCCGGCGGGGCGCGCAAACGGGACGCCGCGCGGGAGGCCGCGCGAACGACCGGTGTCCCGGCCGGCCGGATCTACCAGGAGCTCGTCGGTCGCGCCTAGGGGACGGCGGCAGGTTCGAACGGTGGTGCGCCGGCTCTTCGCGCCGACAGCTCCGAGAGCGCCATCGCGGCGATCACGAGGGCCGCGCCGACCCATTGATGTGCCCCGAGCCGTTCCCCGATCCAGACCGCGCTCGCCGCGGCCGACACGATCGCCTCGCCCGCCAGGAGCACGACCGCTCGGGAGGGCGTGAGCGTTCGCTGCGCCACGACCTGGATCGTGAAGGCCACGCCCGAGCCCAACACGCCCGTCACGATGAGGAGCGGCCAGACCGAGGCGGCGGCGACGTGACCGGACTCCAGCCCGCCGGGCGCGGCCAGGACGAGGTGCAGTAGCGCGGCGCACCCCATCTGCGCGAGCGCCAGGACGCGCGCGGGGTGCCGCGGCGAGAAGTGGCCGACGGCGGTGATGTGGCCCGCCCAGGCGACAGCCCCCGCGAGTACCAGCAGGTCGCCAGCGTGGAGCCGCACGTGACCGAGGTCGGCGACGGACAGGAGCGCGAGCCCGACCACCGAGAGGGCGACGGCGAACCAGGCGCTCCGGGCGACCGTGTGCTGAAAGGCCACGGCGCCGAGGAGGGGCGTGAGCACCACGTAGAGGCCGGTGATGAACCCGGCGTTCGTGGCGCTGGTGCGTGCGATGCCAGCCGTCTGCAGGGAGAAGCCGACCACCATGAGCGCGCCCAGCACGGCGCCCGGCAGAAGCGCTCGCCGCACCTCGTCACGGGTCGCCGACGGGCCGCGGGCGAACGGCACCCAGGCGAGGATAGTCACGAACCCAAGGGTCCGGGTCCAGAACATGAACGGCAGCACCGCGACGTGACGGAGCACGATCTTCGTGGCGGGGAACGACGCCCCCCAGAGCACCGGCGTGAGGAGCAGGAAGAGTCCGGGATCGAGGCGGCGCTTCACGGGCCGGACGATACCCGACGGCCCGGCCCGCACCGCCGCGCCACCTAGAATGACCGGACCGTGCGGGACGGCTTCTACATCACGAGCGCGATCTACTACGTCAACGACGTGCCCCACATCGGGCACACGTACGAGATCGTCGCGTGCGACGTGTTGGCCCGCTACCACCGTCTGGCTGGCGAGCGCGTGTGGTTCCTCACCGGGACCGACGAGCACAGCCAGAACGTGGCGAAGGCCGCGGAGGAGCGCGGTCTCACTCCCCAGGCGTGGACGGATCAGATTCTGCCTGCCCGGAGGGAGGTCTTCGCCCAGCTCCTGATCTCCTACGACGACTTCATCCGGACCTCTGAGCCCCGCCACGTCGACGGGGTCCAGCGGTTCCTGAGCAAGCTCCACGAGGGCGACGACGTGTACCTCGGCACCTACGAGGGCCCGTACTGCGTGTCGTGCGAGGAGTTCAAGGCCGAGGCGGAGCTGGTGGACGGCCGGTGCCCGATCCACCTGATCCCGGTCGAGCAACTGTCCGAGGAGAACTACTTCTTCCGCCTGTCGCGCTACCAGGAACCGCTGCTCCGCCTCTATCAGGAGGCGCCTGAGTTCGTCGGTCCGGCCGTGCGCCGAAACGAGGTGGTGTCCTTCGTCCAGGCGGGCTTGCGTGACCTGTCGATCTCGCGCGCCGCCGCGATCTGGGGAGTGCCGATCCCCTGGGATCCCTCGCACATCACCTACGTCTGGGTGGATGCGCTCCTCAACTACGCCACGGCGGTCGGCTACGGCGAGGAGCCCGAGCGGTTCGCGTCGATCTGGCCCGCCGACGTCCACATGATCGGCAAGGACATCACCCGGTTCCACGCGGTCATCTGGCCGGCCATGCTGATGGCGGCGGGAGTGCCGCTCCCCGAGCGCGTGTTCGCCCACGGGTTCCTGACGGTGGGCGGCGAGAAGATGTCGAAGAGCCGAGGGACGGGCATCGCTCCTGCCGATCTGATCCAGCGCTTCGGCGTCGACGGCCTTCGCTACGCGTTCCTCCGCGAGTTCACCTTCGGCCAGGACGGGAACTTCTCGGTGGAGTCGTTGGACGCGCGCTACACCTCAGAGCTCGCGAACGGGCTCGGGAACCTGGCGAGCCGCGTCCTAGCCATGACCGACTCCTACTTCGATGGGCTCGTGCCGGAGCCGCGAAGCCGGGAGCCGGGAGGGTCGCTCGCCACGGGCGCGGCTGCGATGGCCGCCCGCTACGACGCCGGCATGCGGGCGATCGAGCTGCACGAGGCGGCCGCGGCACTCGACGAGTTCGTCCGCGAGTCGAACCGGTTCGTCGTGGGGGTGGCGCCCTGGGTCCTGGCGAAGGATCCGGCCCGCCGGCAGGACCTCGCCGACGGGCTGTACGAGTCCCTCGAGGCCCTGCGCCTGGCGGCGCTCTTCGCCTCGCCGATCATGCCCGGGGCGGCCGAGCGCCTGTGGGGTCAGCTCGGCCTCGAGGGCCGGGTCATCGATGCCCATCTCCCCGACGCAGGGACCTGGGGCGGGCTGCAGCCCGGGACCCCCACGCGGCGCGGCGAGTCGCTGTTCCCAAGGCTTGAGGAGTAACCCTCAACCCCCTGTGTACCTGACCTCGATCCCCGCCGATCCAGCGCCTTCGTCCCTCGAAGCTGAGGTCGAGGCGTCCCCGTCGATGGCCGTCGACACCCACTGTCACCCTTTCCTGATGGAGGAGGAACCAGGGGCGATCGCGGCCCGAGCGAGGGAGGCTGGCGTCGGCCGCCTCGTCTGCGTGGGGATCGACCCCGAGTCGTCGCAGGCGTCGCTCGCCATGGCCGAGTCCCTCCCCGGAGTCTTCGCCACGGCGGGGGTGCACCCGCATTCGGCGTCAGCCTTCGACCGTCGCGCGGGGGCCATCGTCGAGGAGCTCCTCGCCCATCCGCTCGTCGTCGGGGTGGGGGAGACGGGTCTCGACTACTACCGGAGACTCTCGCCGCCGGGGGATCAGCGCCGCGCGTTTCGGGATCACATCGCGCTCTCGCGGGAGACGGGCAAGTCGCTCGTCGTCCACATCCGCGACGCTTGGGAGGACGCGTTCGCGATCCTCTCCGCGGAGGGCGCCGATCGCGTCGTCCTTCACTGCTTCACCGGAGACGAGGCCGCCGCGAACGAGGCGGCGGTGCGTGGCTACTTCACGTCGTTCGCCGGCAACCTCACGTATCCCGGCGCCGAGACGATCCGGCGGGCGGCCGCCGTCGCGGACGGCTCGCGCATGCTTCTGGAGACCGACAGCCCCTTCCTTCCTCCTCAAACGCATCGCGGGGCGCCGAACCATCCGGCGAACATCATCGAGACGGCGTCGGTACTCGCCGACATCCGATCCATGAACCTTGATCAGATGCTCCGCGTGACCACCGCGGCCGCGCGATCGGCGTTCCCGCTCATCGTCTAAAGGGTTCGACAGGCCCGTTCGAGGCCGTCGAACGCGCGTTCGGTTGCGAGCTTGCACTTGAGGTTGAGGCTTTGATAGGGTCCCCGGGCTTGACCGCGCAGCGCCGCCCTCCGGCGGCACCCTCCCCGCTGCGCCTCATGTCTGAATGGTGCGGGTATGCCCATGAGAGTGAGGCGGGTGAGGGTCACGGCCCTCGCGATCGTCGTAGGAGCAAGCCTCATCCCGACCTCGATGTCGCTGGCGTCGGTCTTTCGAACGTCGTTCTCCACCCTCAACTTGAGCGCTCCAGATCTGACGCGGAGCGGGCTCGCGGTGGCGACGGCGTCGGGGCCGGCGCTCGACCCGAATGTGTGGGCCATCCCCGCGCCGTCGGCCGAAGTCTTTCGCGCGGCCGCGTCGCCCGCGGATCACTCGGGCGCGAGTGTTGCCCCCGATGGGACGCGAGCCCTCGGCGTGACCGTGACGGTCGGGGCCCAACGACGCGACCAGATCCTGACCAACGCCGCGACGGCCACGGACGTGTTGCTCGCGATGGGCCTCGCGGTGGGACCGCTCGACGTCGTCCAGCCGAGCCCTTCGGCGTTCCTGTTCCCGGGGGCCGCGGTCCGGCTGATCGTCGTTCGCCAGCTCGTGAAGACGGTCACCGAGACCGTGGGTTTCACAACCCTCATCCAGTACTCGAGCAAGATGCTCGACGGAGCCGTGAAGATCCTGTCCCCTGGGGAGGAGGGCAGCGCCATCCGCACGTACCTCGTCACCTACCAGGACGGGCAGGAGGCCGGCCGAGTGCTCCTCACCGAGGACGTCATCACGGCCCCCATCGCCCAACTCGAGCTCCGGGGGATCCGCCCGGTCGTCGGGGTCGAGCAGGGCCAGGCGTCCTGGTACACCTGCCCCAACCCGGGCCTGTTCGCTGCGAACCTCTCGCTCCCCTTCGGGACCCAGGTCACGGTGACGAATCTCGACAACGGCAAATCGGTCACTGTGGTAATCAACGACCGTGGTCCCTACGGCGTTGCCGGGCGCATCATCGACCTCTGCTCGACGGCCTTCGAGGAGATCGCTCCGCTCGGACAGGGCGTCGCGAACGTCGAGATCAGCTGGTAACGGCGAGACGCCGGGACCGATCCCCTCGGTCACCCCCAGCCGCCTGCGGGCCCTCGCCGCCGCCCACGACATCCGGCCGAAGAAGTCGCTCGGTCAGGACTTCCTGATCGAGCCGGCGCTCGGCCGGCGGATCGTCCAGCTCGCCGACGTGGGGCCGGGGTCGCACGTCCTCGAGATCGGCGCCGGCCTCGGGTCGCTCACGTTCGAGCTCGCGCGTTCCGGGGCAGAGGTCGTCGCCGTCGAGGTCGATCGCAGGCTGGCGGCCGCCCTCGAGGAAGCCTCGGCGAACGTGCCGAACATCCGGGTGGTCGTGGCCGACGCGACGAAGGCGGACTGGTCGCGCCTGCTGAGGCGCGGCGAGTGGGTCGTCGTCGCGAACCTGCCCTACAACGTCTCCGTCCCCGTCGTCATGCGGATCCTAGACGACGAGCCACGCGTGCGCCGGATGCTCGTGATGGTGCAGCGCGAGGTCGGGGAGCGCCTTGCCGCCGGGCCTGGCGAGCCGCGGTACGGCGCCGTCAGCGTCCGCGTCGCCTATCGCGCCACCGCGCGAGTCGTCCGCCCGGTGGCGCGAACCGTGTTCTGGCCGCCTCCCGGCGTCGATTCGGTACTCGTCGCGATCGTTCGCCGGCCGCCTCCCGTCGCGGTGGATGAGCAGGCCCTCTGGCGCACGATCGAGGTCGCGTTCGCGCAGCGGCGAAAGACCATGCGGAGCGCCCTCATTCGGCTGGGGCTCGATCCGGACGAAGCACGCCGGACGCTGGACGCGTGTGGCATCTCGCCCATGGAGCGCCCGGAGCGGCTCGACGTGCGCCAGTTCGCGTGCCTCGCCAAGCGCCGGCGCCGCGCCGCCCGATGAGGGGGCTCCGGGTCGTCGCACCCGCAAAGGTGAACCTGTTCCTCCGCGTGCTTGGCCGCCGCCCCGATGGCTATCACGAGCTCGAGACCGCGGTGCTGCCCATCTCGCTCGCGGACCGGCTCCACATCACCGCCGAGGCCGGACTCGACCTGGAGCTGTCCCTGGAGGTGAGCGGCACCGCCGAGTTGGTCGAGGGCGTGCCCGGTGACCGAACGAACCTCATCGTCCGGGCGGCTGCAGCGCTCGCGGAACGCTCGGGCGTCGGCGGCTCGGCGACGATCCGTCTCGAGAAGCGGGTTCCGCCGGCTGCTGGGCTCGGGGGCGGAAGCGCCGATGCCGCCGCCACGCTCAGGTCCCTGAACGACCTGTGGAGCTGTGGCCTGGACGATGATGCCCTCCGCGAGGTCGCCGCCACGGTGGGGTCGGACGTCCCCGCGCTGCTCGGACCCGGCCCCTGGCTTGCGCGTGGACGCGGGGAGCGCGTCGAGCCGATCCATGCGCGGCCGCTCCAGTGGTGTTTGGTCACGGCGGCCTTCGGCGTCCGGACCGCCGATGCGTTCCGCTGGTGGGACGAAGATGGGCTCCCGCCGGGGCCCGATCCCGCGGACACGCTCGCCGCCGCCGTCGAGGACGATGTGCACGCGCTCGGGCGACTGCTGTCCAACGACCTCGAGGAGCCCGTGGCGCGCCGGCATCCCGAGGTGCGCGCCGCGCGCGAGGCCTGTTCGCGTCGGCGCCGGCGAGCGCCGCGGTCGGTATCCCGGTGCGCTCGGCCGGACGTCTCAGGACGTGACGCTCGGGCTGGCCCCCCGCGACTCGAACGCGGATTTCCGGGACCAAAACCCGGCGTCCTGCCGATTGGACGAAGGGCCATTCGTTCGGGCCGGCCATCACGATACTGCCATAATGCCCGGCGTTGGCCTCGCAACGATCACCCCGTCGTCTGGCCGTGGTCGTTCTGGCGGCCGGTCTCGGCAAGCGCATGAAGTCGGCGCGGCCGAAGGTCCTGCACGAGGTCTGCGGCCGCCCCTCCCTGTGGCACGTGCTCCGCGCAGCCGTGGCGACCCGGCCGGAGCGGCTGGTCGTCGTGATGTCGAAGGAGCGGCCCGAGGTCGCCGAGGCGGCGGCGTCCTGGGGTCTTCGTCCGGCGCCCTCGTTCGTCGACCAGGGTGAGCCCCTGGGGACGGGACATGCCGTCGCGGCCGCGAAGAAGGCCACGTCCGGGGCGGCCGACGTGCTGGTGCTGGCGGG
>VAYJ01000289.1 GCA_005888465.1 Actinomycetota bacterium
ATCTACAGCACGGGTCGCGCCGCCCTCATCATCGTGGCGAGCGTGCTGCTGGTGATCCTGGTCGTGGGACCGCTCTTCGTCGGCCCGCCGCGCGGCGTCGCCCCGAAGGACCGGCGATGAGCGAGCCCCGCAACGAGCTGGACGCCGCCGCCGCGATCGCGCGTGCCATCGGCCGGGTCGCGCGCGGCTTCTCGGTGACGTTCCGTCAGATCTTCCGAAAGGACGCGACCACTCAATATCCGAAGGAGATCCGGCCGCTCCCGCCGCGCGCGCACCTCGGCCGCCACCTGCTGAACCGCCACGAGAATGGGCTGGAGAAGTGCATCGGCTGCGAGCTCTGCGCCTGGGCGTGTCCCGCCGACGCGATCTACGTGCAGGGGGCCGACAACACGGCCGAGCAACCCGTGTCGGCGGGGGAGCGCTACGCCGCGATCTATCAGATCAACTACCTCCGCTGCATCATGTGCGGCTTCTGCGTCGAGGCGTGCCCGACCCGCGCGCTGACGCTCACCGACAACTACGAGATGGCGTTCGAGTCCCGCGAGGATGCGATCTACGAGAAGTGGCAGCTGCTCGAGCCGCCGCTCCCGCTCGGCACCGCCCCGGGCACCCAGGAGGGGAAGTAGCGCGTGGCCGACACGGTCGTCTTCTGGATCGCGGCCCCGATCTCGGTCGCCTCGGCGATCGCAGTGGTGCTCGCGCGGCGCGCCGTGCACGCGGCGCTGTTCCTGATCGCGAACCTCTTCACGCTCGCAGTGCTGTTCCTGGTCCTGGGCTCCGAGTTCCTGTTCGTGGTGCAGATCATCGTGTACGCGGGCGCGATCATGGTGCTGTTCCTGTTCGTCATCATGCTGCTCGGCGTCGACCAGGAGGTGAGCCTCCGCGAGCAGCTGCAGGGTCAGCGGTTGGTGGCGGCGCTGCTGGGGCTCGGGCTCCTCGCCGAGGTGGTCGTCGCCGTGCGGCTCGGCGTCGGGCTGCACCGCACGCCGCTTCCCGACTTCGCCGCCGTGAACAAGGGCGGGAACGTCCAGGCGCTCGCCCATGTGCTCTTCAACCAGTACTTCCTGCCCTTCGAGGTCACCTCGGTCCTGCTGATCGTCGCGGCGATCGGCGCCATGCTGCACGGCCGTCGCCGGATGGACGAAGAGGAGACGATCGATCGGGAGCAGGCCGTCTTGTGAGGACGCCGATCTCGTTCTTTCTGCTGCTCTCGGGGATGCTGTTCACGGTCGGGACGGTCGGGGTCCTGATCCGGAAAAACGCGCTCATCATCTTCATGTCGATCGAACTGCAGCTGAACGCGGTGAACCTGGCGCTCGTCACGTTCTCGCGCCAGAACGGCAACCTCACCGGCCAGGTCCTCACGTTCTTCTCGATGGTGGTCGCGGCCGCCGAGGTGGTCGTGGGCCTCGCGATCATCGTGTCGCTCTACCGGAAGCGGCGAAGCATCGACGTGGATGACGCCAGGATGCTGCGATGGTGAGTAGGGCATGAGGCTCACCTTCCTCATCCCGTTCCTTCCGCTCGCCGGGGCGGCGTTCCTGCTGCTCGCGGGACGGCGCCTGCGCGGATCCGCGGCCGGGTGGCTCGCGGCCTCGCTCGTCGGCCTCGGGTTCGTCGTCTCGCTGGTCATCCTGGGACGGCTCCTCGGCCAGCCAGCGAACCACCGCCTCTACGTCGCGCACCTCTTCGACTGGGTCCAGGTGGGGTCCTTCCGGGTCGGGGTGGACCTGCGCGACGATCCGCTGGCGATCGTGATGGCGCTCACCGTGACCGGGGTGGGCGCCCTGATCCATCTGTACGCGATCGCGTACATGAGGGACGACCCACGCTTCTCGCGCTTCTTCGCATACATGAACCTGGTACCTGGGGTGGGAGGGTGTCGGGCTCTGCTCCTATCTCCTGATCGGGTTCTGGTTTGACCGGCCGGCTGCGGCGAACGCCGCGAAGAAGGCGTTCATCACCACGAGGATCGGCGACTCCGCCTTCCTGATCGGGATCGTCTTCATCTGGCTCCGCGTCGGCTCGCTCGACTTCGGGCGCGTGTTCGGGGCGGCGCACGGCCTGCCGAATGGGACCGCGACCGTCATCGCGCTCCTGCTCTTCGCGGGCGCGATCGGCAAGTCAGCGCAGATCCCGCTGCACGTCTGGCTCCCCGACGCCATGGAAGGCCCGACGCCCGTGTCGGCGCTCATCCACGCGGCGACGATGGTCACCGCGGGCGTGTATCTGGTCGTGAGGGCCCATCCCATCTTCGAGGCGTCGAGCTCCGCCCTCACCGTGGTGGCGGTGGTGGGGATCGTGACGGCCATCTACGCGGGCCTGTCCGCGATCGGCCAGGATGACATCAAGCGCATGCTCGCGTACTCGACGATGAGCCAGCTGGGCTTCATGTTCTTCGGCGCCGGGATGCGTGCCTACGGCGCGGCCATCTTCCTGCTCGTGACCCACGCGTTCTTCAAGGCGTGCCTGTTCCTGGGCGCCGGGTCGGTGATGCACGGTCTGCCGGACGACGAGACCGACCTGATGAAGATGGGCGGGCTCGCGAGACCGATGCCGGTCACGGCGCTCACGTGGGCCGTCTCAGCCGCGGCGATGGCCGGCATCCCGCCGCTCTCCGGTTTCTTTTCGAAGGACCAGGTGATCTCCTCGGCGAGCCTCGCCGGCCGTCCCGGCTTCTGGGTCGCGGCGCTCGCCGGCGCGTTCCTCACGGCCGTGTACATGGGCCGCGGCACCTTCCTGGCGTTCTTCGGAAGGCCGCGATACGACGGGCACCCGCACGATCCGCCGGCGCCGATGCGCATCGTGCTCCTCGCGCTCGGAGCGCTCGCCGTCATCGGAGGGATCCTGGGGCTTTCGGCCAGCAACGG
>VAYJ01000035.1 GCA_005888465.1 Actinomycetota bacterium
GAGGGCGGCGCGCTGGGAGCCCGACTCCGCGGCGATCCGTTGCTGGAGCTGATCCAGCTCGGACTTCTTGGCCGTGGCGGCGGTCTCGGCGCGCGCGAGGGCAGCCCGGAGATCCGCGACCTCCTTGTCGCGCACCGCGAGCTGGGCCTCGCGGGTGGGCACCGCCTTCTCGAGGTCGCGGAGGCGAGCCGTCGCTGCCTGCTCGCTCTTCCGGGAGGTGTCGAGCTCCTGCCGGAGGCGCGCGAGCGTGCCGCGCTCCGTGTCCACCTCCCCGCGGCGTTGGTCCACACTCTTGCGGAGCCCATCGAGGTCGCGCTGGGTGCGGTCCAGCTCCGCCTGCTTGGTGTTCAGCTCCCGCTGGAGCCGGCCCACCTCGGTGCGGAGCCGCTCGAGCTCTGCTGCACTGGCGGCCGGGACGACACCGAAGGCCAGATCGGGGAGCCCCGCTGCCTTGCGGTACCAGCCGAGGGCCTGACCCGTGTCCTTGGGAACGCCGAGCCCCTGCTCGTAGAGCTGACCGAGGTTGATGGCCGCGCGCGAGTAGCCGCGGTCGGCGGCGCGCCGGTACCAGGTGGCGGCGGCCTGGTGGTCGGGCGGCACCCCCAGCCCCTTCTCGAAGATCTCCCCGACATTGGTCTGCGCCGCGGGGTCGCCGCCCTCGGCCAGGGGCAGCCACACCTTGAGGGCGGTGGCGTAGTTGGCGCGGTCGAAGGAGACGTACTCGCCGCCCCGGATCTCACAGTCACTGGCCGAGGTCTTGACCGCCTGCCGCGCCGACACGTACGTGATCTGGCCACCGAGCCGCCGGATCTGGCCGGGCAGAAGGCAATCCACCGGGAGGAGATCAGCGGCGCGCCCGCCGCGCGGCGCTGTCTGGGCGGCGGGGGTTGAGACGCCTGCCGTGCCTCCCGAACAGGACGCCAGCAGCATGGCCAGGGGGCCCAGGACGAGCGCGACGGGGAGACAGGACCTGTACGAGGTGGCCACCAGGATCACTCCCTCGGCTGCCGAATCGAGTCGCTCATGCCTAGCGCGAGTGTATGCTCCGCCGGCCGCTTCGGTCAATGTTCCTCGCCGACCCCGAAGAGAGCCGCAATTATTTGTATTTTTGGTCGATCTCCGCCACGTGCCTCTGAACCAGCTTGATCACCAGCGAGTCCAGCGTGTTTCCGCTCGTTTGCCGTGACGACACACCGAGAACCGACGTGCCTGTCGAGCCGACTTCCATCTTGTCTTCGGCATATCCCTGAGCGACTTGCCGGGTCGTCTGGGCGTCGATGATCTTGTAACGCATGCCGACGATCCAGACGCCCGCCACCTGACTCGTGCTCACCGAGCCCACACCCGCGCCCATCGCGGCGCCCCCCCGGCCGCCGAGGAGGGCGCCCCCGATGGCACCGAGAGGGCGGCCGCTGAAGCCTTTTTCGACCTCGGCGATCTTCTCGGCGCGGAGGACGTCGAATCTGATGATCCATCGCGTGCTCTGCAGATCGCCCTTCTTGAACAATGCCTCCGCCTTCGCGGGATTCCCCAGATTGTAGGCGAGCTCGATCTCCTGCAGCATGCTGCCCAGATTCGTGCGCTCGAGGACCTGGAAGCCTGCTTGCGCGAGCTCGAGCTCCGCGTAGTCCGCGATGTTGGCAGCGCCGTACCGCTGCGCGAAGGTCGCGTTGTTGCTCTTCACTTCGCCCGGAATGATGATGATGGCAGGCCCTTTGGTCGCCGCGTTCGCGTAGCTGACCGTCTGATACAGCGCCGTGTTTGCCACCGCGTTGGCCTGTGCCGATGCGCTGGTGGCGGGCGCCGGTCCGCTTGCCGTCGTACCTCCGGTTGCGCATGCGCCAAGGGCGCCACTCGCGACTGCCATCACTGCTCCAACCCACATCTTCCGAATGGAATTCATGCGGTCTCCCTGCATACGCGCGTGAGAGATATCAAAGGAATTTCCCCCCAAAGGGCTCTGGTGTCCGAGATCGACGTCTACCGGCTCGGGCGCTCCATGCTGACCGCGGCACCGCAAAACGCCGCGTAGAGCTGCGATGACGCATCGCCTGCCTGTTCCTTCGTCAGCGTCCGGGCCGGAGCACTCGTGTCCTGACCCGAGAATGTCGCCCCCGACACTTCCACGATCGTCATGATGCGGCCGGCCGGGTCCCGCAGCGCGAGCTCGGCGCTGACGCTCGCCTCCTTCAGGCGCACCATGGCGTTGGCACCTTGCTGGGAAAGGACGACCCCTTGGATCGAGTAGTAGCCCCTGTGGCGGGATGCATCGCCCGAGCTCGCCGATGAGCGGCCCGCCACGTCGGGCACGGGTCTCGCCGACGGCCCTTGGGTGCGGCCGACCCGCGTCGTCAAGCCGGCCTGCTGCAGATTCTCGTCGATGAGCTGCGCGAAGCGCGAGCTTCTCTCCGTCAGAACGAGTCCCGCCGCGCGCGATTCCTCGGCAATGTCGATGATGATCGGTCGTTGTTTCAAGGGTTCGGGGCAGAAAGTCTTGAGTCGGGCTCGAATCGCGTCGTCTTTTGCGAGCCGCGGCGCCCGATCCTTTTCCTCTTCGCGTGAGAAGGAGAAGCCCTCCGCACTTCGGGCGGGCTTCTCTGGCGTCGCGCCGGCGGCCGAGCGGCCTCCCGAGCCTTCGGGGCGACTCGCCTGGAGCGACGTATGATACTGGCGAGCGAGCTGGACGAACTGCCCGGTCGGGTAGCGCCGCATGTACGCATCGAACTCGGCTGGGTTACGGCTGTCCTTGATGGTGTTCCAGAAGGCCAGCTCGGCATCGACCTGGCCGGGCTGCGCCGTGGAGCCCGCGGGCGGTGCGATGAAGAAGAAGTCCTCCACGAGCGACGTGTTCTCCCACGGAATCTGCTGGCCGCGTGTCTCCTGGCGCACGGCGAATCGGGTCCGCTTGAAGACCTCCTCGATCTTGAGCCCGGGCTCCGTGAGGTTGCGAAGGAGATATTCCGTGTAGACACCGTGCTGACCGGAGCCGTCCGCGGCGACCGAGCCCGGCGCGGTCGAAAATGCCACGAGCGTGCTGACGGGGGCGTCCATGGCCGCGAGACCGCGCGAGGAGGAGCGGAAGCTCCGCGCGAACGGGTTGTTGCGGCAGGCGTCGAGGATCACGATGTTCAATCGGTTCTTGGCGCTGTCCATCTTGCGCAGCACCAGGTTCATCTCGACCCCCTCGGCCGCGACCTCGTCCTCACGCGCGATGTTCGCGTCCACCGGGATGAGAAAGTTCTGACCGCCCACCTGCATCCCGTGCCCGGCGAAATAGAACAAGCCGATGCCGCCGTTCTGGATGGCATCGCCGAACTTGCGGAGGGCGTCGCTCATCTGGCTCTTCGAGGCATTCTCGAGCTTGGTGACTGTGAATCCGAGTGACCCCAGCGTCGCCGCCATGGCCTGGGCATCGTTCACCGGGTTGACGAGGGGCGACTGGCGGTAGGCGCTGTTGCCGATGATGAGCGCGGTACGCCGCTCCTGCCCAGCCCCTTGGGCGAGAGCGCTTCCCGCCGACAGTATCTGGGCAACGACCAGGAACGAGACGTACCACCGCATGGCCCACGCCTTCCCTCGGTCGATACGCCCTCCCATCAGTGAACGCCCCCTGGTGACATGTGCAGGAGCCGGACCTCGGCTCTCATGAGGGTGATCGGCACCGTGCACGCAAATCGGAGGGATCTGATGGCCTGAGAGCTGCCGAAATCGGCGCGTCCGTCCCTGGGAGTGGCTCGAGGGCGTTCCCGCTCTCCGGCGAAGCTTTTCCTGGGCTTCCCATGGCCGGCGAGTCTATGCTACGTCTCGGGTGAAGGGTGCGCTCCGAAGGGGCTACGAACTGAGGCCGAGCCGAGGGAGACGACAATGAGAACTGGGAGAACTGCCGGACGCCTGACGCTGGGTATTGCGCTCCTCGTCTTGCTGGGGGTCACGAGCCGGGCGGACGCGCAGAATGCGTCGGCGCTCGTGCTGGAGAAGACCGGGGCGACCGTGCCGGAGGTGCAGCCGTACAACGAGATCGCCGTCGGCACCACGGTCTCGTTACAGCCCGGGGCCCGGCTCGTGTTCCTGCATTATCAGACCTGCCGGACCGTCACCGCCGTCGGGGGCACGGTGGCGTTCGGGGGGCTCACCTACACGGTCACGGGAGACAGCAGGCCGAAGGAAGTTCGAACGCCGTGCCCTCCGACGGTCCGGTTGAGAGGTCAGAGTGAGATGGCGGGCGTGCTCATGCGCTCCATCTCCCCGGAGGTCAAGCTGTCCCTCTCGCCGACCTTCGTGCTCGTCGGAGCTCGCGCCGATGACTTCGCCTTGGTTCGCGTCTCACAAGGCGGCACGAAGCTCCTGGAGGCGCCGCTGAGTGGACGAGCCTTTCGCTGGCCGGCCGGGACAGCCCCCCTTGTCGCGAACACCGACTACGAGCTGGTGCTCGTGCCGAAAGTCGAAGACAAGACTCGGATCACCCTCAAGTTCCGGGCGGAGACGGGGAATCTCGCGGCCGCCGGCGACCACCTCACGCTGATCAGCGTCGACTAGATCGGCGCCTTGGCGAAACGTCGTTCGCCCGCGCTCTGATGGATATCAGGCGCCGATACCGCGAATTCACCTGCACCCTCTGCGCCCTGGCCGCCGTGGTCGTGGCCGTACTGGTCGGCGGCCACCTTCTGTCAGATGGACTGCTCCTCGATCTCCTCGTCAAGGCCCGTGAGGTCGCGTTCCGCTTCGAGGATCGGCCAGAGCAGTCGCCCGTCGCCGTGGTCGCTCTCGACCGGCGGAGCCTGGAAGCCCCGGAGCTCGCCCGCTACCCTCGGGCGCTGATGGGGCCGATCTGGGCTGCCGCCATGGATGACGTGTTCGAGGCCGGAGCCCGCGCGGTGGGCTTCGACCTCCTCTTCTCCTACAGCGCCAACCAGTTCTCGCCGAACCTCGACGCCCCATTCCTGGCCGCGCTCAACAAGCACCGCGAGCGCATAGTCCTTGCCCGCACCGGCGCCACCCTGCCCGCCCTGCCGTTCCTGGCCGCGCTTCGGAATGATGGGGCCGCGCTGGGCACCGCGGAGATCCTCGCGGATCGTGACGGCCGCTATCGTCACGTCCGCGCACGCTACGAGGCCACGGGAGGTGGCGCCTTCGCCGGTCTCGCGGGCGCGCTCCTGGTTCGGGCGAAGGCCCCCCCGATACCGGGCGAGGTGCTGCTGGCGCCACGCCGCCACCTGGAGCGAATTCCCGCCTACGCCGTCGTCGATGTGCTCCGGTGCGCGAAGCAAGCGCCCGACGCGCTCGCCCAGGCCTTGGGCGGGAAGATCGTCCTGGTAGGCGGCACGCTGGCGGAGGAGGACCGCAAGGTCTCGTCGGGGCAATTCTTGACTCCGGTCCGCGTCGATTCGCGTCTGCTCCACCCCTGCGGCTTGAGACGTCTCGGGGCCTCCGACCCGGATTCGACCAGCGTCCCGGGGGTGTTCCTTCACGCGGCGGCGATCGAAGCGGTGGTGAGCGGCCGCATGACGTCGACAGCCCCGATCCCTGTGGTCGCCGCGCTGGCCGCCCTGACCGCCGCGGGTGGGGCTCTGCTGGGGCTGGTTCTGGCGCCCTGGGTGGTGGTTCGAGCAGTCATGTTGATTGCCGTGGTTCTCTTCGGCGCGGGGACGGTCGCGCTCGCCGGGGACCTCTGGCTCCCGCTGGCCCTGCCGCTCGCCATGCTCCTGATCGCGCCCGCGCTGGCCTATGCGGTGCGCTACCTGGTCGAGGAGCGCGCGCGCCTACGGATCCAGCACGCGTTCTCGCACTATCTTTCCCCGGTGGTGGTCGACCGTCTGGCGGAAGAGTCGTCGAGCCTGAAGCTCGGGGGCGAGCGGAGCGAGATCACGGTGATGTTTGCCGACCTCTCGGGCTTCACGGCGCTCTCGGGGAAGGTCGAGCCGGAGGTCCTGACGCATCTGACCAACCAGTACCTCGGCTACATCGTGGAGGAGGTGGACGCCACCGGGGGCTACGTGGACAAGTTCATGGGCGACGCGGTGCTGGGCATCTGGGGCGCCCCCGCCTCGGACCCCGGACACGCCGTGAACGGCATCCGGGCCGCCCTCGCCGCCGCCACCCGCATCCGCCGGGAGCACGGGGAGGCCACAGCGAGGGGCGAGACGGGGTTCTCGGTGAAGATCGGCCTGAATTCAGGTCCCGCCGTCGTGGGCAACGTCGGCACGGTGAGACGCTACAACTACACCGCGGTCGGCGAGACCGTCAACGTGGCCTCGCGGCTGGAAAGCGTGCCGACCCTCTTCGGCTGCCAGGTCGTGATCGGGCCCTTGACGGCGGAGCTGGCCAAGGACGAATTCCTGATGCGCGAGCTGGACTGGATCCTCGTCAAAGGCGCCCAGGCCCCCTTCGCGGTGTTCGAGCCGCTCGTCGAGCGCGCGAAGGCGACGCCCGAGGAGATCGACCGCGTCCGGCGCTTCGCCGACGCCCTCGCACACTTCCGCGCCATGCGGTTCGTCGAGGCCTATACCATCTGGGATGCCCTGGCGCGGGAAGAGCGCGATGCCTCAGGCGCCCAGAGCGGAAAGAACGAGCCGCCGCCGGGCCCCCCCGCGAAGATGGCCGAGCGCGCGCGGGCGTTCGCCGCCCACCCGCCGCCGGAGCCGTGGGACGGGGTGTGGGTGCTGACGAGCAAGTGAAGGGCTACTTGAGCTTCTTCTGAAACTCCTTCATCTCGGCCGAGAAGCGGCTGGGGTCGAACTTCGCCGGGTCGTCGACCAGCGCGAACATCCTGTCGAGTATCCCGCCGAGCTCTTTGTCGGTCTTCTGGCCTGATTCTTTCGCGACGGCGTTGGTCAGACGATCCAGCGCCATGGCGGCCTGCTGGGCCCCGCGGACGCCCGACGCGGCGATGGCGTCGGCGTCGGCCGAGATACTCTGCATGAGCGCCTGCGTCCCGCTCTTGCCGAATTCCTTCTTCGCCACGACCGGGGCGACCTGCTCCATGGCCTTGGCGATCTCGGAGGCGCCCGCGGCGATCTTCGGCCGCT
>VAYJ01000036.1 GCA_005888465.1 Actinomycetota bacterium
CGACGTTCCTCGCCTTCTTCCTGGTACCCGGCGCCCGCCACGGCACCGTGGGGATCACGAACACCCAGCGCGCGATCCTTTCGATCGGCACGACCCTCGGCGTGGTCGGGATGACCGTCGTGCTCTGGCCGTCGCTTCGCCGGCTCGGGTTCCGGTGGCGCTTCACGCTCGACTTCCACGATCCGGGGTTTCGTCGCGTCGGTCGCCTCGCCGGGTGGGCGTTCGTCTACGCGGGGATCAACCAGCTCGGGCTGCTGGTCATCATCGTGCTCGCGGGGCGGGTGCGTGGCGGCTACACCGCGTACCAGTCCGCCTTCATCTTCTTCCAGTTGCCGTACGCGATCTTCGCCGTCTCGATCATGACCGCCCTGCTGCCCTCGCTCTCCTCACGATGGTCGGCGGGCGACCGTGACACGTTTCGCGCGCAGCTCTCCCGGGGCATCCGGGGCACCGCCTTCATCGTGGTGCCGGCGGCGTTCGGGTACCTCGCCCTTGCCGCGCCCATCGTGGCGCTCCTCCTGCAGCGGGGAGTCATGGGCCAAGCGAGCACCGACCTGCTGGCCTCGGTCCTGCAGGTGTTCTCGATCGGGCTCTTCTCGTTCTGCGTCTTCCAGCTCGAGCTCCGGGCCTTCTACGCGATGCAGGACACCCGGACGCCCGCCCTGATCAACCTGTTCGCGGTCGGAATCAACACTGTAGCCGACCTGATTTTCGTCCGATCCTTCAAGGTGGAGGGACTTGCGCTGGGTCACGCCACTGCCTACACGTTCGCCGCGATCACCGCTGCGGTGATCCTCAGGCGCCGCCTCGGAGGCCTCGAGGGCCGCCGCTTGGGCCTGGCGCTCGCCCAGATCGGGCTCGGGGGAGCCCTGGCGGGCGCCGCCGCGTTCGGGGTTTCCCGCGCGGTGGCCGCCATGCTCGGGACCGCCTCCCGCGGCGCGCAGGTCCTGCAGGTGGGCGGCGGGGTGGCTGCTGGCGTGGCCGTGTTCCTGGGTACCGCGATCGCCTTCCGAATGCCGGAGCTCGCCCTCGTCCGGCGGATGGTGGCGGAACGGCGACGGCGCGCATGACGAACGAGCCGGTCGGGACGGCGTTGTCTCCCCGCCTCCGCGACGAGCGCGGGGTCATCGTCAGCTTCGTCGTGAAGACGCTCGTCATCTTCGCGATCCTCGGGGTCGTCGCCTTCGACGCGGGGCAGGTCGTCGTCGACCAGATCAAGGCGGGCGACGTGGCGCAGACCGCTGCCCAGGCCGCGGCCGAGACCTACTACTCGACGAAGAACGAGGATCGAGCCAAGCAAGCCGGCATCACTGCCGCGGCCGAACAGGGGACGGGTCGGCGGTCGCAACGGTGGAGCGGCCCGCGACGACCCTCCTCGTACAGCGAGTCTCGTTCCTCAAGCACTTCGGCATGCAGACCGCGACCGACCAGGCCGCGCACGTCCCGTAGCGGTCCCTTCCGGAATCCGCCGAAGCCCGTGGGTACACTGGCCCGACATGCGCACGGCGTCGAGCGCGGGATGACCCTCCCGGCCGACCACCCCTCGGATCAGGAACTCGTCCGCGACTTCCAGGCCGGAAAGACGGACGCCTTCGAGGCCCTGATGCAACGGCACGAGCGGGCGGTCTTCAACCTCGTCTACCGGATGATGGGACGGATGGAGGACGCCCGAGAGGTGACGCAGGATGCGTTCCTGTCGTGCTTCCGGCACCTGCGCTCCTTTCGGGGCGAAGCCGCCTTTGCCACCTGGATGCACAGGATCGCCGTGAACGCGTGCTACGACGCCCTGCGCCGGCGCCGGCCGGCGGCCGTGTCGATCGACGAGCGGATCGACGCCGCCTCGCACGACCCCGACCCCGCGGATCAGGCGGCGGCGGCGGCGGACGTCCAGCGAGCGCTCCTCGCGATCCCCGTCGAGTTCCGCGCGGTCCTCGTCCTGCACGAGTTGCAGGACGTCCCCGTCGAGGAGGTGGCGACCGCCCTCGAGGTGCCCGTCGGGACCGTGAAGTCGCGTCTGCACCGCGGACGGGTCGCACTCGCCCGAGCCCTCCGCGGGGAACCCGATCCAGGCGTCCCGCCGTCCAACCCACCGAGCCCATGAGCGACCGCACCGCGTCCGCCCACCCCGACGAGCTCCTAGCGGGCTTCGTCGACGGCACCCTTCCCGCCGAGGAGCGGGCCACCGTCGAGCGCCACGTCGCCGAATGCGTCAGGTGCGCCGACGAGGTCTCGCTCGCCGCCCAGGCGCGGTCCGCCCTTCGGGCCCTCCCCCTGCTGAAGGCGCCCGGCCTGACCGTCAAGGACCTGCACGTCGTCACGCCGATCGCGAAGGCGCGCCGGTGGAACCGGGTCGCGTGGGGTGCCGGGATCGCGGCTGCCGCCGCGCTCGTGGTCGTGTTCGCGCTCACGTCCCTGCACCCGTCCCACAGCACCTCCGGAGCCGCGGGCGGGCCGGCCAACGGAAAGGCCAACGAAGGGCTCCCCGGGATCGTCAGCAACGGGATGGACTACGACGCACAATCGATCTCCTCCCTAGCGTCGAGACTGGTCGCCGGCTCGGGGCGGTTCGACGCCCAGGTACCGGCCGCCAACCCGCGTGTCGCATTCGGCTCGACCGAGGGCGCGATGGTCTCTTGCGTGCAGCAGGGCGCCGGGATGGACGCGTCCGCTGTGCCCACGTACCTGGAGGTCGCCACCTACCAGGGGGCCCCCGTCTACGTGGGCGCGTTCGTCACGCAACCTCCGGCCGGGAGCGGCTCCCCCAGCCATCTCTTGCTGGTCGTCGTGACCCAGCAGGGCTGCCAACCGGTCACCCTGGTTCGCCAGCCGCTCTGAGCAGCGCGAACACCGGGAACACGGAGTGATCCTCGGCTCGGGTCCGGCGGGCTTGACCGCGGCCCTGTACGCGGCTCGGGCGAACCTCCGACCGCTCGTCCTGAAGGGCATCGATGCCGGCGGGCAGCTCATGCTCACCACCGACGTCGAGAACTATCCGGGGTTCCCGGACGCCGTGCTCGGTCCGGAGCTCATGGAGCGCATGGAGAAGCAGGCCGGGCGCTTCGACGCGGAGCTGCTGCACCAAGAGGCCACGCGGGTCGACCTGTCCACGCGGCCGTTCGGCATCTGGTCCGGCGACGAGGAGTGGCGGGTACGCACGCTCATCATCGCGACCGGCGCCACGGCGATGATGCTCGGGCTCGACTCGGAGCGGCGGCTGCTCGGGCACGGCGTGTCGACGTGCGCGACCTGCGACGGGTTCTTCTTCCGTGGGCAGGAGCTGCTGGTGGTGGGCGGTGGCGACTCGGCGCTCGAGGAAGCGCTCTTCCTGACGAGGTTCGCGACGAAGGTGACGGTCGTGCACCGTCGCGATCGGCTGCGCGCCTCGAAGGTCATGCAGGACCGCGCCATGGCGCACGAGCGGATCGGCTTCGTGTGGAACTCGGTGGTCGAGGAGGTGCTCGGGGAGACCGTGGTGCGCGGCGCGCGCCTTCGAAACGTGCTGACGAACGAGACGACAGAGGTCCCCGCCGCCGGCGTGTTCGTCGCCATCGGGCACACGCCGAACACCGCGCTCTTCGAGGGGCAGCTGGACCTCGATGCTGGGTACGTTCTGGTGCGCGAGCCGACGACCGCGACCAGCGTGGAGGGCGTGTTCGCCGCCGGGGACGTCGTCGATCGGACGTACCGCCAGGCCATCACCGCCGCCGGGATGGGCTGCCAGGCCGCGATCGACGCCGAGCGGTTCCTGGAGTCTCAGGGCCGCTGAAAAGGGGAATAATCCCTCGGTAGGCGTTCGTTCTTGCCGACGTCGGGCCGGTAAGATGCATCGGTGCGGCGCGAGGAGGGTTCCCTTTGATGTCTGACAGCGTCACACAAGTGACGGATGGCGACTTTCGTACCCAGGTCCTGGAGTCGGATCGAGCGGTCTTGGTCGACTTCTGGGCCGAGTGGTGCGTCCCCTGTCACATGGTCTCGCCGGTGGTCGAGGAGATCGCCCGGGACCATGCCGATCGCCTGAAGACGGTCAAGCTGAACGTCGACGACAACCCGGATACGGCGCGCGAATACGGCGTCATGAGCATCCCGACCCTCATCGTGTTCCGTGACGGTCGCGAGCAGGTTCGCGTGGTCCGGGCGCGCGGCAAGGACGCGATCCTGCGCGAGATCCAGCCGCATATCGCGGCCTAGGTTCGCGTGCCCGGCCTCGCAGCCGGGGACAATGTCGTCCATGGCCATCCTCGACCGCGGTGCCCGTGGCGGCCCGGTCCTCGACGTGCAGGCGCGCCTGGGGGCCCTTGGCTACCGAATCGATCCCCACGAGCACGGCCTCTTCGGGCCGAGCACGGAGGAAGCCGTGCGCGAATTCCAGCAGCGGCGCCGGCTGATCGTGGATGGGCTCGTCGGCGAGGACACGTGGAACGAGCTCGTCGAGGCCGGGTACCACCTCGCCGATCGCATCGTCTATCTCCGGCACCCGCCGTTTCGTGGCGATGACGTCCGCGCGCTCCAGGCCGAGCTGAACCTCCTCGGGTTCGACGCGGGGAAGGAGGACGGCATCCTGGGGGGCCGCACCGATCGCGCGCTCCGCGAGTTCCAGCGGAACGTCGGCCTTCCTCCCGATGGCATCGCCGGCACGACCACGACCGAGGCGCTGCAGCGCCTTCGCCCACAGCGCGAGGGCCCCGGGCGCGCCCAGGTCCGCGAAGGCGAGGCGCTCCTTCGGCTCTCCGCGACGCTCGACGGAGCTCGAGTGGCCGTCGATGCGGGCCACGGGTCGAGCGACCCGGGCGCGGTCGGACCGGCGGGCACCACCGAGGCGGCGGCCGCGTACCGGCTCGCGCAGTCGCTCGCGCAGACGCTCGCAGCCCGCGGCGCCAACCCGCTGCTCCTTCGCTCCGCAGTCCGGGAGCCGAGCGACTCGGACCGCGCGAGGGCCGCCAACGAGTTCGGTGCCGAGATTCTGATCGCGTTTCACCTGAACTCGCACTCCGACCCGAAGGCCGAAGGATGCTCGACGTATTACTTCGGCACCGAGGCCTGGTCGTCGCAGGCGGGCCAGCGACTGGCCGAGCTCATCCAGGACGAGCTCACGCTGCGGCTCGGCCTGAAGGACGGGCGCGTGCACCCAAAGGCGCTCGCGCTGCTGCGGGAGACGCGCATGCCGGCCGTGCAGATCGAGCCCTGCTTCATCACCAATCCCGCGGAGGAGGCGCTCCTCCGCGGCCCGCGGTTCCCGCGCGAGGTGGCCGAGGGGGTGGCCGACGCGGCCGAGCGCTTCTTCGGCCGCCACGACGCGCCGGGCTCACCGGCGCCGGCGCACCGCTAGGGAAAGCACCGCGCCGAGCAGCAGACCGAGCCCGAACGCCCGGGCCGCCCGGCCGATCTCCTCGGCCCGCGTCGGCCGGCTCATCCGGTGATGAGTCCCAGCACGCGGTCGAGGTCGTCCCTCGACCCGAGCTCGATCACGATCCGCCCTCGTCGCCGCCCCATGCTCACCCGCACGCGAGTCCCCAGTCGCTCGGTGAGCTGATCCTCGGCTTCCCGGGCGCCGGGGTCGACCACCGGTGCTCGTTCACCCGCCGATGCCACGGGCCGGCTCGTGTACGTCCGGACGAGCTCCTCGACGGCGCGAACTGAGAGCCCCTCCGCCGCAGCACGAAGCCCAAGGCTCGCCATCGCCTCCTCGTCCGCCAGGCCCAAGAGCGCGCGCGCGTGACCCGGCTGGATGCGCCCTTCGGCCAGCAGCCGCTGCACCGATCCCGGCAGCGAGAGCAGCCGGATCGTGTTCGCCACGTGTGCCCGCGAATACCCCAGCCGCGCCGCGACCTCGTCCTGGCTCGCGCCCAGCTCCTCCAGCAGCTCCGCGAACGCGGCGGCGAGCTCGAGCGCCGACAAATCCTCCCGGTGCAGGTTCTCGATCAGCGCGCCGCGAAGGGACTCCGTGTCCCCAGCTTCCCGAACGATCACCGGCACGGTCGCGAGGCCCGCGATCCGCGCCGCCCGAAGCCGGCGCTCCCCCGCGATCAGCTCGTACTCACCGCCCCGCGCGCGGACCACGAGCGGCTGCAGGATCCCCACCTCCTGGATCGATCGAGCGAGCCAGTCGAGCGATTCGTCGACGAACTCGCGACGGGGCTGTCGGGGGTTCGGCGCGATCGCTCCCACCGGGACCTCGCGCAGCTCGCCCTCCTCCGCCACGCCCGCCGTCGGCAACAGCGCCGCCAGGCCGCGCCCCAAACCTCCTCGTTTCACGCCACGGCTCCCTTCTGCTCCATGAGCTCTCGCGCGAGCGCCCGATAGGCGGCGGTCGCCGCCGACCGAGGGTCGTACTGCGTGATGGGCTGCCCGAACCCTGGCGCCTCGGCCACCCGGATCGACCGCGGTATGACACTCTCATACACCTGCGCCCCGAAGTGCTCCCGCACCTGCGCCGCCACGTCCTCCGAGAGCTTCGTGCGCCCGTCGAACATGGTGAGGACGATCCCTGCAAGGCTCAGTCGAGGATTCACGCTCTGCTGCACCAGACGAACGTTCTCCAAGAGCTGCCCGAGACCCTCCAGCGCGAAGTACTCGCACTGGATCGGAACGATGAGCTCGTCGGCGGCAGTGAGCGCGTTGATCGTCAGGAGTCCGATGGACGGCGGGCAGTCCAGCAGCGTCAGGTCGAACCGATCGTGGATCTCGACGAGGGTCCGCGCCAGCCGCCCCTCGCGCGACAGCTGCCCGACGAGCTCCACCTCCGCGCCGGCGAGATCGATCGTCGCCGGCAGGGCCCAGACGCCCGGCACGCTCGTGCAGACGAGCGCGTCCTTGGTGGGAACGCTCCCGGTGAGCGCCTCGTAGGTGCCCGGGCGCCTCGACTCGCGATCGACCCCGAGCCCGGTCGAGGCGTTCCCCTGTGGGTCCAGGTCCACCACGAGGACCGACCGCCCAAGCTCGGCCACGGCAGCGGCCAGGTTCACGGCCGTGGTGGTCTTGCCGACCCCGCCCTTCTGATTGGCGACGGCGATCGTCCTGCCGGACCTCGGCTCGGCCGGTCTCTCGTCGTTCGTCGGTGGACTCCTCAGGGTCGCATGGATCTCGCCCGCATCCTAACGACCGGACCCTGCCATGGGAACGAAGCGCGCGCGCAGATCGTGGTGTCGACCTCATCGCGTGGCGGGGCCTGGGACCCGGCCCACGAACGCCCTGCGAAGTACAGGAGCGACCCCCCCGCGCGCAGGTTGGCACGCGCGAGCGCCCACGATCCCGCCGGGCTCGCTAGAGCCCGGGCGAGCACGACGTCCACCGCCAGGGCGGCGGTTTCGGCTCGAGCCCGCAGGATCCGCACGTTCGGCAACCCTAGGGTATCGAGGACGAGCTCCAGGAACGCGACCCGGCGAGCCTGAGGCTCCACGAGCGTGATGGCGCAGTCGGGCCGCGCGATGGCCACGGGAACCCCCGGCAGGCCCGCGCCGGAGCCCACGTCGGCGATCGTGACCGCCCCCACGTCCAGGCACGCGAGCACGCGGAGGGAGTCCATGACGTGGCGATCGTGCAGATGCGGAGCGTCGGCGCGAGCGACGAACCCGCGTGGGACGGCGATCTCGACGAGGAGCGACTCGTACGTGGCGAGGGATCGGCGCTGGGTGGGAGGGAACCGCCTGATCTCGGGGTCAACCGCCATGTTTCACGTGAAACACCCGGCCGGCTAGCCTCGCCGGATGACCACCCGGCGATTGGGCTCCTCGCCCTCGCTCGCCGTCGCCAGCCCTCCGATCCCGGCGACGGTGTCGTGCACGATCTTGCGCTCGTAGGCGTTCATCGGCTCGAGCGCCTGGGGCTTGCCCGTCTTCCCCACCCGCCGCGCTGCATCCTGGGCCGCGCGCTCGAGCCGCGAGCGCTGGCGCTTGCGGTAGTCCTCGACGTCTACCAGGACCTCGCAGCGCTCACCGGTTCGCTGATATACGACGTTTCGAACGAGCTCCTGCAGCGACTCGAGCGTGTGTCCGCGTCGGCCGATCAGGATACCGACGTCGTCGCCGTCGTCTCGACCCCACACGTCCACGTACGCGGCGCCGTCGACGACGGCCGGCTCGACGTCGGCCACCAGGCCCATGCGCTCCAGCAGCCCGCGGAGGAACTCCTCCGCCACGCCGAGCTGCTCCTCGAGCTCCTCGGAGGACTCCTCCGGAGGGCCGCCCCGTGGCACGGCCGAGGTCGCTCGCACCCGAACGATCGCCGGCTGCGCAGCGAGCCCGAGAAACCCCGAGCGGCCCTCCTGGACGATCTCCACGTGCGCTTCCTGTTCGCTGATGCCGAGCTCCGCCAGGGCGGCCTCGATGGCTTCCTCAACGCTTGCGGCGCTTCTTTCGATCTCCGCCATCGTTTCCTCCGCTTCCTCGCGGCTTCGCGGGGCCGCCCGGCCGGCGCTGCCCCCCGGAGGAGGTCCGGCGCGAGGTCCCGCCCCCGCCCGCCCCCGACCGTGGCCGAGTCGGCCGGGGCTCCGGGGCCTTGCTCGATCCGCCGTTCGCTCGCCCGCTCCCCTTCGCAGGCGGCGGCCCCTCCGCCACGGGCGCCTTGGGGAGCATGAAATGCTGCTGACCGATCTGGATCGCGTTCGTGGTAGTCCAGTACACGACGAGCCCCGCCGGGAACAGGAACCCCCAAACGCCGAACAGCAGCGGCATCACACGCGTCAGCGCCTGTTGCTGGGGGTTCACGCCCGCGGGCGACGCCCGCTGCATCTGGCGTTGCTGGTAGTAGGTCGTCCCAACCATGGCGATCGCGAACAGGTAGTAGGGGATCCGCGTCGCGCCCCCCTTGCCGCAGTTCAGCGACTGGATCTTGGGGAGCGGGTTCAAGGTCTTCCCGTGCCGGTCCTTCGTCTGGTCGACCTGCTTGCCCGCCTCTGCCGCGCTGCAGAGAAGGTTCGCCCCGAGAAATTGCGTGTCTTGCCTCACGATCGCCGTGTACAGCTTGCTATTGAGTTGAGGGTTCTGATCGTTGTGGGGGATGTGGGCTAGCCCGGCCGGCATGCGAAGCACCGCGAAGAGCGCGATGAGGACCGGGAACTGCAGGAGCAGCGGCAGACATCCGGCGGCCGGGTTGATCCCGTACTCCCGGTAGAGCTTCTGCGTCTCCTCGTACTGCTTCTGCCGCCCCTCCGGGCGCCCCTTGTACTTCGCCTGGATCGCCTTGATCTTCGGCTGGATCGCCTGCGTCGCCTGCATCGAGCGAATCTGCTTGACGCCGAGCGGCAGCAACAGCACGCGAATGCCCACGGTGAGCAGGATGATCGCGACGCCATAGTTCGGGATGAGCTTGTAGATGAACGCGAGGACGGCGCCGAGCCCATTCAGGATCGCCTGGATCCAACCGACCGCGATCACGACATTGGCCCTTGTATGGCAGCATCATACACGCGGGGCGCCGGGGGATGGTCGACGCCGCCCGCCGAGAGCGGCGAGCACCGCGCGACTCGCCATGCCGCCAACGCGAGACCGCGGAGCGCGCCGACATCTCGGATCGCGCGCATCGCGTACTCGGAGCAGCTCGGGTAGAAGCGGCAACGCCCGGCAGTGAACCGGCCGAGCGTGGCTCGATAGGCGACCACAATGCCGAGCAGGGCTTCCCGGGCGGGCCATCCCATGACCCACACGGCTCGGCGAGCGCCCGCGATCACGAGGCGATCACGCCCCCGCGTCCGAGCAGCGCGGCCAGGTCCTCGACAAGCGCCGGCATCGTCGCTGCCGACGCTTCGGGCCGAGCGATCATCACGATGTCGAATCCCCCCCGCGCGCGGGCGCGTGCGCTCCGCCACGCTTCCTTCAAACGACGGCGGCACCGGTTGCGCTCGACGGCGCCTCCGATCGCTCGCCCGCAGACGAACCCGATCCGAATGTGCTGCTCAGAAGGCAGGACGTACAGTACCACCCACTTCCCGGACAGGCGCTCGCCGCTCGAGAGGACCCGGCGGTAGTCCCGCCCGGTGCGAAGGACGGTCGACCGAACGCTCGCGGCGATCCCCGTACGAGTCAGGCGGAGAGGACGGTCCGCCCCTTGCGCCGGCGGCGGGCGAGCACCGCGCGGCCGCCGCGGGTGCGCATGCGAACGCGGAACCCGTGCGTCTTGCTCCGGTGGCGATTGTTGGGTTGGAAGGTCTGTTTCATGGCTCGTCGGCTCGTCTGCGATGGCGATTCGGCTCGAGCGAGTATAGCGGGGCGGGTTCGGGAAAAAGGTCGCCAAGAAGGGGGTCGCGCCTTGGCGAGCGCACGAAGGCCGGCGCTATAATCCGCGAGCCCTGGAGACCGGCTCGGCCCCCCAGCCCTTCCCCCGAGCGGGCCCTTTGTATTCCACAACTGTGGAAAGTGCCTGTGGATAAATCGTGGTCGGCAATTCGCGAGCGCGCTCGACAGGACCTCTCGGAGGCCTCGTACAAGCTCTGGTTCGCCGAGCTCACCGCGGGCGATCTCTCGGGTGGCGTCCTCGAGCTCATCGCGCCGAGCGCCTACGTCAAGCGATGGCTCTCCGGCCACTACATGGACCTGATCACGGGATCCGTCCGGGATGCCCTCGGCCCTGGGGTGCGCGTACGGCTGCGCTCCCGTCCGGCCGAGCCTGTCGAGTCTCGCCAGGTCGATCCCTCGGTCGCCACGGCACACCAGACCACCCTGGACCAGGCGCTGTCGGCGCCGCCCTTCCCCGACCGATACACGTTCGAGACGTTCGTCCCGGGCCCGAGCAACAAGTTCGCCCATGCGGCCGCGCTCGCCGTCGCCGAGGCTCCCCCCTCCCGCGCGTACAACCCGGTCTTCGTCTACGGGGGCGTGGGCCTGGGCAAGACCCATCTGCTGTTCGCCGTGGCGAACCATATGTGGCAGCTCGCGCCCCGCACGCGGGTGCGCTACGTCACCTCCGAGAGCTTCATGACGGAGTTCATCAAGTCGGTGCGCGAACGCCGCGGCTACCAGTTCCAGCGCCAGTACCGGGACGTGGACGTCCTGCTCCTCGACGACGTCCAATTCCTCGCGCGCGCCGAGGAGACCCAGACCGAGTTCTTCCACACGTTCAACCACCTGCACCAACACGAACGCCAGATCGTCATCGCGAGCGACCGCCCGCCACAGGAGCTGGGCGGGATCGAGGAGCGGCTGCGCAGCCGCTTCCGCTCGGGCCTCGTCGTCGACGTCCAGCCTCCCGACCTGGAGACCCGTATCGCGATCCTGCAGCTCAAGGCCCTTCGCGACAACCTCGCCGTCCCGGACGACGTCCTGCACTTCATCGCCTCGAAGTTCGACAACAATATCCGCGAGCTCGAGGGGGCGCTGCTTCGCGTGGCCGCCTTCGCGTCGCTCTCTCGCCAGGCGACCGATCTGCCGCTCGCGGAGCGAGCGCTCGAGGACCTCATCCCCGAGCGCGGGCGGGAGATCCCGCCGGCGCTGATCCTGGACCAGACGGCCGAATACTTCGGGCTCGGGCCGGGGGACCTCACGTCCAAGAGCCGCTCCCGGCCGCTCACGACCGCACGACATGTCGGCATGTACCTGCTCCGGGAGCTGACCGGGCTCTCCCTCATCAAGATCGGGGAGCATTTCGATCGCGACCACACGACCGTCCTGCACGGGATCAAGAAGATCGAGGGCCTCATGCCGGCTCGCGGCAGCACGTACAAGCAGGTCCAGGAGCTCACCAAGAAGATCCGGGCTCGAGGGCGCGGGGGTGCATGAACGGTGGGAAACGATCCTCGCGGGTGTGGGCTCGCCGTGACGACGATCGAGGAAGCACTCGCCGATCGCGGCTCCTCCCCCACCCATCCACACACCGGTCGTGTCACATGTGCCCGCTATCCTGGACCGACGGGCGCTCGTCCCCTTTTCCCCACGTACTACTGCTGCTGGTTTGAAGGAGACTCACATCAAAGAGGAGGAGCCACGCCATGAAGTTCCGCTGCGACCGTGACGCGTTCTCGGAAGCCCTGCAGACCGTTCAGCGAGCCGTGTCAGCCCGGCCGGGCATCCCGGCGCTCGCGGGCGTCCTGCTCACCGCGAGCGGGCAGGAGCTCGTCCTCGCGACGACCGATCTGGAGGTGTCGGCGCGGCTCCGCCTTGAGGTGCAGGTACACGAGGAAGGGGTGGCGCTGGTGCCGGCGCGCCTCTTGGCGGATATGGTCAAGAGCTTCGATCAGGCACCGGTCGACGTCGAGGAGCAGGGCGGGCAGGCCCGGATCGTCTGCAACAACTACGAGGGGACGCTGCGCTGCCTTCCGGCCGAGGACTTCCCGGCACTCCAGGATCCCTCGGGGACGCGAGTCGCGGTGAAGGCCTCGGAGCTCGCCGAGGGGATCAGCCAGGTGGCCAGGGCGGCGTCTCGCGACGAGGCTCGACCCATCCTCACGGGCGTGCTCCTGGAGATCAGCCGCGAGGGCGTCACGCTCGTCGCGACGGACTCCTACCGGCTGGCGGTCCGTGAGCTCACGGCGACGTCCGAGGGCGAGGCGAAGGCGCTCGTCCCCGAGCGGGCCCTGAGCGAGGTGGCGCGGGCGGCCGCGACGGACGAGAAGGGCGAGGCGGAGTTGTTCGTCGAGCACAGCCAGGTGGCCTTCCGGGCGGGACCGCTCACGCTCACGTCGCGGCTGATCGAGGGCGAGTTCCCGAACTACCGTCAGCTCCTTCCCGACCGATACGACAACCGGCTGGTGGCGTCCAGGTCGCAGCTCATCGACGCGGTCCGGCGGGTCGGGCTCCTCGCGCGCGAGAGCTCTCCGGTGAAGCTCGAGTTCAACGCACTTGGGGTGCGGCTGTCGTCGTCCTCGCCCGACCTCGGTGGGGCGGTCGAGTCCGTCGAGGCAACGTTCGAAGGCGAGGACCTGACGGCCGCGTTCAATCCGGCGTATCTCGTGGACGGCCTGAACGCGGCGGTGGGGGAGCGCGTGCGGCTCGAGGTGCGGGACGGGCTGAAGCCAGCCGTCATCCGGGGCGACGGGGAGGCGTTCGTCTACTTGGCGATGCCCGTTCGGCTCCCCGCCCCCGTCGGGTAGCGCGATCGGCACACGTGCAACTTGTCTGGCTGGAGGCCCGGGACTTCCGCAACTACCGGGAGGTGCGGGTGGAGCTCGGCGCCGGCCTGACCGCAGTTGCCGGGGCGAACGGACAGGGCAAGACGAACCTCCTCGAGGCGATGTACTACCTCTGTTCGCTCGTCTCCCCACGGGTGAGCTCGGATCTCCCCCTTGTTCGAGCCGGGGCGGACGTGGCCATCCTCCGAGGAGAGGTGGCGACCTCCGGCAGCCGGCTGTTGATCGAGGTCGAGATCCGGGCGAGCGGACAGAATCGCGTGCAGGTCAACCGGTCCTCCGTCAGGCGCAAGCGAGACCTTCGGCGTCAGGCGCGCGCGGTCTTCAGCAGCCCCGATGATCTCGCCATCGTGCTCGGGGATCCCGGGGAGCGACGCCGGTTCATGGACGAGGCGTTCGTCGCGAACTGGCCGGCGAAGGACGGCGCCGCTCCCGCCTACGAGCGGACGCTCCGCCAGCGCAACCGCCTGCTGAAGGACTGGGAAGGGCAGGTCGGCTCCGGAGGGCCTCCCGGCCTCGAGGGCTGGGACGCGGAGCTGATCACGAACGGCGTAGCGCTCACGGAGCTTCGGGCCGAGGCCGTCGAACGCATCCGCGAGCGCGCCGCGAGCGAGTTCGAAGCCCTCGCTGGGCCGGGCGGCGGGACGCTCCTGGTCGCGTACCAGGCTTCCGTCTCCGGCGATCCCCTCGCCGACGCGTTCGCGGCTGCGCTCGACTCGCGGCGGGCCGACGAGCTCATCCGGCGAACGACGCTCGTGGGACCGCACCGGGACGACCTGGGGCTCGTCGTCCAGGACCTGGCCGCGCGCGGGTTCGCGTCGCACGGGGAGGCCTGGGGGGCGGCGGTCGCGCTGAAGCTCGCACTGGCGGGCGCTCTCGCGAACGAGATCGGCCAGGACCCGATGCTCTTCCTGGACGATCCCTTCTCCGGGCTCGACCCCGCTCGGCGCGAGCGCCTCGCAGGAGGGCTGGCGGAGCGGGGCCAGGTCATCATGAGCGTGCCAGACTTGGCTCAGGTGCCCCCCGGCGCCGCCGTCCTGGGTGTCGAAGGAGGCAGCGTTGCCCAGGAGTAGACCTCGGCGCGACGGGCTCGAGGGGCCCCAGGAGCTCGGTTCGATCCTGGACCAGCTGGCGGGCGAGCCCAGGCTCGCCGAGGGGATGTCCATCGGCCGGCTGGCCAGGCAGTGGCAGGAGGTGGTGGGGGAGCGCCTGGCCCTGGAGTGCTCGCCGATCCGCCTGGAGGGGCGGGTCCTGCTCGTGCGGGCCACGTCCGCCGCGTGGGCGACGCAGATCAGATTCCTGGCGGATCAGGTGGCCAGACGTGCCAATTCGACCCTCGGCCGGCAGGCCGTGAAGGGGGTTCGCGTGGTGGTCGGCGAAGCCCCGACGCGGCCCTGACGGCTCCGGGCGGATAGCATTTCCGATGGTATAATCGAGCAGGTTGTCTCCCCCAGTGAACGAGTCCCTTTCCATGAGCGGCGGGCGGCGCTCGATGCCCGCCCGGCGGAGGTAAACCGTGTCGACCGAGCGGATCCAGGCCAGCTATGGAAGCGAGGACATCACCGTCCTCGAAGGGCTCGATCCCGTACGCAAGCGCCCCGGCATGTACATCGGGAGCACCGGTCCCAGGGGCCTGCATCACCTCGTCTACGAAGTGGTCGACAACTCGATCGACGAAGCGCTCGCGGGCTTCTGCACGAAGATCCTCGTCCAACTGCTCCCCGACGGAGGATGCCGGGTCGTCGACAACGGCCGCGGGATCCCCGTTGCGCCCATCCCCGGGCGGCGGGATCGAAAGCCTGCGGTCGAGGTCGTCCTCACGACGCTGCACGCCGGCGGAAAGTTCGGCGGGAAATCCTATGCCGTGGCCGGAGGCCTGCACGGAGTAGGGGTTTCCGTCGTAAATGCCCTCTCGAAGCGGCTCATCGTGGAGGTCGCGCGGGACGGTTTCGTGTGGCGTCAGGAGTACGAGCGCGGGCGCCCGACGACCCGATTGCAGAAGGGCAAGCCGTCGAACCGGACGGGCACGATCGTCACCTTCTGGCCCGACCCGCAGGTCTTCGCCGACACCACCGAGTTCCGGCGCGAGGTCCTGGTCGAGCGTCTGCAGGAGCAGGCGTTCCTCGTTCGCGGCGTGGAGCTGGCGCTTTCGGACGAGCGCGAGGACCCGCCGGTGAAGCTCGTGTTCAAGGCGACGGGAGGCCTCGCGGACTTCGTTCGGCACCTCGCGAAGGGCAAGGAGGCGTTGCACGGCCGCATCGTGCACTTCGAGTCTTCGCGGGAGTCGAGCGAGGTCGAGGTGGCGATGCAATGGAACACGGGGTACGCGGAATCCATCCACACATTTGCTAATACTATTAACACTCACGAAGGCGGGATGCACGAAGAGGGATTCAAGAAGGCGCTCTCCAACGTGATCAACCGCTACGCCCGCGCGAAGGGGCTCCTCAAGGAGAAGGAGGAGAACCTCATCGGCGAGGACATCCGCGAAGGGCTCACCGCGATCGTCGCGGTGAAGCTCGCCGAGCCCCAGTTCGAGGGCCAGACCAAGACCAAGCTCGGTAACACCGAGATGCGCTCGTTCGTCGAGACCACCGTGAACGAGCAGCTGATGACCTGGCTCGAGGAGCACCC
>VAYJ01000037.1:0-9310 GCA_005888465.1 Actinomycetota bacterium
GGGTGGCACTCCTGCCGCCGGGCCAGCAGGGGGTGAACGTGCCCCCGACCAGCATCGGACAACTGCTGCTTCCGGCGGGCGCCTCGCCGTCATGAGCGAACAGCGCGTCGTCGCTGTCGGGACCCCCCCAACCTTCCGCCAGCAGGTGGCGCGGGCGCTCGATCGCGCGCCCGAAGACGTGGAGTGGATGCCGACCGTGTCGGCAGCAGAAGCGGTCATCGGCGATACAAGCAAAGATCCCAGCGTGCTCGTGCTCTCCCCGGCGATCAAGGAGCCGGATGCCTTCGGGCTGGCCGAGTACATCGGCCGAACGTCACCGGCCACCGCGGTGCTCATGGTGCGGGAGCGCTCCATGAATGGCTTGCTCTCGGACGCGATGCGCGCGGGTATCCGCGACGTGATCGACCTGTCCCAAGGCGCCGATGAGCTCCGCGAGGCACTGGACCGGGCCATCGTGTGGTCGCTGAACCTTCGAGGTGTCCGAGACGAGGGGGCAGACGAGAAAGCGAACCGAAAGGGGAACGTCGTCTCCGTGTTCTCTTCCAAGGGAGGGGCGGGCAAATCCTTCCTCGCCTGCAACCTGGCGGCGGCCATCGCCAGCGAGTTCAAGAAAGACACCGCGCTGCTCGATCTCGAGCTGGGCGTCGGGGACGTCTTCGCCCACTTCGGCAAGGAGTCGACCCGCCCTCTCCAGGACCTCCTGGCTATCGGGGACCGAGCGGAGCGGGATGCCGTACTCGAGGTCGGCACGCTGCTGACCGGGCACCTGTGGGGATTCGCGACCCCAGGCGGCGATCCGGCGGGCCAGAACGTCCCAGGAGAAGCGATTGGGAAGGTCATCCGGTCGCTCAGCCGCGCTTTCGATCATGTGGTGATCGATGCGACCGCGCAATATTCAGATCCGGCGCTGGCGGCATTCGACCTCTCCGACGCCATCTGTCTCATCGCCAGCCTCGACATCGTCAGTCTCCGCCACCTGTCGCTGGCCATGGAGACGCTGCTCTCCCTGGGTTTCCCTCGGGGACGCTTCCGGGTGGTGCTGAATCGGGCCGACAGCAAGGTCGGCCTCTCGGCCGAGGAGGTGCAACGGGTCTTGAAGGTCAAGGCGGACGCCCTCATCCCCTCAAGCCGGTCAGTACCCGCCGCGCTCAATCGCGGCAGACCTGTCGTGCTCGAAAGCCCGAAGACCGAGGTCGCCGCTGCCGTGTTCGCCCTGGCTCGTACGTTCGCCGTCGGGTCCGAAGCAAACGGTGGTCGGCGGAAGCTCTTCGGAAAGCGCTAAGGGGGATCAGAGTGTCGCTTGCGGAACGAATGGCGAAGTCGGATCGGCCCGATCGCCTGGCCGAAGTCACTGGCCGGGTCCAATCGGCCCTCGTCGAAGGCCTGGGGCCGAAGCTGTACGACACCTCGAGGTCCGACTCGGAAATGCAGGATCTCGTCCATAAGCGGCTGCGAGAACTGCTGGACAACGAGGAGGTCGTGCTTTCCGTCCAGGACAAGGCTCAGATCCTCCGGCAGATCGGGGACAGCGTGCTCGGGCTGGGTCCGCTCGAGGCTTTCATCCGCGACCCAGAGATCTCCGAGGTCATGGTGAACAACGCCGAGACGATCTACGTCGAGCGGGGGGGCAAGCTCTTCTGGACGGGCGCCAAGTTCGTCGACAACGACCAGCTGCGCCGGACGATCGACAAGATCGTGGCCAGGGTGGGACGTCGCATCGACGAGTCCTCACCCTACGTGGACGCCAGGTTGCCCGATGGCTCCCGCGTCAACGCCATCATCCCTCCGCTCGCCATCGATGGGCCTGCCCTCACCATCAGGAAGTTCGCCGCCGACCCCTACGTTGCCGAGGACCTCGTCTCGTTCGGCACGATCACCGAACCCGCCGTGCAGTTCCTCAAGGGCTGCGTCTTCGGTCGGATCAACATCCTGGTCTCTGGCGGAACCGGCGCCGGGAAGACCACCAGCTTGAACGTGCTTAGCTCGTTCCTGCCAGAGGATGAGCGCATCGTCACCATCGAGGACGCAGCCGAGCTCCGCCTCCAGCAGCCGCACATCGTCCGGCTGGAGGCGCGGCCGCCAAACATCGAGGGCAAGGGCGAGGTCAGCATCCGGGACCTGGTCCGCAACGCCTTGCGAATGCGCCCAGACCGGATCGTGGTCGGAGAGGTCCGTGGCGCGGAGGCACTGGACATGCTCCAGGCCATGAACACGGGCCACGACGGTTCGATCTCCACCATCCACGCCAACTCGCCGAGAGACGTCCTGTCGCGCCTGGAGACGATGACCTTGATGGCGGGGATGGATTTGACCATCCGCGCCGTTCGCGAGCAGATCGCTGCAGCCATCAACGTCGTCGTTCACCAGGCCCGGCTCCGTGACGGAACCCGACGGGTGACCCACATCACCGAGGTCGTGGGCATGGAAGGCGAGACCATCACCCTCCAGGACATCTTCCTGTTCGACTTCCACGCGGGCGTGGACGAGGAAGGGAAGTCCCTTGGTCAGCTGAAGCCAAGCGGACTCCGGCCGCATTTCCTCGACAAGCTCCAGGATCGGGGGATCTCAGTCCCTCACAACCTCTTCGTTCCCTGGTAGGCAGGATGAGGATCACTCCGCTGCTTGCCTTCATCGTCGCCGCACTCGCGTTCCTCGGCGCGGCTTCCCCGGCAGGTGCGACGCCCACGCTCACGCCCCCCTCACCATCTTCTGGCGGGCATGCCGTCCAGATACGGGGAGTGGACGTCAACGGGTTTCCAGTACTGGCCGTGACGGTTTCCGTCCCCGATCCGACGGCGGCAAAGGTCTTTCGAGTCACCGAGGACGGGCGCCCCCGTCCGGTGCTGTCCGTGCGCCCACTCCTCGAGACGGGCAAAGAGATCGACGTCATCCTCGCCATCGACACCTCCGACAGCGTACGCGGCGCTCCGCTCGCCGCCGCCGTCGCCGCCGCCAAGGCGTTCGTGCAGAGCCTTCCCTCGAACGTCCCCGTTGGGATCATCACCTTCTCCGATCAGGTCAGGGTGCTCTCGCCGATCACGTCGGACCATCCGGCGCTGATCGCCGCGCTCGGATCGCTCACCGTCACGCAATTGGGGACGAAGCTCTACGACGCTGTCGTCGCTGCGTCCGGACTGTTCAATGGGAGCGCACAGCACAATGTGATCCTGTTGACGGACGGCAAGGATGGGTCAAGCGAGGCGACCCTCCAATCAGCCACGTCAGCCGCCGTCAAGGCGCACGTCACCGTGTACTCGATCGGCATCCAGGGACGAACCCAGAACTTCCCCGCCCTCGAGGCGCTCTCGAGGCAAACGGGGGGGACCCTCTCGCCCGCCTCCAATGTCGATCTCTCGGCGCTGTACGCATCATTGGCCAATCGGCTTTCTCGACAGTACGTCCTGCTCTTCCGGTCACACAGCGCCGCAGGGAGCCAGGTATCCATCGCGGTCCAGACCCCGGCGGGGAGCGACACCTCGTTCGTACTCCTGCCCAAGGTCGGTGTGTCCGGCACCACAGGCTCGGGGAAGCCCCTCCTGAATGGGAACCTCGGCCTGGCCGTGGCGCTGGCCTCGAGCTTCACGGCCGTGTTCGTCCTGTTCTTCATGTTCCTCGGAGCGGGAGCGAGGGCCCGAAGAGACCGGGATCTCACCCGTTGGATGAAGGCGAAATCGGTCAGTCCTGAGGGTGAAATGCCGAGCCGTCCGGACACGCCCGGACCGACGGCCTGGATCCCACGTCCCATGGTGCAGGTGACCCAGGCCGTTTCCGACATCGGCGGGTTCACCGTCTCGCTCGATCGGAAGCTGGACCGGGCCGGACTTCCGATGTCCGCCGGCGAGCTTGTGGCTACGGGCGTGCTTGCGGCCATGGCTGGGGCCCTGATCGGGGGGCTGGCCTTCCGCAACGTGATCTTCGTCCTGGTGATCGCCTTGGTCGCGGCCGTCCTGCCATTCGTCTACGTGAGCTTCCGCATGAGCCGTAGGATCAACGCGTTGCAGGGGCAGCTTCCCGACATCCTCATGATCCTGGCCAGCTCGATGCGTGCGGGACACAGCTTCCTCCAGGCCCTCGACACCGTCTCGAAGGAGGTCGGCGAGCCGGCTGGCCCTGAGTTCACACGCGTGGTCGCCGAGATCCGCCTCGGCCGCCGCTTCGAGGAAGCCATGCAGGCCATGTCTGAGCGGGTGAGGACGGACGAGTTCAAGTGGATGGTCCTGGCTGTGAACGTCCAGCGCGAGGTCGGTGGGAACCTCGCCGAGATTCTCGACACTGTGGCAGAAACAACGCGGGAGCGCGAGGTCATCCGCCGTCAGGTGAAGGTACTCGCGGGCGAGGGCATCCTCTCGCTCCGCATCCTCATCGCCCTGCCGTTCCTGCTGACGCTCTACATCGTGAAGGTCAACCCGACCTACATGAGGCTCCTGTGGACGACGAGGATCGGTCTGGGCATGATCGGGGTCGCCGTCATCCTCATGACCATCGGTGTGCTGTGGGCCCGAAAGGTGGTGAGGATCCGTGTCTGCTCCCTATCTCCCTATCGCCCTCTTGGCGACGTTCGGAGCGGTCGGCATCGGCGTCGTGGCTGTCGACGCGTTCCTGATCGAACGGCGCCGTACCGTCGAAATGCTCCGTTCCCAAGTGCGCGAGATTCCCAGCTCGAACCTGCGAGATCAGCAGATGTCGGAGCCGTTCTCCAGCCGAGTGCTGGTCCCGTTCGTCGGAGCCCTGGGGCGGATCGCGAAGCGGATCACACCGATCGGGATGCGCGAGCGCATCGCCAGGCAACTTGTCCTCGCCGGGAATCCCTCGGGGTGGGACGCGAACAAGGTCGCTGCGACGAAGATCTTCGGCTGCATCGGCGGTGGGGTTCTCGGCTTCACCTTCGCGCTGCTGGTGGGGCTAAAAGGAATCTTCCCGATCGTGGGAGGGGGGTTCTTCGCCGCGTTCGGCTACCTGGTCCCGGGAGCGGGCCTCGGCCAGAAAGCGATCAATCGGCAAGAGGCCATGCGGCTGGCGATGCCAGATACCATCGACCTCCTCACCATCAGCGTGGAAGCAGGCCTTGGATTCGACGCTGCCCTTGCCCACGTCACCCGCAACGTTCCGGGGCCGCTCTCCGACGAGATCGCTCGAATGCTGCAAGAGATGCAGCTCGGCGTCCCACGCCAGCAGGCCTTCAAGCAGGTCTCGGAACGCTCGGACGTCGAGGAACTGAAGGCGTTCGTCCTGGCGATGGTCCAGGCCGACATCTTCGGGATCAGTATCGCCAAGGTGCTTCGTTCGCAGTCAAAGGACCTGCGGATCAAGCGGCGGCAGCGAGCCGAAGAGAAAGCGATGAAGGTGCCGGTGAAGCTCTTGTTCCCGCTGATCTTCTGCATCCTGCCGGCGATGTTCGCGGCGATCCTGGGTCCGGGAATCATCCGCATCCTCCAGAGCCTCTTCGGGATCAAGGTGTGAGGTGCTGGACTCGCCGTCTATATGGCCGATGATGTTCTGGAAGCCGCTGCGAAAGGGAGGGAGTCCATGCTTGCACTTGGTACGGTAGGGATCGTTGCGTTGGTCGTCGTCTTGGTGGTCCTCGTGGGTGCGTTCGTCATGGTCTTGGGACGAGCGAGGAAGCCCTAGCGGGACATCCTCGGCGGGGCGTGACACGAGCACGAGGCCTACGACGTAGGCCTCACTTAAGACCTTTGTCGGATTCGTAGTACGCCGATATTGCCTATCTTGGTCCCCCATTAGGGGAATGCGGGGGCTACCGGGATGGGAGCTTCTCCCGACACCATCGGTCTCGTCGTCATCGACCCGCTCGCGATGTTTAGGGCAGGCCTTCGGCTCATCATCGAGAAGGAGCCCGACCTCGAGGTGGTAGGCGAGGCTGCCTCCGCGGAAGATGGGATGGCGTTCCTGAGACGGCGGCGGCGGCGCAGCTCGTTGATCGTCCTCGTCGCGCTCGAGCTCGCAGGTACACATGAGGCCGTGTGGCTCATCCGGTCGATCCGCGAGGCCTTCCCCATCCTGCCCATCATGGCGATCGGTGGTGACGCCGAGAACGGGGCGATCTCACATGGGCTCTTCGCAGGCGCCGACGGATTCGTCCACAAGAACTCAAGCCCCAAGAAGTTTCTGGCTGCTATTCGCCGCCTGGCGAACGGAGAGACCGTCTTGGAGGGCCTTCCAAGGGGAGCGCTTGGGCGGATCGCCGAAGACGTGGAAGGACAGCAGGCCGGGGCGGCGAACTTGACGGCGCGGGAGCGTCAGATCCTAACCGTCGCCGCCGAGGGAATCACTGCTCGCCAGATCGGACGCCGTCTCGGAGTGCAGGAACGAACCGTCACCACCCATCTCGGTCGCATCTACCAGAAGCTCGGAACCAACAACCGCATCGGAGCTATCGCGGCCGCCACACGATCGGGCTTGCTGCCGACGGGCGCCCAATCGTAGATCTGGGGATCGCGAATTGAAGCACCCTGCCAGGACATGCGGGGGCACCCGCCCTCCGCGAGAGCGTTCATGGCCGATACATCTCCGTGAGATCGGTGTCTGCGAGGAGGTCAGGATGAAAAAGCTGAGCAGGTCGTTGATCCCCGTGGCTCTGGTGCTCCTGGGCGCGTGCGGTGATGGCCGCGCGGTAGCCTCGAGCTACTCCGCGCCTCCCGCGCCGACACCCGCCACCGGTGCGACACCGTGGCCTCTGGCGGCCGATCCCATGATGCTCGTCCGGCAAGCCGGCCTGAATCCCGGGACGATGGAGTTCTTCACCTATCACGTACACGCTCACCTCGACGTCTACGTGAATGGAAGTCACGTCCAGATTCCCGGCGGCATCGGCATCGACGTCACCGACTCGGTCATCCACAAGGGCGTGACGAATGGCGCGCCCAGCTACGGCGGGATCCCTCCGAGTGGATGCCCCCGACCGTGTGTCTCCCCCCTTCACACACATTTCGTAGACGGGGTGATCCACATCGAGGCGCCGACAAAGAAACAGTTCACTTTGGGCCAGTTCTTCCGAGAGTGGGGAGTTCGGCTGGACAGCTCGTGCGTGGGCGGTTATTGCCGTCCTGAGGCGAGCGTGGCCGTCTTCGTCGACGGCAAACAGCAGACCGGGAATCGCGGAGACATCCCTCTCGTGGACCACGCCGAGATCGCGGTCGTCATCGGCGCACCACCCCAGCATATCCCGGTGAAGTACGCGTTCGCTCCGGGCGAACGCTAAGCGTGAGGGAAGAATCGCGCCTTTCAGGCGGAGGGCTTCCTAGCGGCCCTTGGGACGACGTCCCTCCAGGTGGGAGGTGACGTGGACCCGATCGCCGCGTTGACACTTTCTCAGGGTTGACAGCTTGGTGGCCGACCGATCGCACGCCGCTGGCCCCGAACATTCCCAAGTCGACTTCCGAGAGGAGCGGATCGATCCGTGGTTGTTGCGCATTGAGCGTCTCGATCGGCGCGCCGGGTCGCGGCTGGTGTCACGTTCGGCGATCGATGATCGGTCGCGGAGGAGCAAGCCACGGCGGCGCCGGCAACCGAACGGTGACCGACGCGATGCGGTTCGGATGGGCGGACGGCGACACCACGACCTCGCATGGACCGGTGCGCCACGTTCTGGCTACAAGGATGTATCCACATCATTCGCGAGCGGGGATGTGACGCGGTGGATGGACACGCGAGCAAGCTCGGACGCCCGGCTGCCGGCGAGGCGGTCCCGGTGAGCGTCTCCGAGATCGGCTACACGGCCATCGACCTGTTCGCCGGCTGCGGCGGGGCCTCGCTCGGGTTCCGACGAGCAGGGCTGCGTTTCGATAACTCGAACCCCGAGATATCGATAAGCGGCCCTGGTGGGAGGGAGAGGATTCGAACCTCTGTAGGCTACGCCGGCGATTTTACAGACCGCTCCCTTTGGCCGCTCGGGCACCCTCCCCAAGGCATTTGAGCTTAGCATCGGCACGCTAGACTCTGCGGCACCATGGCCAAGGACGCCTTCTCCTTCGACATCGTCTCCGAAATTGACCTGCAAGAAGTCCGGAACGCCTACGACCAGGCGCATCGCGAGATCATCACGCGCTTCGACTTCAAGAACACCGACACCTCGCTCTCCATCGACGAGGACCTGATCGAGATCCGCTCCGGGACCGAGAACCGCCTGAAGGCGGCGGTGGACGTCCTGAAGGAGAAGCTCGTGCGGCGCGAGGTGTCGCTCAAGGCCCTTCAGGAGGGACCGATCCTGCCCGCGGCCAAGGGCTCGGTGCGCCAGAGCCTGCACCTGAACCGTGGCATCGACGACGAGAAGGCCCGAACCATCAACAAGGTGGTGCGGGGCCTGGGACTCAAAGTGCAGACGCAGATCCAGAAGGATCAGCTGAGGGTCTCGAGCAAGAAGAAAGACGAACTGCAGCAGGTCATCCAGGCCCTCAAACAGGAGGACTTCGGGATCCCGCTGCAGTTCACCAACTACCGGCCCTGATTACACTCTGCCCGCCATCGCCTCCAGCCGCGCGATCCGGTCCTCGGTGCGCGGGTGCGTCGAGAACAGGTTCGCGAAGCCCGACCGGCGCCCAGCCAGGGGGTTCACGATGAACAGGTGCGCCTCGGCGGGACCGACCGTTGCCGGCGCCGGGATCTGCTTCGAGTAGGCCTCCAGCTTGCGCAGGGCGCTCGCTAGGGCGAGCGGGTCGTGCGAGAGGTGCGCGCCGGAGTCGTCGGCCTGGTACTCGCGTGAACGCGAGACGGCGAGCTGGATGATCGCGGCCGCGATCGGCGCCAGGACCCACGCGAACAGCAGCGCGAACGGCCCGATAGGGTTGTTCCGGTCCCTGCTGCCGCCGCCGAAGAAGAGCGCGAATCGCGTGAGAAACGTGATGGACATGGCGATCCCCGCAGCGATCGAGCCGATCAGGATGTCGTGGTTCACCACGTGCGAGAGCTCGTGCGAGAGGACGCCCCGAAGCTCGCGGTCGTCGACGATCTGGAGGAGCCCCTTGGTGACCGAGACGGCCGCGTGGTACTCGTTCCGCCCGGTCGCGAACGCGTTCGGCTGGGCCATATCGCTCACGTAGACGCGCGGCATCGGCATGCCGCGGTCGTTCGTGAGCTCGCGGACGATTGTGTGGAGCTGCGGATACTGCTGCTCGGTGACCGGCTTGGACTTCGTGGTCGCGATCGCGATCCGGTCGGAGAACCAGTACAAGAGGAAGTTGAGGCCGAGGCCGATCGTGACGCCGAGGTAGAGCCCGGAGGTCCCTCCCAGCCACCCGCCGGTCAGCGCGAAGAGCCCGCCCAGGGCTGCGATGAGCACCCAGGTCTTGACCCT
>VAYJ01000037.1:9329-9907 GCA_005888465.1 Actinomycetota bacterium
TCCTTCGACCCGGCGGTCGGTGGGTCCGGGGCCGTTCACTCCAAGCGTAGCGTCGGCGCGCGGATATGAGGGCGGGGCGAGCCGAACTCACACGAATCTCTCAGGGAACTCCAGCCTCAGGTGCGACCGAGCCCGAGTGCCGACTAGGACGGACCCCACGCGACTCCGAAGAGGCGGGACAGAACCGCCTGCGCCTGAACCGTCGTTCGGGCCTTGACCAGCCCGTTTCTCGCGAACTGACACCCGGTCAGGTTGATCGCCACGATGACGTGGCGCCCGTCCGGGTACGTGAATCGGAGCACGATCTGGCTGCCGTTGTCGAACGGGCAGGAGAACACCTGCCCCTCAGGAACTACGGGCAGACCGTTGAGCAGGGCGCGCAGCTCCACTGTCGAGTCGGAGACGTCGCGGCTCCCGATCAGTGTCGAGGATCCGGGTGGCGCTCCCAGGGGCCCGTACACGCATGACGTCACGGCCTCCGGCCTGCCAGGGACGAGCATCGCGCTCGCCCCTGGCTCATCGGATCCCACTGGCCAGCCGGCGCCCACATTGAGGAAGGAGCCCAGGTGGGCCGGGCA
>VAYJ01000037.1:9942-14614 GCA_005888465.1 Actinomycetota bacterium
TCACCCTCCGGTGTCGCTGTCTCCGACTGACGCGCTGCATTGTCCCGTTGAGAGCGTCTCCCGCGATGCGGGCCTGCTTGGCCTCCCCCTCGAGCAACGACTTGAGATCATTCATGGCCGTCCTCCAGCAATGGTCGGAGCCTCTGCTTGGCTCGGTGGATGCGGCTGCGAACAGAGGCCGGCCGCACGCCGAGGATCGTGCCCGCCTCCGAGGCATCCAGTCCCATCCACACGACGAGCACCAGGGCAGCCCGCTCCCCTGTCGGCAAGGTCCTAAGCGCACTCGCGATGTCCGAGCGGGCAACCGCTTCATCCTCGGGATCCGCCGCGGCGCCTCCGGCCGGGAGAAATCGCCGAAGCAACCGGCGTCGCCGACGGTACAAGTTCACCGCGACCCGATTCGCGTAGCCGCCGGGGGACTCCATGTCCCTCACGCGATCCCAACGCTCGCACACCCTGGCCATCGCCTCCTGGGCGATCTCCTCGGCTTCGGCACGATCGCCTGACAGGAGATAGGCGAGCCTGACCAGGGGGGCGTATTCGCGCTCGAAGAACGCCTCGAATGTCAGGCTCACACGGTCAACCGCCGCCTCGGCCGTTGCCAACGTCTCGATCCTCTGTGTATCCAAGCCTCAAGCGGTGCGAAGTGTTGCCGGGGAGCGCTATCGGCCGGCAAGGTGCAGCGCGGATCGGTCAGCGCCCGATGAGCGTGGAGATCGGCGGGAAGTGGGCGAACAGGCTCGGGAAGAAGCCGACGGCGAGGATCCCGCCGGCGGCCGCCAGCACGACCGCCGTCACCGTCGCGGGCGAACGGAGGGCACGGACCGGCTCCGCGATCGGCTGGAAGAACATCTCGCGCACGATGAACAGGTAGTACACGAGCGAGATCACCGAGTTCACGACCATTGCGACGGCGAGCCAGGCCCCGATCCCACCGCGGTCGATCGCCGCGCGGAAGATGAAGAACTTGCCCCAGAACCCGGCGAACGGCGGGATGCCGGCGAGCGACACGAGGAACATCGTCATCGGCACGGCAAGGTACGCGGCGCGCTGCCCGAGGCCGGCGAAGTCGGCGATCATGATGCCCGGCGATTCGCGCGCCATCGCGAGCACGACGCTGAACGCGCCCAGGTTCATCACCGCGTAGATCAGGATGTAGAGGACGGCGGCGGCGAACGCCTCCTTGTTGAGCGCGGTGTTCGTGGTCGTCGCGAGCGCGAACGGCAGGAGCATGTAGCCGGCCTGCGCGATGGAGGAGTAGGCGAGCAGGCGCACCACCTGCTGCTGCTGGAGCGCCACCAGGTTCCCCAGGGTCATCGTGAAGAGCGAGAGCACGACGAAGATCGGCGCCCAGAAGTCGGCCCGCGGGAGGAACGCGACGAACATGAGCTGCAGGAGGCCGGCGAACCCCGCCGCCTTCGAGGCGACCGCGAGGAACGCGGCGATCGGGACCGGCGCGCCCTCGTATGTGTCGGGCGCCCAGAACTGGAACGGGAACGCCGAGACCTTGAACGCGAAGCCGCCGACGACGAACAGGATCGCGGCGAGTGCGAGCGAGGACGAGCCGACCGGCGTCGCCAAGCTGGCCGCGATGCCGGCGAGCCGGGTGGTGCCCGTCACGCCATAGATCAGGCTCATGCCGTAGAGCATCACCGCCGTCGAGAGCACCCCGATCAGGAAGAACTTCAGCGCGCCCTCGTTCGACCGAGGGTCGCCCTTGCGGAACGCGACCAGCAGGAACGCCGGCGCGGAGACCAGCTCGAGCGAGATGAACAACATGAGGAGATCGCGCGAGGACGGCATGGTCATCATGCCGAGCAACGAGCAGAGGACGAGGAAGTAGTACTCGCCCTGGTAGTAGCGCCCGTCGCGCACGTAGCGCATCGAGAGCAGCAGGACGACCAGCGCGACCGAGGTGAAGAACACCTTGAACAGGACGGCGAAGTCGTCGACGACGTAGGACCCGCCGAAGGTGACGCGGTCCGAGCCGATGAGGGTGAGCGTGGTCGCGAGCGTCGCCAGCACCCCGACGAAGGCCACCACCATCGACCACCACTTGCGCGCCGGAGGGAGGGCTAGGTCCGCGATCAGGACGAGGAAGATCGCGCCGGCGAGGACGAGCTCCGGCGCGATCGCGTGGTAGTCGATCGCGGGGTTGTGGATCGGTGGCAGGGCGGCCGCGAGCGACATCTAGCGACCGAAGAGGTGCGCGAGCGCGGTGACGGCGTCGTTCGTCGTCCCGAACACCAGGCGGGGGAAGACGCCGAGCAGCAGGATCCCGACCAGGAGCGGCGCCCACGCGAGCCATTCGATGGAGCTCACGTCCGCCAGGGACTTCTCCTTCCATTCGTCTGGGAGTGACCCCATGTTCACCCGCTGCAGGGTCCACAGGAAGTAGCCCGCCGTGAGGATGGTCCCGATCCCGCCGAACACCATGAGCGTCCGGAAGAGACCCAGGTGCCCCGTGAGGATCTGCGCCGGGCTATAGGAGGACGCGAGGGCCGTGACCTCGCCCCAGAACCCGGCCAGGCCGGGAAGCCCAAGGGACGCGATCGCGGTGAACGCGAAGATGCCCGCGAGGTACGGCACCTTCAGGAGCATCCCGCCGCCGATCTCAGAGATCTGGCGGGTGTGGTAGCGGTCGTAGATGGAGCCGACCTCGAAGAAGAGCATGCCCGTGATCAGGCCGTGGGCGATCATCGCGAAGAGCGCGGCGTTGATCCCCACGCTCGTGAGCGTGGCGATGCCGAGCATCACGAATCCCATGTGGCCGACCGACGAGAACGCGATCAGGCGTTTCAGGTCCTTCTGCGCGAGGCACGCGAGCGCGGCGTAGACGATCGCGATCGCCGCTAACACCCCGATGATCGGCGCCCAGACGCGCGCGGCCTGCGGCAGGATCGGAAGGGCGATGCGGATGAACCCGTAGCCCCCCATCTTCAGCAGGATCCCGGCGAGCAGCACCGAGCCGACCGTCGGGGCCTCCGTATGGGCATCGGGGAGCCACGTGTGGAACGGCCACATCGGCACCTTGATCGCGAAGCCCAGGAACACGCCCGCGAAGATCAGGAGCTGTACTCCCTTTGCGAAGGGAGCGGTCGCGGCCTGCTGCTGTAGCTGGACGATGTCGAACGTGTGGGGGTTCGACTTGAAGAACATGGCCAGGAACCCCAGCAGCATGAACACGCTCCCGAAGAGCGTGTACAGGAAGAACTTGATGGCGGCGTACTCGCGGTTCGACGACCCCCAGATCCCGATCATGAAGTACATCGGGACCAGGACCAGCTCCCAGAAGATGAAGAAGAGCACCAGGTCGAAGGCGATGAACGTGCCGGCCATCCCCGTCTCGAGGAGCATCATGAGCGCGAGGAACCCCTTGGGCTTGCCCGGCGCCGGCAGCACGCGATACGTGTAGATCGCGCACAGGAACGAGAGCAGCAGGGTGAGCTCGAAGAGCGGCAGGCTGATCCCGTCGATCCCGACGTGGTAGTGGATGGCGACCGACGGGATCCAGGACGCGTTGAGCTCGAACTGCAGGCCCTGATGCGCGCCGTAGTCGAAGCCGAACAGCATGACGATCCCGACCACGAGCGCCGCGCCCGTGAACAGGATGCCGAGGCCGCGGATGAGGCGGTCCCGATCCTTCGGCAGGAACGAGATGACGACCGCCCCGGCCGTCGGCAGGAACACCGCCAGCGTGACCGCGGACTTCTCCCAACCACTCATTCGCTCTCTCCTATCGGAACGCCGTGAACACCAGAGTGAGGATCGCGACCACGGCGAACAGGACCGCGGCGTACTGCTGCACCTTCCCGGACTGGACGCGCTTGAGCACGGCGCCAACGGCGCCGGTGGCCTGCCCGATCTCGTTGACGGCGCCGTCTATGACGTTGCGGTCGACGACGTTCACGCCGAGGCCGGTCCGGCGCGTAAGCCACGCTGCGCCGTTCACCGCGCCGTCCAGGATGTTCTGATTCGTCCAGTTGACGAAGCCCGAGACCGTGTACTGGATCGGCCGGACGATCCCCTTGAGGTATAGGTCGTCCAGGTAGTACTTGTTGACGAGGAGCGTGCTGAACCCACCGAGCTGCAGGACCGGGTCGCGTTCCCGATACGTGCCGTAGAGGGAGTAGCCGATCCCGATCCCGGCCAGGGCGACCAGCACCGACACGGCCGCGAGGCCGAACGAGAACGCCTCGGGTTCGGTCCCGGGGAAGCGCACCCACTCGTTGAATCCGCTCGCGTGGGCCAGGCCGATCCACCCGGCCGTCACCGAGAGGAACGCGAGCAGGATCATGGGATAGGTCATCGCGCGCGGCGATTCGTGCGGATGCGCGTGCCCGCGATACGAGCCGAAGAAGGTGAGCAGCACCGCCCGCGTCATGTACAGGGCCGTGAGGAACGCGGTGGCAAGCCCGACGATCCAGATCGCGTAGTGGTGCGTGTGATACGCGGTCGAGAGGATCGAGTCCTTCGAGAAGAACCCGGCGAACGGCGGGATGCCCGCGAGGGCGACCGTCCCGATCGCGAACACCCAGAACGTCACCGGAAGGTCCTTCCGGAGCCCTCCCATCTCGCTCATGTTGTTCGTGTGCACCGCATGGATCACCGACCCGGCGGCGAGGAACAGCAGGGCCTTGAAGAACGCGTGGGTCATCAGGTGAAAAATTGC
>VAYJ01000037.1:14681-25698 GCA_005888465.1 Actinomycetota bacterium
GATCAGCATGGTGATCGAGCCGAGCGTTCCCACGAACGCGAGCGCATGGCCGGAGGGGGCGAACACGGCGAACATCCGGCCCACCACGTAGACGCCGGCCGCGACCATCGTCGCCGCGTGGATGAGCGCGGACACCGGCGTGGGGCCCGCCATCGCGTCGGGGAGCCACACGTGCAGCGGGAACTGAGCCGACTTCCCGATCGCGCCGCCGAAGAGCAGGAGCGCCGCCGCGGTCAGCGTCCCTGCGGCGAAGCTCCCGTGCATCGCCTTCGCGGTGATCGCCGGCATGTTCGCCGTCCCGGCGGCGAAGGTCAACACGAAGATTCCGAACAGGAACGGGATGTCGCCGGTCTTCGTGGTGATGAACGCCTTGATCGCCGCGCTCGAGTTCTCCTTCTCCTCCCACCAGTGCCCGATGAGCAGGTAGGAACAGATGCCCACCAGCTCCCAGCCCACCAGCAGCTGGAAGAGGTTGTCGGCGATGACGAGGTTCAGCATGGAGCCGGTGAAGAGCGAGAGCGCGGCGTAGAAGAAGGTGTAGCGACGATCGCCGTGCATGTAGGCGGTCGAGTACACCTGCACGCAGAGCGACACGAGCGTCACGACGACGAACATCACCGCAGCCAGGCCGTCGACGAACTCCCCGACCTCGACGTGGAAGGTCCCGATGGTGAACAGGCTGAACGAATGCTCGACGGGCGCGTGCCCGTTGATGACTTGGCCCAGGATCACGAGCGCCACGACGAACGACGCGCCGACCGCCGCGATCCCGATCGGCGCGCCCTGCCCCGGCGTTCGCTTGCCGAAGAACAGGATCAGGAAGAACGCGAGGAACGGGAACGCAGGGATGAGCCAGGCGACCGCCACCTAGTCCCTCTCCCCCGGCGGGTTCACCATTTGAGGAGGTTCACTTCGTCGACGTTGATCATCTCGCGGTTGCGGTAGATGAGGATGACGATCGCGAGGCCGATGCCGACCTCCGCTGCGGCGACCGTGATGACGAACAGCGCGAAGATCTGACCGGTGAAGAGCTTGTCCTTCAGATGCGCCGAGAACGCGACCAGGTTCACGTTGACGGCGTTCAGCATGAGCTCGACCGACATGAGCACCAAGACCGCGTTCCGCCGGGCCAGCACGCCGTAGACACCAGCGGAGAACAGGGTCGCCGAGAAGATCAGCGGGATGGGAAGGCGGATGGTGTCGGCGGCGATCATGGCCGCTCATCCCGTCGCGCGATGACCACGGCGCCCACCAGGGCGGCCAGTAGGAGCACCGACACCACCTCGAACGGAAGCACGAAGTTCGCGAAGACGGACGCGCCGACCTCGCTCGTCGTGGCCGGCTGGATCTGGATCCGCGGCGCGCTCCCGAACGCGTTCTGGATCAGGAACACCAACCCGGCGAGCACGCCGGCCCCGACCAGCGCGGCCCAGCCGCGCTGCTGGTTGTCGAGCGCCTCGCGGCCGATGGGCGCCTTGGTCAGCATCAGGCTGAAGAGCAGGAGCACGACGATGGCGCCCACGTAGATGAGGACCTGCACCCACGCGAGGAAGCCGGCCGCGAGGACCAGGTAGGCCGCCCCGACCATCGACAGCGTCAGGACGAGGTACAGGGCCGCGTGCACGACGTTCTTGCTCGTGACCAGGCGAAACGCACCGATGGAGCCGACGGCGGAGAGCACCACGAACACGACCTCGGTGGAGGTCACTGGCCCGCCTTCTTTCGCGCCGCGCGAATCGCCGCCGCCTTCGCCCGACCCTCGGCGACGCGACGGTCGGTACCCTTCGCCAACTCCTCGGCCAGCACCCGGTCGAGGGTCTCCTGATCGGGCTCGACCTCCATGTGCTCAGCAGGTGCCGGCGCGACTGCGGCGGCTGAGGTCGGCGTTGCAGCTGCCGGCTCAGGCGCGGAGGGGGCAGGCGAGTCGCCCGCTGTCCGCGGCGGGGAGGCGGGGGGGACCCCCGCGGCGAGCGGGGGTACGCCGACCTCAGCCGCGGGAATCGGGGCCACTCCGGGAGGTTCCTCTGCTGGTGGTTCGGCGCCAATCTCGAGCATCGGCGGCGGCAGGACCTTGTACGTCCACTCCTCCAACCGCTCCTTCTCGTGCGTCATCTCCACGATGTCGTACTCGGCGTACTCGAAGTCCGGCGCCCAGAAGAGCGCGTCGAACGGGCAGACCTCCACGCAGATCCCGCAGTACATGCAGAGCGCATAGTCGATCGCGAATCGGTCGAGCACCTTCACCGAGCGTCCCTTGCCGCCAGCCGCCGGCGGGTGCGTCTCCTTGTGTGCGTCGATGTAGATGCACCAGTCGGGGCACTCGCGCGAGCACTTGTAGCAGACCGTGCAGTTCTCCTCTTTGAGCGCGATAACGCCGCGCGTTCTGGGCGGGAGGTTCGGCTTCTCGTCCGGGTACTGCTGCGTGATCGAGCGCTGGAGCATGTGCTTCAACGTCACGCCCAGGCCCTTGAGCAGCCCGATCCCGGGGAGCGAGCGCTTGGCCGGCTCGCGCGTCCTGACCGGGACCGCGTTCGGCCCGACCTCCTGACCCGTGTCGATCGCCATCTACTTCACCAGAACCTTGATCACGCCGGTCACCATGATGTCCGCGAGCGCCAGGGGAATCAGCACGACCCACGCGAACCGCTGCAGCTGGTCCTCACGCAGGCGCGGGAAGGTCGCCCGCAGCCAGATGATGAAGAACGAGAGCGCGCCGACCTTCGCCGACATCCAGAAGAACCCGGGGATGATGTGCAAGCCGAGGATCGGCTGGTAGCCACCCAGGAAGAGCACGCTCGCGATCGCGGAGAAGGCCACGATCCCCGCGTACTCGGCCAGCAGAAAGAACGCGAACTTCAGGCCCGTGTACTCCGTGAACGCGCCGAAGATGATCTCCGAGTCCGCGATCGGCATGTCGAACGGCGGGCGCGTGAGCTCGGCGATCGCGGCCACCATGAAGACGAAGAAGGCGATCGGCTGCGTGAGGACGTACCAGAAGGCGTGTTGTGCGTCGGCGATCCCGACGAGGGAGAGCGTGCCGGCCTGCATCACGACGGCGGCCGCGGCCAGGATCAGCGGGAGCTCGTAGGCGATCAACTGCGCCGCTGCGCGCAGCGCCCCGATCAGCGAGAACTTGTTCGCGCTCGCCCACCCGGCCATCATGATCCCGATGATCGATACGGACGTGATCGCAAGCACGTAGAAGATCCCGACGTCGAGGTTCACCGCCCAGACGGTCTTGCCGAACGGGATCACGACGAAGATCGCGATGTAGGGCACGAGCACCACGGCAGGAGCGAGCGAGAAGACGCCGGAGTCTGCTGCGGACGGGACGATGTCCTCCTTCTGCACGAACTTCACGCCGTCGGCCAGGAGCTGTGCCCACCCGTGGAACCGGCCCGCGTACATCGGCCCAAGCCGGTGCTGCATGTGCGCGAGCACCTTGTGCTCCATGTAGCCGACGCCGAGGGGCGCGACCAGCACGAACACCAGCACGATGATCGCCTTCGCGATCACGACCACCCACAGGCTGTTGAACCAGCCGTCGACGAAGCTCTGGCCGGCGGTGAGGAGCAGCCCGTGGCTCACTCGTCGATCTCCTCACCCTCGACGGCGCCCGGCCACGGCTTCGCCTCGCGGGACATGAGCGCGAAGTCCTTCCGCAGCGGATGCCCTTCGAACTGCTCGGGCAGCACGAGCTTCACGAGATGCGGGTGCCCCTCGAACTCGATCCCGAAGAGTTCGGCGGTCTCACGCTCGAACCAGTTCGCGCCGGGCCACACGTCGCTCACGGTGGCGCAGCGCGGGTGCTCCGCATCGCACTCGACCTTCAGGCGGGCGTGGTGGTTTCGGCGCGTCGAGTACACGTGGGTGACGACCTCGAAGCCCCGGCCCTTCGGCGTGAAGTCCACCGCGGTGAGGAAGTCGATGTAGTCGCAGTCCAGGTCGCGGTCGTCACGAAGGAAGACGCACATCGCGTGGTAGCGCTCAGGCGTCACCGTGAGCACCGCGTGGCCGTGCACCTCATCGGCCTGGACGACGTCCTGGCCGAATCGGGCGCGGAGCCGCGTGATGATCTCAGTAGGTCTGAGCGGGCTCTGGCTTGACAAGCTGGCCACTCCACTTCTCTCTGATGTCTTCCTTGGCGATCTTCTCCTGGAGCCGGATGATGCCGTGGAGCAGGGCCTCGGGCCGCGGCGGGCAACCGGGCACGTAGACGTCGACCGGCACGATCTGGTCCACACCCTTCGTCACCGAGTAGGAGTCCCAGTAGGGCCCGCCGCAGTTGGAGCACGAGCCGAACGAGATCACGTACTTCGGGTCGGGGATCTGGTCGTAGACGCGCTTGAGGGCGGGGGCCATCTTGTCGGTCAAGGTGCCGGCCACGACCAACAGGTCGGCCTGGCGCGGACCGTGCGCGAAAGGAATCACGCCCAGTCGGATGAAGTCGTGCTTGGAGGTCGAGGTGGCGATCAGCTCGATCGCGCAGCACGCCAGGCCGAAGTTCATCACCCAAAGCGAATAGCGACGGCCCCAGTTGAGGATGAACTTGACCGGCTGCGGCATGTCGACCTGGTCCATCAGGCCCACTGCAACACCTTCTTTCGGTACGCGTAGAGCAGGCCCAGGGCCAGGATGAAGATGAAGATGCCCATCTCGACCACGGCCTGCATGCCCAGTCGCTCGAAGATCGTCGCCCAGGGGAACAAGAAGACGCTCTCGACGTCGAAGATCACGAACAGGAAGGCGTAGATGTAATAGCGGATCTGGGTCTGGGCCCAGCCCTCGCCGACGGGATCGATCCCGCATTCGTAGGTGGTGAGCTTCTCGGGGAGCGGGCGGCGGGGAGCGACGATCCTGGCTGCGGTGAAGGCCACGGCGACCAGTCCGATCCCGGCGATGAGGACGGCCACCACGACGCCGTATTGGGCGTAATAGCTCTCCATCAACTCCTCGTCCGCGAGCTTGTGAACGGTTTCTCAAGCTGCGCTAGGCGGATTCTAGCAATGGACGCGGCCGGCCGAATCAGCCTCAGACCGGGGGCGGCTGGGCTTCCACGTCCGTTTCCTTCACGATTCGCTCGACGATCTCCCCGGGGACGTCGGCGTCTTCGCGCGCCTGCGCCTCCCTCCGCTGGTTCACCTCGACGCGGGCGGCCTGCCATGCCGACCAGTGTCCGGACACCAGCGCCCACAGCGACAGGGCAGCGACATAGGCCACGCTGCTGATCCAATGGGTGAGGATCGAGGCGGGGATCATGGCGAGCCAGAAGACCGTCAACCATCCGTTCACCCGTCGCATGAAGACGGGATCGCCCTGGACGGAGATCCAGAGAGACTTGATGACTTTGGTCACCGAGGGAGTATTGCCGGGCCGGTCGAGCCCTAATCCTTGAGACGCTAGGCTTGCGCACCGTGTCGATTGAGCGATGGTTTCTGGATCCGAGCGAGCGCGGCAATCGATCGACGTCGATCGACGAGCGTCGAGGGGGTGACCGCGCCTGGACTGAGGGAAACCAAGTCACGGCCTTGATTCACGGTGCGACCTATTTTTCCCGGCTGCATAAGGAGTTGACGCGCCTGGGGACCGGAGACCACGTCTGGTTCCTGGAGTGGCGCGGGGATGCCGGCGAACGGATGGCGGGGCCGGGCACGGAGTTGGGGTCGGTGCTGAGGGCGGCGATTCGCCGGGGTGTCGACGTCCGCGGCCTCGTCTGGCGCTCGCACCCGAACCAGACGAAGTTCAGCGAGCAGGAGAACGCGCACGTTGGCATGGTGGTGAACACGGCTGGCGGCGAGGTCTTCCTCGACGAGCGGGTCCGCCGCTTCGGGTCGCATCACCAGAAACTGGTCTTGATCACGCGAGACGGGCGCCCCGAAGAGGACGTTGCCTTCGTGGGCGGCATCGACCTCTGCCACGGTCGAGGGGACGATGAGCACCACCAAGGGGACCCGCAGACAGCCGATCTCGACCCGCGGTACGGGCCGCGGCCCGCCTGGCACGATGTGCAACTCGAGGTGCGCGGGCCGGGCGTCGGCGACCTGGCCGAGATCTTTCGCGAGCGCTGGTCGGACCCGACGCCCCTGGATCACCAGGACCCCCTCCGACGGGCGATCCAACGCTTCACCCGCCAGCCTCGTCGGCCGAGCGCGCTCCCTCCGGCCGCGCCGGATCCGCCCGCGGCCGGGAACATGGCGGTGCAGGTGCTCCGGACCTATCCGGCGAAGCGTCCACCCTTCCCGTTCGCCCCGAAGGGCGAGCGCAGCGTTGCCCGTGCCTACGCCAAGGCTCTAGAGGGCGCGCGCTCGTTGATCTATGTGGAGGACCAGTACTTTTGGTCAAGGGAGGTCGCCCCATATTTCGCCGACGCGCTCAGGCGCTCACCGGGTCTCCGCATGATCGTGGTCGTCCCCAGGTACCCCGACCGAAACGGCCTCGTCTCCGGTCCGTTGAGCCGGGTCGGCCAGCTCGAGGCGATGGCGATCGTGCGCGATGCTGGTGGGCAGAGAGCGGCTTTCTACGACATCGAGAACGAGGATGGCCGGCCCATCTATGTCCACGGGAAGGTCTGCGTGATCGACGATGTTTGGATCACGATTGGCTCCGACAACCTCAACCGGCGGTCCTGGACCCATGACTCCGAAGCGACGTGCGCCGTGCTCGACCCCGAGCTCGACGAGCGCCAGCCCGTCGATCCGGGTGGACAGGGCGACGGCGCGCGCGTTTTCGCTCGGACGGTCCGGATGACCTTCTGGCGCGAGCACCTCGGCTCCGACGTGTCGGAGCAGGAGCTCCTGGACCCGCTGAAGGGATTCGAGGCGTGGCAGCGAGCGGCCGACGCGCTCGATGCCTGGCACGCCCGCAACGAACGGGGCCCGCGACCCGGCGGTCGCGTTCGTGTCCACCAAGTGGCCCGCGTCCGGCCATGGGCGATATGGTGGGCGCGCCCGCTCTACAAGCTCGGGGTCGACCCGGACGGACGGCCGCGAGCCATGACGCGTTCGGGAGCGTTCTGACCGGCGGGCGCTCGCATATCGAAAACGCGTCCCTAGGGCGGACTTCGGGTGGCTGGCTCTGCGGGCCTGCCGAAGTGCAGGATTCGCCCACCGAAGGCGATCGAGCAGAGGGCGAACCACGACCATCCCAGCGCCAGGCCCGCTAGCACGTCGGTCAGCCAGTGCACCCCGAGGAGCACCCGTGACGTCGCGACGGCGATCGCGATCCCTGCGGCGGCGCCCGCCAGGATCGAACGCGTACGGGGAAACCGGCGGCGCCCCGCGATCAGCGCGAAGCCCGCGTAGCACGCAGCGGCAGCCGTCGCGTGCCCGCTCGGAAAGGACGTCCCAGTCGTGAGGGTCAACGGATCGAGGGACGGGCGCACGCGGTGGACGCCGAGCTTGATGAGGTTCGAGATGACGTTCTGCCCGATGACGACCAAGGCCAGGAACACGGGGATCGCCCGGTGGGGGACGCGCCGATACTCCCAGACCCCGACGATCATCGCGAGGGTCACGACCGTNNGTGCCGGTCGCGCCGAGCTGCGTCACCGCGCGCAAGAACCAGGTGGAGAGCCCGCTCGCGTGGTCCGCGCCCCAGACCGCCAGGCTACGGTCGACGCTCACCTCGCCCGTGCGCGCGCGCACGATGACGAGGAGGACACCGACCGCTGCGCCACCGACGACGAACAGCGACGAGGCGAGCGTGAGCGCCAGTCCGGTCGCGGCCGCGGGATCGAGCCGAGCCCGGACGAATCGGGCGAGCGTGCCGCGTCGCCGAGCTTGCTGATCGATCGTTCGAGCGACGTCGTCCGCGACCGGTCCGGGCCATCGTCGGGCACCGTAGGCCACGACGCACCCCGAACCGGCGGCAAGGACGACGAGGACGGCTACCAGGAGCATCGGACCACCGCCCTGTGTTTGCCCCGGATCCGATGAGGGAAACGCTCGGGCGTGATCAGGAAACCTGCGCAGCGGGAAGACGCGGTCCCCGCCCCTCACCAGCAAATGTCACGGCGGACCCGATCCGAGTCGGTTCTCGACCCGCGACCCGGCACCCTGACGGACCGCATCGGCACGCGGTTCGCCGGTCGGCACCCGGTCCTCATCGCCTGGGTCCTGACCATCGCGGGGTATCTCATCCTTGCGCTCCTTATGGTGGGCACCGGACTGTTGCTGACGCATGTGCTCCAGCACGGAGCGGTCGGACGCTGGGATTCGAGCGCGGACGAGTGGTTCGTCTCCCGGAGGACGACGACGTTGAATGCGTGGACCCGAGCCGGGTCGGAGCTCGGGGCGACCGGAACGGTCATCGGCGTGGGGACGGCGGTCATCGTGCTCCTGGCGATCGCACGGCGATGGCGGCAGGTCGGGCTCATCTTCTTCGCCGTGCTCCTCGAGGTCTGGGTGTTCATCACAACGACTTTCGTCGTCGATCGACCTCGTCCCCCAATTCCCAGGCTGGACGTCGCGCCTCCCACCTCGAGCTTCCCATCCGGGCACGTGGCCGCTGCGATCGCGCTCTACGTCGGCCTTGCCATCGTCATCAGCACCCTCGTGCGCAACGCGTTCGTGCGCGCGATCGTCTGGCTCGTCGCAATCCTGTTGCCGATCGCCGTCGGCCTGTCGCGCCTGTACCGAGGCATGCACTATCCCACGGACGTCCTCGCCAGTGTCCTGCTCGGTTGCGGCGCCCTGGCCGCGACGATCCTGGCCGTTCGATGCGCGTCGGCAGCGGCGCCAACGCACGAGCGCGGCGCGAACAAGCGGGATTCGGCCGCGGTTCGCAGATGACCTCAGTCGCGGTGATCGCTCACTCCCAACGCACACTTGGCGGGGGCTTGGGCGAGCTTCGGGAAGCCCTGCGGACCGCCGGCGTCACCGATCCCCTCTGGTACGAGGTGTCGAAGAGCAAGCGAGCGCCGAAGCAGGCGAGACGCGCGCTACAGGAAGGTGCGGATCTCGTGTTCGTCTGGGGCGGTGACGGCATGGTGCAACGGTGCGTGGACGTTCTGTCGGGCACCCCGGCGATCCTGGCCGTCGTCCCGGCCGGCACGGCGAACCTGCTCGCCGCCAACCTCGGGATCCCACGGGACATCCAGGCGGCCGTGCAGATCGGGCTCCACGGATCGCGGCGGACCCTCGACGTCGGCGTCGTCAACGGCGAGCGCTTCGCCGTCATGGCCGGAACGGGGTTCGACGCTCTCATGATCAAAGAAGCCAACTCCCGGCTGAAGATGCGCTTGCGCCGGCTGGCATACCTGTGGACCGGTGCGAAGCTCATCTTCGAGCGCCCCGTACGGGTTCGCGTCCGCGTCGACGGGAAGCGGTGGTTCAAGGGCAAGGCCGCCTGCGTGCTCGTCGGAAACGTCGGGAAAGTACTCGGGGGGATCTCCATCTTCGACCATGCCCTTCCCGACGACGGGTCGTTGGATGTCGGCGTGCTCACGGCCAAAGACCTGTGGGAATGGAGTCGAGCGATCGGCCGGGTCGTGATCGGGCAGGCGCACCGATCGCCGCTCATGAGGTTCACCGCAGGGCAGCACATCGACATCAGATTGAAAAGGAAGGCGCCGTACGAGCTCGATGGCGGCGAACGAACGCCGACGCGCCGGCTGCGCATCGCCGTGGAGCCGGGGGCCATCACGGTCTGCGTGCCCGAGGAGACATCTGGGTGAGCACCGCGAGTCCTGTGCCCGAGACGTGGCACCTGACCGGGGACGACGCGCGAAGGACCCTGACCCGTACGGGACGGTGGCGCCTCGCGCGTGACGCCTTCAGGCGCTTGCGTCTGTCCGACGGGTTCAGCCACGCCCGCTCGATGGCGTTCGCAGCCGCGCTGGTGGCCGTGCAGGCGGTCATCGCCATGGTTGGCCTGGCGAGCGCGCTTGGCAAGGGACGCGCGAGCAATGTGATCGTGCACACAATTCGATCGGCGGCGCCAGGACCCGCCGGCCGGCTTCTCACCCAGGCCGTCGACCAGGCGCATCGCGCGGGGGCGTCGCATCGGTACGTGGCGCTCGTGGTGGGGCTCGTGGGAGCGCTCCTCTCGGGATCGACGTTCATGGGACAGCTCGAGCGCGGTCTCAACCGGCTCTACGGGATCGAGCGAGACCGGTCCACGCTGCGCAAGTACGGCTTGGCGCTGGTACTGGCCCTCAGTGCAGGGATGCTCGCGACGGTCGCGTTCGTCGCGATGGCGTTCGGCGGCTCGATCGGTTCGTCGCTGGGAAGCCCGTTGGCCGCCAGGATCTGGAACTGGTCCCGGTGGCCGGTGGCCCTCGTGGTCATGGCCGCCGCGGTGGCGCTGCTGTTCCGATGGTCGCCGCGGCGCCGGCAGCCGGCGTGGTCCTGGCTGGCCTTCGGGGCGGCCGTCTCGGTCGCGCTCTGGGGACTGGTGACGCTCATGCTCAGCCTGTTCTTCCGCACAAGCACGTCGTTCGGCGAGACCTACGGCCCACTGGCCGGCATGGTCGCCCTCTTGGTGTGGGCGCTGCTCTCTTCGATCTCCCTCCTGTACGGAGGAGCACTCGGGGCGCAACTCGAGGCGGTTCGCGCGGGGGTACCCGGTCCAGGTGACGGGGTGAGTCCGCAGCTGCATCGTCGGCACACGAAGACTGAGGGGGAGCACATGGTGATGCGATCCGCGGGCTGAGCATTTGACGCCGCCAGCCACAGCGGGCCCCTCCAGGTGTGGGCCGCACAGATTCGGGAATGAATCACTTCGTCGAGAAAGGAGACCCTCGTGATCGCGGCCGCCATCGTCATTCCCGGCATCATCGTGTTGATCGCCGTCATTTTGCTCATCGTCTTTCTCCTCCGCCGAGCCTAGGCGGCCAAGTCCAGAAGAAGGGAGGCGCGAATGATCGCGGACGTGAACATCACCGTGGGATCCGTCATCGGGTATGTCATCGCGGGCGCGATCATCGGCGCTGTGGCGCGACTCGTCGTGCCCGGCAGGCAGTCCATGAGCGTGCTCGCCACGATCGTGCTTGGAATCGTCGCCGCCATCATCGGCGGGA